>NZ_JACMZT010000030.1:0-78419 GCF_017349615.1 Pseudomonas sp. GW531-T4
TCGCGATGAACCATCGGGCCGCGCAACCTGTGCGCGACCCGACGGGTTTGTCCCTGCTTAGATCCGGTGGATCTGGGTGATGTGCGGCTTGCCTTTGATAGGCGCGTAGATTTCCACTACCGCTTGCCAACTTTCCGACGAGCCAGGCAGCGTCGCTTTCGATTGATAGCGATAGTTCGTGCCGTTGACGACCTGGGTCGAAACCAGTTCAGGTGTGTACTGCACACCCACGAACCCGGCCAGGGCTTCTTTGAATACTTCCTGATCCTTTGGGGTCAGTTTGTGATAAGGAGTCCATCCGCCAACAAAGTTCTCTTGAGCCGACATACGATATATCTCCATATATAAGTTCCTACTCGTCTGGCTTTTCGGAGTCCGCCCCGTTTATTGAATGGTTTCCGGAATCCATTGTGCCGGGTGGTTTTCCCGAGTGCTGTTCCTCGTGGAACAGGGCGTTTGGGAGAGCACCGGCACGTACTGCACACATCGCGCACTGCAGGCCAGCAAGTGGCGAGCGCGAATGTCGGGTCATGGAGGATGAGGTGGTAGTCGTCGGCTTCAGATCCTTGTCCCTGATAGAAACAGCCTTCGATGAACGATGACTGCCAGACCTCCATGTCTTGTCCGCAGCAGCTCTGCTTATGGGGCATGCCGCTGGATGGCCTTAAGCTATCAGGCATCGGCGGAAAGTCTGTGCGCATTTGGCTGTCCGAGCTGTAAGGCGTTGGCTATTGGCTACCAACGGCCACAGGCATTGTCGTTAGAACGTCGATTTGCCAATGGACGCTCCGCCATCGACAAACAATGTCTGGCCAGTGATAAAGCCGCTCTGTTCCGATAACAGGAAAGCGATGGCCGCCGCGATTTCATCCGGCTGACCGAGCCTGCCCATGGGAACGCTCGCCAGGTAACGTGCTTCACCGTCGCTGCCGAGCGGATTCCCGGCACGGAACAACTCGGTTTCCGTGGGGCCTGGAGCAACGGCGTTGACGGTGATCCCGCTGGTTGCCAGCTCCAATGCCCAGGAGCGCGTGAAGCTGACCAGCGCGGCTTTTGCCGCGGCATAGGCGGTACGGTGCGGGATCCCCAGGATGGTCAGGCTGGAGATATTGACAATCCTTCCCCAACCTCGATTGCGCATCCCCGGCAGCAAGGCTTGCGTTGCCTGCAAGGCGCTATGCAGGTTGATCCGCATGACTTCATCAAAATCGTCGAGCTGTACATCGCCCAAAGCCTGCGGGCGCACCAGGCCAACGTTATTGATCAAACCATCGAAGGCATAACGTGAAACCAGGCCCGCCAGCGTTTTTTCGGTCTGCTCCCGGTCGCCCAGATCGAGGGCAACAAGGGTGCCGGGAAAGTCTGGATCGTCGCTGTTGCGAGCGATGCCGACCACATGGTGGCCCGCTTGGGACAATTGGTTCGCAAGCGCACGGCCGATGCCTTTGCTGGCTCCGGTGATAAGGAAAGTACGAGTTTTCATTGCGATGCTCCAAACACCCGGCAACATCCGGGATTGGGGGAGGGGACAGGTTCATAACCAGGATGTGGTATTCGCGATGGCTGCAGTCAATGCAATACGAGGCGATTCAGGTCGGGTCCAGAAATAATCAGGAGAGCCGTTGTCGCCCCTGCCTGGATACTCTAGTGAGGCGCGCCGTGACGATAAACCACCCCTGGTGGAATTCATCTGGACTTAAAAAGCAATATTCACGGTCGGCTTTGCCGATCATTCAACCGGCTCTGAAGCAGAAATGGTTGTCTGCGTAACCCCAACTGCTTCTGGCATTCCAGCGGGGACATGCCGAACCAGCGATTGAATGCTCGGGAAAAGGTGCTGACGTCGGCGTAGCCGAGCAGTTGCGCCACGTGGGTCATGCTGATCGAGGGGATTTTCAGGTAGTTGTGCACCATTCCCTGGCGGGTCTCATCCAGCAGTCGCTGGAAGGAGGTACCTTCCTGCGCCAGGCGGCGCTGCAGTGTGCGTGGGTTTATCGCCATGCAGTCGGCAACCCGCTCGATCGTGACCCGACCGCTGGGCAACAGGTTGCGCAGCAATTGCCTGACGTAGCCCGGCATTTCGTCCGCGGCCAGGCGCTCCATGCCGCTCAGATGTTCAGCCATCAGTTGGTGCAGGGTTTCATCGGCAAGACTCAGTGGCAGCGCCAGCACCGAGGCGTCGAACAGCAGCCCGGTGTGGGCCGCGGCGAACGTCGGCGTAATACCCAGCGCCCGCCGATAGGCCGACTCATTGCCAAGGGGAGGGTGGCGAAGCAGCACCGCCTTGGGTTGCCAGTCTCCGCCTGCCAAGGTGCGCATCAGTCGCAGGCCGACACCACAGGCCAGCTCTTCTGCCTGGGGCAGTCCGGGAACGGCCTGTTCACCGGCCCGATAGCTGAGGAGTGCCATGCCGTCGACGACATCCAGGCCGATTTGCGCCGCGCCGTTGTAAAACCCGTAGTGGGTCCGCAGTTCGAACAGCGCATCACCGACGGTCCTGGTGTTGTGGATCAGGTAGAAAATATCGCCAAAGACATCGATCCCCTGGTAGAGCCCATACTCCAGGCCGAACAACGCGTTGCTGGAGCTCTGCTGGCAGAGCTCCAGCAACTCGCAGTAGCGACGGAAGGACAAGATATCTTCCGGACGGCGCAGGGATGCCGGCGGCAGGGAAGCGCAGCGCAACATATGGGTCGGATCCAGACCCTGACGGGCAGCGAATTTGTCGAAACCCGCAAGGCTGAGTGCGCGAATGAAAGGATTGATCGTCATGTTCCGCCACTTCTATTGCCGATGAGGGGGTTGCAAACGCTGCTTCCACTTTTGCGGGCTCATGCCGTTCCAGCGGTGGAAGGCCCGGGAGAAGGCGCTCAGGTCCGCGTAACCGAGCAGGCTGGCCAGCTGCGTCAGGCTGATCGACGAGTCGCAGATATAGCGCGTGGCCATTGCCTGGCGCGTCTTGTCCAGCAGCTCCTGAAAGCCAGTGCCTTGGGCCTGAAGATAGCGCTGCAGGGTACGCGGGCTGATCATCATGTACTCGGCGACCTGGCGTATCGTCACCTGGCCGCCGGCAAGCCGGCTGCGCAACAGTTTCTGCACGTAGGACGGCAGCTCCTGCAGCGTCACCCGGGCCAGCTCGTCGATATGCTGCTGGACCAGTTGCTGGCATCTGGCATCCGTCGGGCCCAGCGGGGTCGCCAGCAGCGACTCATCGAATACCCAGGCATTGACCGGGCTGTCGAAGCGCGGAAGCACACCCAGCAGGGCCCGGTAGGCTCCGCGGTCCGCGGCGGCAGCATGGCGCAACATCAAGGCCCGCGGTTTCCAGGCGTGCCCCAGCAAGTCATGCAGCAAGTGCGCGGCCACGCCCATGGCCAGCTCCACGGTCTGCCGCACCGAGGTCAGATCGCCGTCGGTGATGTCGTACAACAGCAGGGCACTGCCGGCCTGTCGTTCGAGACGCACTTCCGCACCATCGCTATGGACATGGAAATAACGGGTCAGCAGCGTCAGCGCTTCCCCCAGGTTGCCGGTGCTGCGCATTGCGTACAGCAGCGGCCCTAGCCCTTGCGGCCCTTGGCGCAGGCCGAACTGCAGACCGAACAGGGGATTGTTCGCACGCTGTGCGCACAGCTCGATCAAGGCATTGAACTGCACGCCGGAAAGCTGCCCGGGTAACGGGTCTGCGGGCAGCTTGACCTCAGCCAGGGCCTGGGACGGATCGAGCCCCAGGCTGCTGACAAACTCAGTGAACCCAAGCAGGGCGGTGCCTCGGACAGTAGACGTCATCTCAAGCCCTCGAGTGAGCCATGGGGCGTGGCCAGGCGCGCGGCTGCCGGCCTGACACCCGCCTGTTGCCAGAGCGCCCGAGCCGAGTCGCGTCTGGCAGGATTTGCACAATAACTGGCGCGATCTGCAAAGCTTTTACCCCTGCCGGCGACCAGACTCGAATCACCAATAACAAAAGACCTGCGTTCAGCCCGAGGCTGGATGATGGAGGTATTCGATGCGCCGGTTCCTGTCCGCTTTCCTGGTTGTCGCCCTGATCTCGGGCGCCGTCTATTTTCAGTTTCAGCCTTCGAACAAGACGATTCACCATCAACCCAAGCACCCTCCGGTTGCCAGCATCAGCGAAGCGCTCGGCCATTTCTGAGGGCGCGCACTCACACCCAAAGAGCCGTTTCCGGCGTGGGCGAACGCTCGTTCGACACGCCGGGACACAGGGCTCCATGCAAAAACATCTGCTCCAGTGTGCGGGCTGAATTGGCATTGGCCGCGCGCCCGCGTTGTTCGGCATCGACCATGCCGTAGATCAGGGTGATGAACAGTTCGCTGAAGATCGCCGCGGTAATGTCGATACGAAACACGCCTTTTTGCTGGCCGCGCAGGAAAAACGCGTCCAGCGCTTCGATGTAAGGCCGCCAGCGCGCGTCGCCGCGTTCGAAGTCGAGGAAGTCGGGGCGGTATTGCACCATCAGGAACGCCAGCAGCTCACGATGGGCCAGGTGTTCTCTGATCAGGCGGCGCAGTGCCTCCAGCGGCTCGGCGTGCTGCAACCCGGCGCTCTTGATGATCCGCTCGAGCGTGCCCTCGGCGTACGCCTCCAACTGGTGTTCCAGGTTTTCCCGTGTGCCGCAGTAGCGATGCAGTGTCGCCTTGCTTACCCCCGCCAATTGCGCCAGCTCCTTCATGGTGGCGCGCGGTCGATTGACCACCGCCAAGGTCAGCGTCTTGAGCAGATGTTCATCATGGGAAGTCGGGGTCATCACCAAGCCTCGGATGGATTTTCCGGATGGGCACCTGTGCAGGTCACTATCCAGGTTTCTGAAATATGACAAATATTACCCATATGAGACATTGTTGACTCATTGGGATTTAGAAAGTAGCATTCGAGTCGTTTTCAATCAAGCCTCGGGTGATTTATGGGCAATTTGCGTGCAATAGGGATGGCAGGCTCGTTGGCAGCAGCCATTGCGCTGGCCGGATGCGGTCCGGCGAATGAACAAGAGAGCGTGGCCGAAGTGGCGCGTCCGGTAGACGTGGTAGCGGCGGTGACCGAACCCCTGGCCCTGACCTCGGAGCTGCCGGGCAGGGTCGAGCCCATGCGTGTGGCGGAAGTGCGTGCACGGGTGGCGGGTATCGTCATGAAAAAACGTTTCGAGGAGGGAGCTGATGTAAAGGCCGGCGACCTGCTGTTCCAGATCGATCCGGCGCCGCTCAAGGCGGCGGTATCGCGGGCCGAAGGCGAGCTGGCGCGTGCCCAGTCCGCAGTGCAGGAGGCGCAGGCGCGAGTCAAGCGCTACGAACCGCTGGTGAAGATCGAGGCGGTCAGCCAGCAGGACTTCGACAGCGCCACCGCCGACCTGCGCAGTGCCCAGGCCGCGACCCGTTCGGCCCAGGCCGATCTGGAAAGCGCCCGGCTGAACCTGGGTTATGCCTCGGTCACCGCGCCGATTTCCGGCCGTGTCGGCCGCGCCCTGGTAACCGAAGGCGCTCTGGTCGGCCAGGGTGACGCCACGCTGATGGCGCGGGTTCAGCAGCTCGACCCGGTGTATGTCGATTTCACTCAGTCGGCGGCGGATGCGCTGCGCCTGCGGGAATTGCTCAAGGACGGAAAACTCTCCGGCGACGACAACAAGGTGCTGTCGATCCGCGTTGAAGGCACGCCTTTCGAGCGCCAGGGCTCACTGCTGTTCACCGATGTGGCCGTGGATCGCGGCACCGGGCAGATTGTCCTGCGCGGCAAATTCGATAACGCCGACGGCACTCTGCTGCCGGGCATGTACGTGCGGGTGCGCACGCCGCAGGGAACGGATAACCAGGCGATCCTCGTGCCGCAGCGTGCGGTGCAACGCACCAGCGATGGCAGCGCCCAGGTGTTCGTGGTCGGCGCGGACGAGCGGGTCGAGGCGCGCGCGGTGCGCACCGGCACCATGCAGGGTTCTCGCTGGCAGATCAGTGAAGGGTTGAAGGCGGGGGACCAGGTCATTGTCGGTGGTCTGGCCGGCCTGCAACCGGGTGCCAAGGTCACGCCTAGCCAGTCGCAGGCCCAGGCTCAGTTGCCTGAGTCGAAACAGTAAGGCCGAGTTCGCCGCGAGGATTTTCCGATGTCTCAATTCTTCATCAAGCGCCCGAACTTCGCCTGGGTCGTGGCGCTGTTCATTTCACTGGCGGGCCTGCTGGTCATTTCCAAGCTGCCGGTGGCGCAGTACCCCAGCGTCGCGCCGCCGCAGATCACCATCACTGCCACCTATCCCGGCGCCTCGGCGAAGGTGTTGGTGGACTCGGTCACCACCGTGCTCGAGGAGTCGCTCAACGGTGCCAAGGGCCTGCTCTACTTCGAGTCGACCAACAACTCCAACGGCGTGGCCGAGATCGTGGTCACGTTCCAGCCCGGGACCGACCCGGACCTGGCCCAGGTGGACGTGCAAAACCGCCTGAAGAAGGCCGAGGCGCGCATGCCGCAAGCCGTGCTGACCCAGGGCTTGCAGGTCGAGCAGTCCAGTGCCGGCTTCCTGCTGATCTACGCCCTCAGCTACAAGGAAGATGTGGAGCGTAGCGATACCACGGCGCTGGGTGACTACGCCGCGCGCAACATCAACAACGAGCTGCGGCGCCTGCCGGGCGTCGGCAAGTTGCAGTTCTTCTCCTCCGAAGCGGCGATGCGCGTCTGGATCGACCCACAGAAACTGGTGGGCTACGGGCTGTCCATCGACGACGTGAGCAATGCCATTCGTGGCCAGAACGTCCAGGTGCCGGCCGGTGCCTTCGGTGCCGCTCCGGGCAGCTCCCAGCAGGAGCTGACCGCGACGCTGGCGGTCAAGGGGACCCTGGACAATCCGGATGAGTTCGGCCAGATCGTGCTGCGCGCCAACGAAGACGGCTCCCTGCTGAAGCTGGCCGATGTCGCGCGCCTGGAAGTCGGCAAGGAGAGCTACAACCTTTCCTCGCGCCTGAACGGCAAGCCGACCGTGGGCGGCGCGATCCAGCTGTCGCCTGGCGCCAACGCCATTGAGACCGCCACCCTGGTGAAGGCGCGCCTCGCCGAGCTGTCGGCATTCTTCCCCGACGACATGGAGTATTCCGTACCCTACGACACCTCGCGCTTCGTCGACGTGGCCATCGAGAAGGTGATCCACACCCTGATCGAGGCGATGGTCCTGGTGTTCCTGGTGATGTTCCTGTTCCTGCAGAACGTGCGCTATACGCTGATTCCATCGATCGTGGTGCCGGTGTGCCTGCTGGGTACGCTGCTGGTGATGTACCTGCTGGGCTTCTCGGTGAACATGATGACCATGTTCGGCATGGTCCTGGCCATCGGTATCCTGGTGGACGACGCCATCGTGGTGGTGGAGAACGTCGAACGGATCATGGCGGAAGAGGGGCTCTCTCCGGCCGAGGCCACGATCAAGGCGATGCAGCAGGTCTCCGGGGCCATCATCGGCATTACCCTGGTGCTGTCGGCGGTGTTCCTGCCGCTGGCGTTCATGGCCGGTTCGGTGGGTGTCATCTACCAGCAGTTTTCGGTATCGCTGTCGGTATCGATCCTGTTCTCCGGTTTCCTTGCCCTGACCTTCACCCCGGCGCTGTGCGCCACGCTGCTCAAGCCGATTCCCGAGGGGCACCACGAGAAGCGCGGCTTCTTCGGCGCCTTCAACCGGGGTTTCGCCCGCGCCACCGAACGCTACTCGTTCCTGAACACGAAGCTGGTGGCGCGCACCTCGCGCTTCATGCTGGTGTACGTCGGCATCATCGCCGTACTCGGCTATTTCTACCTGCGCCTGCCGGAAGCCTTCGTGCCTTCGGAAGACCTGGGCTACATGGTGGTCGACGTGCAACTGCCGCCCGGCGCAGCCCGCTCCCGTACCGACACCACCGGTGAAGAACTCGAGCGTTTCCTCAAGTCCCGCGAGGCGGTGGCCTCGGTGTTCCTGGTCTCGGGCTTCAGCTTCTCCGGCCAGGGTGACAACGCTGCGCTGGCCTTCCCGACCTTCAAGGACTGGTCGCAACGCAGTGCGCAACAGTCGGCCGAGGCGGAAATCGCGGCGGTCAACGAACATTTCGCAATGCCTGGCGATGGCTCCATCATGGCCGTGTCGCCACCGCCCATCGATGGCCTGGGCAACTCCGGCGGTTTCGCGCTGCGCTTGATGGATCGCGGCGGCCTTGGCCGCGAGGCGTTGCTGCAAGCCCGGGATACGCTGCTCAGCCAGGTCTATGGCAACCCCAAGTTCCTCTACGCGATGATGGAAGGCCTGGCCGAGGCGCCACAGCTGCGCCTGGTGATCGACCGCGAGAAGGCACGCACCCTGGGTGTGAACTTCGAGACCATCAGCGGCACGCTGTCCTCGGCTTTCGGCTCGGACGTGATCAATGACTTCACCAACGCCGGGCGTCAGCAGCGCGTGGTGATCCAGGCCGAGCAGGGCGCACGGATGACTCCGGAGAGCGTGCTCAAGCTGTATGTGCCCAACGCCAAGGGCGACCTGGTACCGCTCAGCGCCTTCGTGACCATGAAGTGGGAGGAGGGGCCGGTCCAACTGGTGCGCTACAACGGCTATCCGTCGATCCGCATCGTTGGCGACGCCGGGCCCGGTTTCAGTACCGGCCAGGCCATGGAAGAAATCGAGCGCCTGGCCTCGCAGTTGCCGGCCGGTATCGGCTACGAATGGACCGGCCTGTCCTATCAGGAGAAGGTTTCCAGCGGCCAGGCGACGCAACTGTTCGCCCTCGCCATCCTGGTGGTGTTCCTGTTGCTGGTGGCTCTTTACGAGAGCTGGGCGATCCCCCTGACGGTGATGCTGATCGTACCGATCGGCGCGATCGGCTCGGTGCTCGCGGTCATGGTGGTCGGCCTGCCCAACGATGTGTACTTCAAGGTCGGCCTGATCACCATCATCGGCCTGGCGGCGAAGAACGCGATCCTCATCGTCGAGTTCGCCAAGGAACTGTGGGAGCAAGGCTACAGCCTGCGCGACGCGGCGATCGAGGCGGCCCGCCTGCGTTTCCGGCCGATCATCATGACCTCCATGGCCTTCATTCTCGGCGTGGTGCCCCTGGCGCTGGCCACCGGTGCCGGCGCGGCCAGTCAGCGCGCGATCGGTACCGGGGTGATCGGCGGCATGCTCAGCGCGACCTTGCTGGGTGTGCTCTTCGTACCGATCTGCTTTGTCTGGGTGCTGTCAATGCTGCGCAGCAAACCGGCCCCCATCGAACAACCGGCCCTGGCCCAGGAGTGACTCCATGCGTATCTCAGCCTTTTCTACGCTTCTGATCGCCATGGCGCTGGGCGGGTGCTCGCTGGCGCCCACCTATGAACGTCCTGTCGCGCCGGTGGCCGACAGTTGGAGCGGCCAGGCCCATCAGCGGGGCAGTGCAGTCAACGAGATGGTCTGGCAAACCTTTATCGTCGACCCCGACCTGCGCCGCCTGGTCACGACCGCGCTGGACAACAACCGCTCGCTGCGCCAGACGCTGCTGGACATCGAGCAGGCCCGGGCGCAGTACCGGATCCAGCGTGCCGACCGGGTGCCGGGGCTGAACGCGGGTGCTTCGGGCAATCGCCAGAGAGTACCGGCCGACCTGTCCAACAACGGCAGGTCGGGCGTAGTCAGCAGCTATCAGGTGGGCTTGTCGCTGCCTGAATACGAGCTGGACCTGTTCGGTCGGGTGAAGAGCCTCAGCGATGCCGCGTTGCAGGAATACCTTGCCACCGAAGAAGCCGCGCGTGCTGCGCAGATCGCCCTGATCGCCGAGGTCAGCCAGGCTTACCTGATTCATGATGGCGCCCTGCGCCGCCTGGACCTGACGCAACAGACCCTGGCCAGCCGCGAGTATTCTTTCGCCCTGATCAGCCAGCGTCGCTCGGCCGGTACCGCGACCGCGCTGGACTACCAGGAGGCCTTGGGCCTGGTGGAGCAGTCCCGCGCCGAAGAGGAAAGCAATCAACGGCAGAAGCAGCAGGCGTTCAACGCGCTGGTTCTGCTGCTCGGCACCGCGGACGCCGCGAAGTCGATACCTCAAGGTGTGCGCAAGGAACCGATGCTGGTCCAGGACATCGCGCCGGGCACCCCCTCGGCGCTGATCGAGCGGCGCCCGGACATCCTCGCCGCCGAGCATCGCCTGCAGGCGCGTAACGCCGATATCGGCGCGGCGCGCGCGGCGTTCTTCCCGCGCATCAGCCTGACCGGCAGCTTCGGCACCTCCAGCGCACAGATGTCCGGTCTGTTCGATGGCGGTTCGCGCTCCTGGAGCTTCGTGCCGAACCTGTCCCTGCCGTTGTTCGACGCCGGTCGCAACAGTGCCGGCCTGAGCCTCGCCGAAGCCCGCAAGGACTCCGCCGTGGCGGCGTACGAAGGCACTATCCAGACGGCGTTTCGCGAAGTGGCGGACGCCCTGGCGGCCACCGATACCCTGCGTCGGGAAGAGGCGGCCCGGCGCGCCCTGGCCGACACCAGCAGCGAGTCGCTGAAGCTGGCCAAGGCCCGGTATGAAGGGGGCGTGGACAGTCACCTGCGTTATCTGGACGCCCAGCGCAGCAGCTTCGTCAACGAGACGCTGTTCATCGAAGCCAGCACTCAGCGGCAGATTGCCCTGGTCGACCTGTTCCGCTCCCTGGGCGGGGGCTGGCCGTCTGCACGACACCAGGCCGAGCAGGCCAGCAGATAAGGGTCGGCAATAACTTCCTGGGTTGGCGCATCCAACCGAGCTTTAGCCCCGTGGACCTTCAGGTCGCGGGGCTTTTTTTGGCCTGCGCCATGGCTGGAGAATGGGGCAGTAGAGCGGGGCAGCGATGTCGATTGATAAGCCTGGAGCAGGCTACTTGGGGCTCACCGCCGCGGCTGCGCCATGCAGGAACATCTGTTCCAGCACGTTGGCTGAATTGGCGCTGGCCGCGCGACCGCGGCGTTCGGCATCGATCATGCCGAAGACCATGGTCAGGAACAGTTCGCTGAAGACCGCAGCGGTGATGTCGATGCGAAAGGCGCCCGCTTGCTGGCCACGCAGGAAGAACGCATCCAGGGCATCGATGTAGGGTTGCAGGCCTGTAGCTTCACCATTTATGCCGAAGGTGTCGGGGCGATACTGGAACAGCAGGAATACCAGCATTTCGCGGTGCGCCGGGGCCAGGTGTTCGTTAATCAGGCCACGCAGTGCTTCCTGAGGTTCATCCTGCTGCAGATTGGTGGCAGCGATGATCCGGTTGAGCACCGTATCGCCGTGGCTTTCCAGGATCTGCACCAGATTGTCGCGAGTGCCGCAGAAGCGGTGCAGGGTGGCCTTGCTCACCCCGGCGGATTCAGCCAGTTCCTTGAGCGTCGCCCGAGGGTGGTCGACAATGGCCAGCGCCAGCGCCTTGATGAGTCGTTCGTCTTGAGGGGTCAGGGACATCAGTCGGTCTCGGATCAAATTTCAATGGCTGGTATTGTGCAGGAAAAGCTCATTGCTTCAACGAAAAGCGATGAAGATACTTCATCTGAGACATTATTTCCTCAGGCAATCCATGAGGAAATCTCTCTTCTCGTTCCCGTACCCGTCACCGCGCACTGACCTCCAGGGCGCGGTTTCGCCGCGGCTGGACAATCGCCATGGTCAGGTTTTTTGAGCGTCATGATCTGCATATTCTGTGGCGTGATCTGCAAAGCTTTTGCCTGTACCAGCCCCCAGAATCGAAACCCTCAATAACAAAAGACACTGCATTTGGCCCCGGCCGAATGACGGAGGTTTTCGATGCGCCCATTCCTTTTTTCCTGCCTGGCCGTGACGCTGGTTTCACTCGCCGTCTACTCCATTCACTCGTTTTACTCGCTGGCTTCCTTTGGCTCTGTGGCTTCGGGGGCCGCCGCCAGCTCCCCGCAGAATTACCCCGTTGCCAGCATCGGCGAAGTCTTCAGGAACTTTTGACGACCAGGGCCCCATGAGCCCACGAGCGCATGCGCGGCGACAGCCCCGATGAAATGCACAACACCCGTTCGCAGTCCTGGTAATACCAATTAAGGATCTCCCATGTGCGACCTGATCCACTTCCGTCTCGAAGGCAGCCTGGCCTTGATCGGCCTGTCCCGTCCGCCGGTCAATGCACTCAGCCAACCGCTGCGCGCCGCCATCATTGAGGCGTGCGAGCGCGCGGCGGCTGACATCAGGGTGCAGGCCATCATTCTTTATGGCGAGCATGGCCTGTTCAGTGCCGGTGCCGACATCGGCGAATTCGGCACCGAGGCCTGTTTTGCCGAGCCGGACCTGCCCAGCACCCTGGTCCGCCTGACCGAAATCCCCAAGCCCCTGGTTGCCGCCATGGGCAAGCTGGCGCTGGGCGGCGCCCTGGAGCTGGCCCTGGCCTGCGGATACCGGATGGGGGAGCCGGGCACCCGGGTCGGCCTGTCGGAAATCAACCTGGGCCTGCTGCCCGGGGCGGGCGGGACCCAGCGCCTGCCCAGGCTGATCGGTGCCGAGTCGGCGCTGAACCTGATTCTTTCGGGTGAACAGATAGACGCCGAACGCGCCCGCATGCTGGGTATCCTCGACCGCATCGCCAGCAGCGCCGAGCAGTTGCTCGATGAGGCATGCGCTTATGCCAACGAGTTGATCGAGTGCGGTGCACCGGCGCGCCCGGCGGAGGCCTGGCCGAAGCCGGCCGAGGACCTGCCGGACGACTTCCTCGCGCGCTACCGCGCCGAGCACGAACCTCGCTGGAAAAGCCGCCTGGCCCCGCGCCTGGTGCTCTCGGCGCTGGAGGCCGCCTGCCTGTTGCCGCTGGAAGAGGGGCTCACCCGCGAGTTGGCGCTGTTCAAGCAGGCCGAAGCGTCCCGCCAGTCGAAGGCGCTACGCCATGTGTTCTTCGCTGAGCGCGAGGCCGGGCGCGTTCCAGGTATCGGGCCGGACATTACCCCGCGCAAGCTGGACAAGGTCGCGGTCATCGGCGCCGGCCCCCTGGGTGCCGGCATTGCCATGAGCTTTGCCGACGTCGGTATCCCCGTGGCCCTGCTTGAGCCCGAGGGTGGCGCGCTGGATCGCGGCCTGATGCAGATCCGCAAGCTCTACCAGGCCAGCGTCAAGCACGGAAAAATGAGCGCCGCACAGCTGCAGCAACGCATGGACCTGCTGTTCGGCACCCTTGACTACAAAGATCTGGCCGACGCCGACCTGGTTATCGAAGCGCTGTGCGAGAAGCCGGGCGTCAAGCGGCAGGTGTTCCTCAGCCTGGAACAGGTCTGCAAGCCAGGCGCGATTCTCGCAACCAGCACGTCGTCGCTGGATATCGATGCCATCGCGGCGAGCCTCGGTCGTCCGCAGGATGTGATCGGCCTGCATTTTTTCAGCCCGGCCAATGTCATGCGCCTGGTGGAAGTCGTGCGCGGCAAGGCCACCGCGCCAGAGGTGCTGGCCAGCGCCATGCAGATCGCCAAGCGGATCGGCAAGCTGCCGGTGATCTCCGGCGCCGGCCAGGGTGCTATCGGCGAGCGCATGCTCGAGCCCTATGCACGCGAAGCCCATCGCCTGGTACTGGAAGGCGCAACGCCGGCGCAGGTCGATAGCGTACTCACAGGCCTGGACTTGAACATGGGAGTGTTCAGCATGCTGGACCTGGCCGGCATCGACGTGAGCTTCCTGACGCGCGACGCCAATCGCGCCGCCACGGCCCATGATCAGAGCTACTGCTGCATCGCGCAGGAACTGTGCGCCCTGGGACGCTACGGGCAGAAGACCGGGCGGGGTTTCTACCTCTACGAGGGCCAGAACCGCCAGGAAGACTACGAGGTAACCGCGCTGGCAGAACAGCTTGCCGGTGAGCTTGACGTTCCCCGGCGCGCGATCGAAGACCTGGAAATACATGATCGCTGCCTGTTCATGCTGATCAACGAGGGCATCCAGCTACTGGACGAGGGTATCGCCCTGCGGGCCAGCGACATCGATCTGGTGTGGATCAACGGCTACGGTTTTCCCGCCCATCTTGGCGGCCCGCTGCATTACGCCGAGCAACTGGGGCTGGACCAGGTGCTTTGCGGCATCCTCCACTATCGCCAGGCTCTCGGTGAGTACGGCCAGATGTGGTTCCGCCCGGCGGCGCTGCTGGAGCGCCTGGTCGCCGCTGGCAAGACCCGCATCGAACGAATCTGAAGATTCCCCCTTTCTCCGGGGGAGGGCGAGGCCTGGGGGCGACCACGCATCAACCTCAGCCTGGCCCGATCCCGAAGAAAGAGGGTCCAACCTGCCTGCACAACACCCTGTGCATTGTCCACGCAAGACGTGCCGCCATTCTTTATCGAGGTGTACCGATGAGTCACGATTTCGCCCAGAACTTTTCCCTCGCCGACCGGACCGTGCTGATCACCGGCGCGTCGAGCGGCATCGGTGCGCACCTGGCGCGGATTGCCGCTCGCGCCGGTGCCCGCGTGGTACTGGCGGCGCGGCGCCTCGATCGGCTCGAGCAAGTGGCCAGGGATGTCGAGTGGGAGTGCGCCCAGGTGCTGTCGGTCGCTCTCGACGTCACCGATCGGGCCAGCGTCGAGGCAGCTTTCGACGCTGCCGAGGCGCGTTTCGGAGTGGTTGATGTGGTGCTCAACAACGCCGGCATCGGTAACGGCCAGCGCCCGCTGGAGATCAGCGAAGAGGAGTGGCGCGCCATGCTGGCGACCAACCTGGACGGCGTCTGGCGGGTGGCCCAGGTCGCCGCGCAACGGCTGGCCAAGGCCGGGTGTGGCGGCAGCATCGTCAACATCGCGTCGATACTCGGGCTGCGCGTCGGCACTGGCTACAGCCATTACTGCGCTGCCAAGGCCGGCGTGGTGCAACTGACCAAGTCACTGGCGCTGGAGCTCGCGCGCTACCGGATCCGGGTCAACGCCATTGCTCCGGGCTACTTCAAGACCGAGATGAATGCCGCGTTCTTCGAGAGTGACAAGGCCAAGAGCTACATCCGTGACCTGATTCCCATGCGCCGCCTGGGCCAGCTTCATGAGCTGGAGGGACCGTTCCTGCTGCTCGCCAGCGATGCCGGTGGGTTCATGACCGGGAGCGTACTGGCCGTGGATGGAGGCCATCTGGTCAGCAGCATTTGATAGGCCTGTTGATGTTCGAACAGGACTCAGTGACTGGCCACCAACAGTGCCAGCGCCTTGCAGGCTGTCTCGGTTTCGCTCTCCAGGCGCGCCAGGTCGTCATGGGCGGACCAGGCAATGATCAGGCCATCGACCAGGTGAATGAGCAGGCGGCTTGCGGCCTGTAGAAAGGGCTTTTCGAGCTGCGCCCCCATGGCGCGCTCCAGGGCCTGCTCCGTTGCTTCTATAGCAACCGAGTAGATCTTGTTCGCCAGCTCGGGATTGTTGCGCATCGCCCAGAAAAACAGCTCGGTTTGCGCCCTGGCCACGTCGGGGTGGCTGGTAAGCCAGGCAATCAATTGGCGAAGCACCTCGGCAGCCTTTTCCGCGGCCGTGGTACCCGTGGGTACGTGTTCCAGGGCTTGATGGGGCAGATCGAAAAGCGACTCATAGACCGCATAGAAGAGGTCGTCCTTGGTGTGGAACACGTAGTGCAGCGACGCCAGCGGGCAGCCGGCGGCAGCGGCGATGCGCCGCGTGGTTGCATTGGCGACCCCGTGTTCGGCAATGACCTTGACCGTCGCCTCGACGAAATCCTGCCTGCGTAATTCAGCACCCATTCTGGCCATGGATCAGCAATCTCCCCTAGTGCGCTCGCGCCGTACCTGCGGCTTTGGCGGTGTCAGTGCTGGCGGATGCTACAGCAAGCGCTCCGAGCGCGTCAGGGCCTGCGGAGCATCACAGTGATGTGTATGCCTGTTTGAACCAATTTAGGTAACAAGTGTTTCGTGAATTCCCATTCTGGTG
Organism: Pseudomonas sp. GW531-T4; assembly: GCF_017349615.1. Taxonomy (NCBI): domain Bacteria; kingdom Pseudomonadati; phylum Pseudomonadota; class Gammaproteobacteria; order Pseudomonadales; family Pseudomonadaceae; genus Pseudomonas; species Pseudomonas sp. GW531-T4. Next base: position 15,846 of record NZ_JACMZT010000030.1, read on the forward strand.
CGATCCGACGAAACAAACCGCGGCAGGGCAGGACAGCATTTCGTCCGCCGAATCCATTGCCCGAACTTAAACACTTGATACAAAAAGAGAAATCCAAAGCCATGGAATCTTGGCATCAGGTTTGCCTCTTGATCAATGGACTTGGTCATTTGATCAAGTCAGTTGACTAGATTAGCCCAGGCAACGTGTTGCGGCTTTCCCGGAGCGCACGCTGCCGCTCGAGGCCCATGAGGATCTTCCAATGAAAGACGTGATTGAGTACCCGGGCGCCGGGATTTCCATCGGTGGTGGAACCAGGCAACTGATCCTGGCATTGGCCGTATCGGCTGTCATGTGCAGCGCTCAGGCAGCGGACAAGGATCCGGCGTCACTGGGCAGCAAGCTGACGCCCTTGGGCGGGGAGGTCGCGGCCAGCGCCGATGGGGTGATCCCGGCCTGGACGGCGCCGGGCCCGCAGGCGGTTGGCTGGAGCCATGGCCAGCCGCGGGGCCAACACTGGAAGTTCAAGGGCGACAAGCCACTCTTCAGCATCGATTCGAGCAATGTCGCGAAATACGCGAGCAAGCTCTCTCCTGGCCAGGTGGAACTGTTCAAGAAGATCCCGGGGTATCGCATGGACGTGTACCCGACCCGTCGCAGCTGCGGCGTACCGGATTTCGTCGCGGACAACACCAAGAAGAATGTCGGCTTCGCCAAGCTGGACGCCGATGGCCTGGCACTGCAGGAAGCCTACGTACCCGGCATTCCGTTCCCGTTCCCGAGCAACGGCGCCGAGGTGATGTGGAACATGAAGATGCGTTACCGGGGCGTTGGCTTTGAAATGTCCAAGACCGTTTCCGGCATCTCGCCACGCAAAGGCAGTGAGGACTGGCTGCGTACCTCGACCGACTGGTTCATGTATACGCCGTGGGGAGAAAAGGGCAGCGCGTTGTTCTCTTCGGTCGATCGCCTGGAAGTCGCCACCTACTTCTCCTACTACGATCCCGCCGCCCTTGCCGGGCAGGCCGGCGTGGTGACGACCAAGGCTGGCGAGCAGGCCAGCACCTTCTATTACTTCCCCGGTCAGCGCCGTGTGCGTCGCATGCCGGCCTATTCCTATGACGCGCCGCAAATCGGCCTGGACAACCAGTACACCATCGATGAGTCGAACGTGTTCTTCGGGCCGATGGATCGCTTCGACTGGAAGCTGGTCGGCAAGCAGGAGTTGCTGGTGCCTTACAACGCCTTCGGCCCCTACGACAACTTGGCGAAAATCGAGGATGTGGCCAAGCGTGATTACATCGCCCCCGAATCCCGCCGCTATGAATTGCATCGCGTCTGGGTGGTCGAGGCCACCGTGCGTCCGGGCATGCGCCACCAGGCACCGAAGCGCCTGTTCTATATCGATGAGGACAGCTGGAACGCCCTGATGGCAGTCGATTACGACAAGCAGGGGCAAATCTGGAAAGTCCGTGAAGGCTACACCATTCCTGTCTACGAGACCGGTACCTGCGACATGGAAGCCCAGGCGCAATACAACCTGGTCGACGGTCGCTACCTGTACGACATGACCTCCATAGGCGTGGGCAAGAACGACCACCGCTGGCTCACCGAAAGTACCGGCAACCCGCGACTCAAGCGTGACTTCTATACCTCCGACAATCTGCGCGCCACCAGCGAACGCTAACCGCGGCCTATCGAGAACTGACATGAAAAGAATAATTACCAAAGCCTCAGGTCTTGTCATTGCGTGTGCAACCCCTCTGGCGATGGGGTTCACGTTTGAAACCGAAAACATCCGGGGCTCGTTCGACTCCACCATCGCCATGGGCATGGGCCTGCGTACCGAGTCCCCAGGCTGCAACCTGATCACCAGTGGCGCCAGCGGACACCATCCGCCCAGCGGCTGCCTGTCGCCCAGCGCGGGCATCGGCGACCAGGGCAACATGAACTACGACAAGGGCGACCTGTTCACCAACTACCTCAAGGGCACCCATGAGCTGCTGCTGAAGTTCCCCGAGGACTACACCTTCATGGCGCGCGGCAGCTGGATCCGTGACTTCGCCGCGACCGACACCAGCGGTGCGTTGTCGGCCACCAGCCCGGAGAGCGTGGGCAGCGACGGCCTCACCAGCAGCGCCCGCGACGATCTCAAGTTCAAGGCCCGCCTGCTGGACCTGTGGGTGAGCAAGAGTTTCGATGTCGGCGAGCAGCACGTCCGGGCCAGGCTCGGCAACCAGGTGATCAACTGGGGCGAGAGCCTGTTTGCCGCCGGCGGCATCAACAACACCAACTCCTACGATGTCATGGCCCTGTCGCGGCCGGGCACCCAGCTCAAGGAAGCCTTGTTGCCAGCGCCGATGCTGAGCCTCGCTTCGGGCCTGGGGGCTGGCGTCAACATCGAGGCTTACTGGCAGTTCGGCTGGAACAAGAGCGAGATGCCGCCCGTGGGCAGCTACTGGTCCACCACCCATGCGCTGGGCGAGGGCAGGGGGGCTTATGGGTACGACGAAAAGGACGCCCGCGACAGCGGCCAGTGGGGTATCTCGCTGCGCTGGCAGCCCCAGGACAGCGACCTGAACCTCGGCCTCTATGTGATGCGTTATCACGACAAGCTGCCGTCCCTGACCATGCAGGTGCTGGACCCGGACACCTTCGCCCTGGCGCAGAAGTGGGAGTACCCGGAAGACCGCATGCTCTATGGCATCAGCGCCAACATGCCGATCGGCGACTGGGCCGTGGGCACCGAGCTGTCGTACCGCCCCAAGGATGCGGTACCGCTCAACCCGGTGATCGATGCCTGCACCAGCAACGGTGGCAAATGCTGGAAGGATGAGAAGAAGTTCCAGTGGCACCTGACCGGTATCTACAGCCTGACCCCGTCCAACTCGCCGAGACTGCTCGACTTCACCGGCGCCAGCACCGGCACGCTGCTGACCGAATTGGTCGTCGTCAAATACCCGGGCTTGCATGACAACTACAACGGCGAACCGATCTCCGCCGGCTTGAACACCTGGCAGCTGGATCCGGCCACGGCGCCGACGGCCAAGGGCAACAAGACCTCTTCGGGGATAAGCCTCGACTTCAGCCTGACCTACGACAACACGCTGATCCCGGGCTGGCAGGTCACGCCGGGGGTGTTCTATTCGCAGTCGCTCAAGGGCCGCACGCCCAACCTGTCGGCGACCTTCACCGAGGATGCCAGCAGCATGAACCTGTACCTCAACTTTGTGCGCAACCCGGCGAGTTGGCAGGTTTCCTTCAACTACGCGAAGTTCTCGGGGGGCAAGACTCCCTACGACCAACTGTTGCGTGACCGCGACTACGTCGGTCTTGTGGTTTCCCGAACCCTGTGAGGCGTGCAGTGAACAGTTCCGTAAAGATGTCGGAGAAAAAGGTGCGTGGCGTGCTGCCACGCATCGAGCAGTGGTTGTTTACCCATCGTCTGCTGACGCTGGTGAGCCTGGGTGTCTTCACCCTGGCCATGGCCTGGTTCGCCGTGCAGTTGCGCATGGAGGCCGGCTTCGAAAAACAGCTGCCGATCGGTCACGAATACATCGAAACCTTCGAGGCCTATCGCAACGACCTGCTGGGGGCCAACCGCCTGACGGTGGTGGTCAAGGCACGCCAGGGCACGATCTGGAGCAAGGAGGGACTCAAGCGCCTGTACGACGTCACCCAGGCGCTGATCTTCCTGCCCAATGTCTCGCGCAGCAGCGTGCGCTCGTTGTGGACACCCAATGCCTTCGTCAACGAGATCACCGAAGAAGGTTTCCGTGCCGATCCGCTGGTGCCGGGCACGGTTACCCCGGAAAACCTCGATGAGGTGAGCATTGCGATGATCGCCGACTCAGCGGCCCAGGGCGGCTTCATCGGTACCCTGGTCGCCCGTGACCAGAGCAGCGCGATGATCACCGTCGACCTCAATGAGTTCGATGCCAACGGCGAGCATCTTGACTATGTGGCCTACAACCGGGTGCTGGAGCAGCAGATCCGCGAGAAATTCGAGGACGGCGACTTCGACATCCAGATCATCGGCTTCGCCAAGCAAATCGGCGATATCGCCGACGGGGCTTCGGCGGTACTGGAGTTCTGTCTGCTGGCTCTGCTGCTGACGGCGCTCGCGGTCTACTGGTACTGCCACTCGCTGCGCTTCACCCTGTTGGCCCTGGGCTGTTCGCTGGTGTCGCTGGTCTGGCAATTCGGCAGCCTGCGCCTGCTCGGTTACGGTCTTGACCCGCTGGCGGTGCTGGTGCCGTTCCTGGTATTCGCCATCGGCGTGTCCCATGGCGTGCAGCAGATCAACTTCATCGTCCGCGAAATCGCCTGCGGCAAGTCCATCGAGAGCGCGGCGCGTGCCAGCTTCCGCGGTTTGCTGATCCCTGGCACGCTGGCCCTGGTGACGGCGTTCGTGTCCTTCGTGACCCTGCTGCTCATCCCGATCCCGATGGTCCGCGAGCTGGCGATCACTGCGTCGCTTGGGGTGGCCTACAAGATCATCACCAACCTGGTGATGCTGCCGGTGGTGGCCTCGATGTTGCGGGTCGACGGCGGTTATGCCGCCGCCGAGGAGCTTTCCCGCCAGCGCCGGGCCCGCTGGTTGCGAGGCTTTGCCCGACTGGCCGAATGGCACAACGTGCGCTGGGTGTTGGGCATGGCCTTGCTGATCTTTCTCACGGCGGCCTGGCAGAGCCATGACCGGGTCGTCGGCTCCCTGCAGGCCGGGGCCCCGGAGTTACGCGAGGAAGCCCGCTTCAATCGCGACGCGGTGGCCATCGCCAGCAACTACGACATCGGCCTGGACTGGCTCAGCGTGGTCTTCGAGGTCGTTCCCGACACGTCCGGCGCAAGCCCGGCGGACGCCTGCGAAGACGTTGCCCTGGGCCAATATCAGGATCGTTTTGTCTGGGCCATGCAGGGCGTGCCCGGGGTGCTGTCAGTGACCTCGTTCTCCAACAGCATGCGCCAGTTCAACGAGGGCTATAACGAGGGCAATCCGAAAATGAACGCGGTGCCCATCGACCCGGCGAACTACTCATCGATGGCGGCCGAGGTGGCCCGTGTCCCCGGGATGATGCGCCCCGATTGCAGCATGACCGCCGTGCACCTGTTCCTGGCGGACCACAAGGCCACGACCATCCACCGGGTGATCGCCGCCGCCAAAGCGTTCCGTGCCGAGTTCAAGCAGCCTGGCGTGAGCGTGCGCCTGGCGTCCGGCAACGCCGGGGTGATTGCCGCGATCAACGAGGAAGTGGAGCGCAGCGAGCTGCCGATGATGCTGTACGTCTATGGCGCCATCGCTCTGCTGGTGTTTGTCGTCTACCGCGACTGGCGTGCGGTCCTGGTGTGCTGCCTGCCCCTGACCCTGGGCACCTTCATCGGCTACTGGTTCATGAAGGAGCTGCAGATCGGCCTGACCATCGCGACCTTGCCGGTGATGGTATTGGCCGTCGGCATCGGCGTGGATTACGCCTTCTACATCTACAACCGCCTGCAACTGCACCAGGCCCTCGGCCAGCCGATCACCAAGGCGGTCGAGCATGCGTTGCTGGAGGTCGGGGTAGCGACCATCTTCACTGCGATCACCCTGGCAGTGGGGGTGGCGACCTGGGCGTTTTCCGACCTCAAGTTCCAGGCCGACATGGGCAAGCTGCTGGCCTTCATGTTCCTGGTCAACATGGTCATGGCCATGACCGTGCTGCCAGCGTTCGCCGTCTGGCTCGAGCGGGTATTTCCGCGCCGGCGCCCCGTGCGCATGATCGGCGCCCTGGCGCACTGAGGAGAGCACTATGCGAAACCTGATTTGCCTCATGGCGACCCTGTTCGCCAGCGCGCTACCGCTGGCCACAGTGCAAGCCGCACCGGTACAGCCAGTACCGGCGACCCGGACAGCCAACGCCACGGCGGCCACCATGCTGGGTGCCAGCTGGGCCCAGGAACGCCTGGTCGCCGTTGGCGACCATGGCACGGTGTTGCTGTCCGACGACAAGGGCCACAGCTTTCATCAGGCGGCGGCCGTGCCGCTGTCCACGCCCCTGACCGGTGTCTCGTTCATCGACGCCAGGCAGGGATGGGCGGTCGGCCACTGGGGCGCGATCCTCGCCAGCACCGACGGCGGTGACAGCTGGCAGCTGCAGCGGCTGTCCAGCGCCGAGGATCGGCCGTTGTTTGCCGTGCATTTCTTCAATCCCAGGCAGGGCGTCGCCGTGGGCCTGTGGTCGCAGGTGCTGACCACCGACGACGGCGGCCTCAACTGGAGTGAGCAGAAGCTGCAGGCACCGCCTGGAGCGAGTCGCGCCGATCTGAACCTGATGGGGCTTTTCGCCGACCACCAGGGGCGCCTGTACGCCACCGCCGAGCGCGGCCAGGTGCTGCGCTCCGATGACCAGGGCAAGCACTGGCGCTACCTGGATAGCGGTTATGCCGGCACCCTCTGGACGGGAGCGGTGCTGGCCGATGGGTCGCTGCTGGTCGGCGGCCAGCGGGGCACGCTGTTGCATGGCTCCGCGGACGGACTGAGCTGGAAACGCGTACCCCTGAAGAGCAAGAGCTCGGTAACCGGCATCGCGGTAGCGGGGCAGCAGGTCGTCGTGGTCGGCCTTGATGGGCTGATGGTGAGCAGCAGCGACGGCGGGCTGAACTTCCAGGAACAGCAGAGTGCCGAGGGTGTTTCGCTGACGGCTGCGCTGTTGAACGGCAACGGCTCGCCCATCCTGTTTTCGCGACGGGGTGTGGTGTCCATGCAAGGCCAGGAGGAGGGGACGATACACCCGAGTGAGTGAGTCCGCGGTACCTGTTCCAAGTGGACCGGCGCGGCGCTTCAGGCGTCGAGCCAGGTCCTGATCTTCATCCTTTAAGGGGCCCGTGCAGTACTCCACTCCAGGCGTGGCCCCTTCTTTTTAAGCCTTGCCAGGTAGGGCTTTTCTGCCTGTGTCGACGAGGGCCCAGGCTCTTTTTCCGGTCTGCTTTCGCGGACATTTCGCGCTTGTAGATTGCCCGTTCATGCACCCGCGATTAATTTACGTAACACATGTTGCGTTAAATAAATCACCTTGTTAGAGTCGATCTCAAATAACAAGACGCAGGAGGTTGCACATGAAAGCTCGCATCACTGGATCGCGCTCGGGAGCACTTCCCGGCGGATCGCTCGGCTTCGATCGTCCCGGCGCGCGTCGCGCGGCGGCTCGCAACACGTTCTCGCTGGAGGTGCTCTGATGATCTCGCTCAAGCCCACCCTGACCTTGCCCGCTGCCGGGCTGTCCGGTTTCGAAACCCCGCTGAGCGAGGAAGAAGCTGCGATCCAGGCTTCCGTGCATCGTTTTGCCAAGGACGTCTTGCGGCCGCTGGGTCGCGAGCTCGATCGCATGAGTTCCGAGGAAGTCGTCGCCCCAGGCTCGCCTTACTATTCGTTGTTCGGCGAGTTCGCCAAGCTGGGACTCGACCCGGCACTGCTGGCGGAGCTGCCGCCGGAGATGGCGGTGCGGATCGAGTCGCTGATCGGCGAAGAACTCGGCTGGGGCGATGCCGGCCTGGCGGTTTCTCTCGGCTGCGCCGGCTTTCCGCTGCAGATGGCCGTCGCCGCCGGTAATACCGAACTGATAGAGCTTTGCCAGGGGCGGATCGGCTGCTGGATGGCCACCCAGCCCGATCGCGGCAGTGACAACCAACTCTTCGATATAGCGCGCGACTGGCCCGCGGGGCAGCAGGCCAATATCGGCAACCTGACCGCCAAGGTGGTCGGCGACGAGATCATCATCAACGGCCAGAGTTCGGCCTGGGTCTCCAACGGTGCGGTGGCGCAGGTGGCTTTCGGCTTGATGTGCGCCGATTACGGGGATGGTTTCTACGACCGTGACGGCTTGCCCCATGGCATTGCCGTCATCATCCCGCTGGATCTCAAAGGCGTGTCCAAGGGTAAGCCGCTGGACAAGATCGGTCAGCGCTCTCTGCCCCAGGGCGAGATCTATTTCGACAGCGTACGGGTGCCCCGGCGCTACGCCATCGCCGAGCGCGATGCTTATTACGGTGCCGTCAGCTCCTCCTGGTCCTATGCCGGTACGCACATGAGCCAGGTGTTCACCGGCGTCGCCCGGGCGGCCTTCGAATATGCGCTGCAGTACTGCCACGAGCGCCGGCAGGGCGGGCGGATGTTGATCGACCACCAGATGACCCGCCTGCGCCTCGGCGAAATGCTGCGCCGGGTCGAAATCGCCCGCGCAGTCGCCCGGCGTTCGCTGAGCTTCGCGCGCCTGTCACCGCAGACCCATCCTTACGCCACTGCCTCCGCCAAAGTCACGGTGACCGAAGAAGCGATGGCCGTGGTCGAGGAAGCCTTCCGCCTGTTCGGCGGTAACGGCACCACCCGTGAATACCCGATCGAGAAATTGTTGCGCGATACACAGTCCGCGCTGATCGAGGACGGCGAGAACCGTGTCCTGACCATGCGCCTGGGGCTGCTGGCCCAACAGCTCTACGCCGAAGGCTGGGCGAACAACTGATCCTGAAGGATCCCCCGGCAACACTCATCCAATAACAACAATGAGGAACACTCCAATGGCTAAATATCCTGTCGTTGTCTATGGCGCCAGTGGTTACACCGGCATGTTGATGATGGACTGGTTGATCGACCAGAACATTCCGTTTACCGCGGTCGCACGTAACGCCAGCCGTGCCCAGGAAATGATGGCGCAACGTGTCGTCGGACTGGAGTCGGCCACTTACGAAATCCTCGAGTGCCCGCACGAAGTCCAGGCTCTGAGCGCCGTGTTCAAGGGCGCGCGCGTGGTCTGCAACACGGTCGGCCCATTCGTCAATTTTGGGTTGACGGCCGTCGAGGCGGCGTTGAATGCCGGCTGCCACTACCTGGATCCGGCCGGCGAGCAGCAGCATATCCTTGCCCTGCGCGATCAGTTCGGCGAAAAATTCCGTCAGGCCGGGCTGCTGCTTTCTCCCTCTCTTGCCTATATGTACACCTTCGCTGAAATTGCCGCCGAACTGGCGCTGGAAACCCCGGGGGTCGACTCCCTGGAAACCGCGACCCTGACCCGCGGGCCTCGTGGCCGTGGTGCCGGTGTCACCGTGGGATCGACCGCCACGATTTTCGAGGGCTGCCGCCATGACTCCTTTTACCTGTGGGAGAAAGAGCTGGTCATGTACGCCCCCAATGCCAGCTTCAATGTCGTTTCGCCCGACCTCATGGAGTCGGTGTTCTGCCTGCCCTGGGGCGGCACTTCGCTGCCCGTGTACTTCGAGCGCGACGCACGCGTTCGCAGCTGCATGTCCTGTGTCGGTTTCTACGACAACCCGGTGATGAAAGTCGTCCATGGACTGAACGAGAAGTGGGACGCTGAATACAAACACTTGCCCAAGGAACAACAGGACGCCGTCATCCAGAGCCTGGTGAGTTCGACAACGCCGAGCATGCCCCCTCGTGAACGCGGCACCTTGCAGCGCACCGTGGACTTCGCCATCGGCCGCGGTCAGTTGACGGCGGTGCGTGCCACCGTGCACGGCATCACCCCCTACATCGCCACCGGCGCCCTGCATGCCGCGGCAGTGACCAAGCTGCTGGACAACGACACCGCCAAGGTCGGTTTTGCCTCGGCCTCGAAGGCTTTCGGCCATCGCTACCTGCTGGGTTTCCTCGAGCAGCGTGGCCTGGCCCGCGCAACCATCACCCAACTCTGAAGTGACAGACATGGCGATTATTGATTTCTTCGACCGTGGCTGGCGGATCAATCCGCAGGGCGCGGCTTATATCCAGGACGATCGGGTGTTCACGTTCACCGAAGTCCGCGATCGGTCATGCCGTATCGCCAACGCCCTGTTGGCCGAGGGTTTGCCCAAGGGCACCAAGGGGGCGATCTGGTCAACCAACGATGTGGTGGGCTGGACCTGCACGCTGGGACTCTGGCGCGCCAACCTGTGCTGGATTCCCGTCGGCGCGCGCAACAGCGCCGAAGAGAACCGCTACGTGCTCGATGCGTTCGACTGTGAGGTGTTGTTCTTCCAGAAGGAGTTTGCCGCGGTCATCGACTCGCTGCGCGCGAGCCTGCCGAAGATCAGGTTGTGGATCTGCCTCGACGGCGACCTGCCCGGCGCGACTTCTCTTTCGGCCTGGAGCGATGCCCAGCCGAGCAGCGTGCCCCAGGTCGACTATGACATGGACGACGTGGTGGCGATCTCGCCCACGGGGGGAACCACGGGGATGCCGAAGGGGGTGATGAACACCCATCGGAGCGTGCAGACGTTCTGTGCCCACTTCATGATCAACTTCCCTTATGAAGACGAGCATCGTCCCGTCAACCTGGCGGCGGCGCCGATGACCCATACCGCCGGCACGCTGTCCCTGCCGTGTTCCGCGCGGGGCGGCACCGTGGTGGTGATCACCAAGCCGGATCCGGCGCTGATGCTGGCGATGATTCCCAAGTACAAGGTCACCGAGACCTTCCTGCCGCCCACGGTCATCTATCGCCTGCTGGATGTGCCCGATCTGGCGCAGAAGGTCGATTTCAGCTCGCTGAAATACTTCCTCTACGGCGCGGCGCCGATGTCGGTGGAGAAGCTCAAGCAAGCGATCGAGACCTTCGGCCCGGTGATGGCGGGTGGCTACGGCCAGACCGAAGCGCCGGCATCGATTTCCAACCTGCCGCCGAGCGAGCACCTGCATGGCGGCCAGCTGGCGTCGGACGAGCGGCTGTCTTCGGTGGGGCGTCCCAATCCGCTGATCCGGGTCGAGATCATCGACGACGCGGGCAATATCCTGGCCCAGGGCGAAACCGGCGAGATCTGCGTGCGCGGCGACCTGGTGATGAAGGGGTACTACAAGGCCCCGGAAAAGACCGCCGAAACCATCATCGATGGCTGGCTGCACACCGGCGATATCGGCCACCTCGACGCCAATGGCTACCTGCACATCACCGATCGCAAGAAGGACATGATCATCTCGGGTGGCTTCAACGTCTATCCGAGCGAGGTCGAGCAGGTGCTCTGGGCCCACCCGGCGGTGCAGGACTGCGCGGTGATCGGCGTGCCGGACGCAACCTGGGGCGAGAGCGTCAAGGCGGTGGTCGAGTTGAGTTCCGGCCAAAGCGTCAGTGCCGAAGAACTGATCAGCCTGTGCAAGGCCAGGCTTGGTTCGGTCAAGGCTCCCAAGAGCGTGGATTTCATCGATGCCCTGCCACGGAGTCCGGTCGGCAAGGTATTGAAGAAGGATCTGCGTGCCCATTACTGGCAAAGCGTCGATCGTCAGATCTGAAGTCGAGGAGTTATCTGATGGAACCCATTTATATTGCCGGCATCGCCATGACCCAGTTCGGGCGGCATCCGGAACGCAGCCTGCAGAACCTGGCCCTGGAAGCTCTGCAGGGCGCGCTGGCGGATGCCAACGCACAGCGTTCGGACATCGGCGCCGTTTTCTACGCCGGCATCACCAACGGCCCGTTGCAAGGCCAGTTTTCCATCCCGGGGCAGGTGGTATGCAGCAAGATCGGCATCGAAGGGGTGCCGGTCTATAACGTCGAGAACGCCTGCGCTTCTGGCAGTACCGCGGTGCACCTGGCGGTGCAGAGCCTGCGCGCCGGCGCCACCGATGTGGCGCTGGCGCTGGGCGTCGAAAAGATGAACGTGGCGGACAAGCTCAAGGCCCTGTCACTGTTCGAGACGGGCTGGGACGTTTCCACCGCCGAGGAGAACTACGAGATCCTGGTGAAAATGGGGGAGGGCATCGTCCCCCCGGCCGGGTCGGAGTCCGATCGTCCATACAGCAAGTTCATGGCCATCTATGCGGCCATGTGCCGTTGGCACATGAAGACCTACGGCACCACCCAGCGGCAGATCGCAGCGGTGTGCGCCAAGAACCACCAGCATTCGGTACACAACCCTTATTCCCAGTTCCGCAAGACCTTCAGCATCGAGGAGGTGCTGGCCGCGCCGCCCATCACGTATCCGATCACCTTGCCGATGTGCGCGCCGCTGTCCGACGGCGCGGCGGCCGCCATCCTCTGCACGGAGGCGGGCCTCAAGCGCATCGGTGCCGATCCCAAGCGCTGCGTGCGGATCGCCGCCAGCGTGATCCGCAGCTTCACCCTGCGAGACCTGAGCGAGCCGGAGAAGCATGTCAGCCTCCTTGCCGCCCGCCAGGCCTATGAGATCGCCGGCCTGGGGCCGCAGGACATGCACGTCGCCGAGGTGCATGACGCCTCGGCGATGGGCGAGATCATCCAGTCGGAAAACCTTGGACTGGCGCCCCTGGGGCAGGGTGGTGTGTGCGCCGAGCGCGGTGACTTCACCGTGGGCGGGCGGATCCCGATCAATCCCTCTGGCGGGCTGGAATCCAAGGGCCACCCACTGGGCGCCACGGGCATCGGCCAGTTGTATGAGCTGACTACCCAGTTGCGGGGCGAGGCGGGTGCGCGTCAGGTCGAGGGCGCGCGTCATGCAATCCAGGAAAACGGTGGCGGGCTTCTGGGTGTCGAGGAAGCTGCCGTCGCCATTCACATCTTGAGTCGATAGGAGAACAGTCCATGTCCACGACCCGTCGGGGCGATGAAATCAAGGCCACCTCTGGCCCGGGGCAGTTTCGCAGTCTCGGCGGGTGGATGGAGCGACCGGACGATCTGCAACCGGAACTGGAGGGTAATGTCAGCGCCGACGTCATCGTGGTCGGCGCCGGCTTCGCCGGCCTGTCCACCGCGCTAGAGCTTACCGCCCTTGGCGCCAGGGTGATCGTTCTCGAGCGAGAGTGCGCCGGTTTTGGCGCCAGTGGCCGTAATGCGGGTTATCTCGCCGGTAGCCTGGGGATCGAATTCGAGATGTTCCTCAAGCGCGTAGGTCATGAGAAGGCGAAGAAAGTCGTCGCCTTCTATGACGAGGGCGTTGCCTACGTGGAAAGAAGGCTGCGCGAACTCGGTATCGACTGCGACTACAACGCCTCCGGGATCATTCGGGCGGCGGTTCATCCCTCACAGGAAAAGAAGTTGCGCGAGAGCATGCAGATCGGTCTCGAGCTGGGCTCGTCCGCGTGCTTCCTCGACCAGGCCGAGATGCGCGCTCGTGGCATACCCCCGGCGTTTCTCTTTGGCTGCCTGCAGCGACACGGCGGTACGCTGGACCCCGGCAAGTACGTGATGGGACTGCGTCGCGCGGCGCTTCAGGCCGGAGTGAAGATTTATGAGAACACTGAGCTGCTGTCCTACAGCGAAGGCCCGATCATCCAGTGCAACACCGCGCGGGGCAGTGCCAGCGCCCCGCATCTGGTGCTCGCCACCAATGCCTATACACCGCAGCTTGGCCTGCTGCGCGACAAGGTGGTGCCGTTGCGGGTGTCGGCGATCGAGACCCAGCCGCTGTCCCCCGCGCAGCTGGCCTCGTTGGGCTGGCCAGGCCGCGAAGGTCTGGTGACGCCTCACTGGACCATGGAAAGTCATCGTCTGACCGCTCGCAATACGCTGGTTGTCACGACCAAGCGACTCAGCTATGTGTATGGATCCCAGACACCGAATGTGCCGGACAACGTTGCTTATCACGAACTGGCAACAGCACTCGAAGACCGCTTCCCGACCTTGCGCGGCCTGGGTATCCAGTCATGCTGGAGTGGCTACATCAGCCTTGCCTACGACGCACTGCCGGTAGTCGGTGAAACGGGAGAGCAGGGCAATATTCTCTACACCGCCGGGTGCTCCGGGCATGGCGTCGCCACCCAATCACTCATGGGCCACCTGCTGGCCGAGCGAATTGGCGGCATCGAGCATCCGTTGCTCGCGGCCCTGCGCCACAAGACCCCCTCGACGCTGCCCGAGCCGTTGCAGTGGTGCGCCGTCAACCTGGCGCTGGGCCTGGTGCACAGGATGGACGAGCACGTCAATCGCAAAGCACGCCGTGTTTCCAATCAGTAACTAACAGACTTGTCGATGTTCAAGATTCGACAGATGGCTGGACATATAACAACAACTTGATGCACTTGGCTGCGCACCCTGGTTTTTAAACTTGATGACTTCGCCCGTTGTGTTCTGGCGAACTGAAAGTTGCTGTCGGGTACAACGCCGCTGTCACTCTTCTATTGCCGAAATGACACTCATCAATGAGTGGTTACTTTAATAAAAAACACGTGAGGCACCCTGTATGAACAAGAAGCCCACCCCTGACACTCCGCTCGATTTAAGACGAAGGCAACTGCTCAAGTTTGCCGGCGCCTCGGCAGCGGTAGGAAGCCTCGGTCTGAAAGCGGGGCTGGCAAATGCCGCTGAAGGGCCAGGAAAAACAGACTCCGCCACTGACAGGGGAGATGTTCTGGACGTCGTCATCATCGGCGCCGGGCTGGCCGGCCTGACCGCCGCCCGCGACCTGCAACAGGCAGGTTGCCGCTCATTCGTGGTCCTCGAGGCCAGGGATCGGGTAGGGGGCCGAACCCTCAATCACGACCTGGGCTCGGGTTATGTGTCCGAAGCCGGCGGCCAGTGGATCGGGCCTGGACAGACCGCCGTGGCGGACCTTGCCCGGGAACTGGAGGTGGGTACCTTCCCCACCTATTACGAGGGCAGCACGGTCATTCTTGGCGGCGACGGGCGGGTCGAGATCGACCTGAAGGGCACCTTCGGCACCGATGAGACGCTCGCGGCGAAGCTCAGCGAACTGTCACGCGACGTGCCTTGCGGCGCGCCCTGGAAGTCTTCGAAGGTGGCCGAGCTGGACAAGCTTTCTGCAGGCGATTGGCTGTCCAGGCAGGCCATCAAGCCCGAGGATCGGGCTGGGTGGAATGCCAGCTTCCTCCTGACCTGCGGCGTGGCGCCGGCGAAGATGGGGTTCCTGCATTTCCTGTCGATGATCAACTCGGCCAACTGTGAGTACATGCAGCTCGACTCGATCAAGGACAGCGCCCAGGGCACCCGGCTTGTCGGTGGTTCGCAGATTCTCTGCATCAAGATGGCGCAGCAACTGGGTGACCGGCTGCGCTTGTCGTGCCCGGTCCGGCAGGTTTCCGACTGGGACCGCGAAGTCGTCCGGTTGCAAACGGACCAGGGGGAGATCCGTGCTCGCCGGGTGATCATGGCCATCCACCCCGCATTGTGCCATCAGCTCCGGTTCGATCCGCCGCTACCCGAAGAGCGCGCGGCGCTGCAACGTGCCTGGCCCGCCCACTCCCCGGCGCGCAAGACGTCCATGGTCTATTCCCGTCCGTTCTGGCGGGAAAAAGGCTTGAACGGGCATGTCATCCAGGCGGGTGGCCCCGTCATCTGGGCTTACGACAACTCCCCGCCGGGGGGCGAAATCGGCGTGATCAATGCCTTCGTCACCAACGCCATGGTGTCCTCCGACCTGAAGGAAGCACAGCGCGTGCTGGCCCAGATTTACGCCAGGGCACTGGGCGACGAGGCATTGAAGCCGGTGTCGTATCACGAGCATGACTGGGGGCAAGCCGACCCCTGGACACTCACCTGCGTTTCCCCCATTCCACCTGGTTTCTGGAGTACCCATGGCGAGGCCCTGCGTCCTCCCTGCGGCAATCTCTTCTGGTCGGGTACGGAGACCGCCGATATCTGGGCGGGCTACATGGACGGGGCCGTGCGCTCGGGCCATCAGAGTGCCTTGCAGGTGCTCAATGCCCTGCGTCGGGCGTAGGAGGCGAAGATGAAAAGAAAGATTGTGCTGGGGATTATCGCAGTCGTTGCCGTCCTGCTGGGCCTGTATGGCCGGGATTTGCTCGACCTCTATCGTTTGCAGAACTACATCAGCGCCTCGACCGAGGCCTACGAGGCCGACGGAGGCCCATGGCCGCAACTGACCGACGTCTGTACCGGTTGCCATGGAACCAAAGGCAGCTCGCAACATCAGCGCTACCCCAGCCTCGCGGGGCAGCCGGCCCCATACCTGGCGGCGCAGTTGCACAACTTCGCCAGCGGGCAGCGGATCAACCCGAACATGGCGCCGCTGGCGATGACCCTGAGCCGGGAGGACATCGACCGACTGGCCAACTACTACGCCAAACAGCCTTTGAGCCGCGACTCGTCCTTTCAGCCCGACCCGGGCCTGCGGGACAAGGGGCAGAAACTGGTCGCCGCAGGCGGCTGCGTGGCCTGCCATGGCGAGCGCCTGATGGGCCGCGAACAGTTCCCGCGTCTTGCCGGGCAAGGGTCCGACTACCTCCGGGTGCAGCTCGATGCCTTCGCCGACGGCCGGCGAAAGGACCTGACCGGGGCAATGGGGGCCATTGCCGCGACCTTGTCAGCAGACGAGCGCAAGGCCATTGCCAGCTATCTCACAAGTTTGTCTGCGCAATAAAACAACGAATCGAACATCAATAAAAACATTGAGAGTATGTGTCATGGAACTCAGGAATATTGTTATATGCGCCGCTTGTTTCATATTGGTTTCGGCGGGACTGGTTTATGGGCTCAAGCTCCTGCGCAAGCGTAACTATCTGCTTGGCCTGGAATGGCTGGTCGTTGCGTTCTCGGCGACCAATGCTTTGCTGTACTTTTCATTGGGATCGGAAACGGCTTATTTGTTTTCGTATTTCTGTGATGCGTTTTCCAGGGGCGTCGGAATTCCAGTCATTACCATCATTGGCTTCATGGCGGTCACCCATGATTACAAACCGTCGGTCTTCAAGGATGTCATGCTGTTCGCGGGCGGTATGCTGGTCACCCTTGCTCTTGTCCTCTCTGCCAATGCCCTGGGCGGGTTCCTGGCGTATTTCTACGTCGTCATGTGGACTGTCTTCTCCCTCTACCTCGTTTACCTGGTCCTGCGTCTGCTGAGTGCCGGGGAACACATCCTGGCGCTGGGCCTGTTCCTCGGCATGCTGGCGGCGCAGACGATTGCCTGCATCTACGATTTCTACAAGATCCCGGGGGACGAGACCAACGTGCTGTTCAACTTCTATGTGCTGGCGTTGCTTAGCTGGGCCTGTCTGTTGGTCCTGATGTACTACGCCTATGGCGCCCTGGAGCGCACCAAGGAATCGATGCCGCTCCTGCAGCCACGCTGACGAGTCGTTTTTTCAAGAACGGGCCTGCTCGCGCCCCACCTGCCGCGGTGTGACAGACCCACCGCGGCACGTGGGGCGCGAGCATGCTGGATGTGAAGCTGGTCGCGTCTGTCCGCATGCAGCCACCTGAGCCTGACCTCGGGGCAACGTCGGACGCGGATATCCATGATGTTTTGTGCCCGCAGGAACGTCAGGGCAGGGCGGAGGTCGAGGAGGGAAGGCAGGGAGGAAGGCAAGGAGAGGTGAGCATCCTTGCCCACGCTCACCCACAGCGGACTACTTGGCGCCTGGTGCGGGTGCCAGGGTGCCCAGGTAGTGGGCCACTGCCTTGATGTCGTCTTCCGATAACGTACTGGCCAGGGCGTTCATGGCCTGGGTGGGGTCCTTGCGCTGGCCCTGTTTGAAGGCGGTGAGCTGATCCGTCAGGTAGAGCGGCCCCTGGCCGGCGATCCGCGGCGCCAACGGGCCGCCCGAGAGGTTTTCACCATGACAGGCGACGCAGCCAGTGGTGGCAACCTTGGCCTTTCCGCGTTGCTCGAGGGCCTGGTCGCTTGCCGGGGCCTCGGTCTGGCCGGCTGTCTGCCGGGAGAAATAATCCGCCAGGAACTTGATCTGCTCTTGCGTCAGATTCGCCGCAAGCGGGCTCATTTGCGCACTGTGCCGACGCCCTTGCGCGAAGGCCTGCAACTGCGCCTCGATGTAGGCTACGGATTGTCCAGCCAGGGAGGCATATCGGGTGTTTGCCGGCTGGCCCCTCGCGCCATGGCACAGGGCGCAGGTGTCCTGAAGCTGCGGCCAGGCGCCGCCGTTGGCCAGGTACCTGGCGTTGTGCTCGTCGAGGGTATTCATGAAGCGGTAGCCGGCCACCAGCTCCGGGCCGTAGAGCGCACCAGCCCCAGCCAGCGCCGTGGCCACCACCACCGTCCCGATCACTATTGCTCGTTTCATCAGGCGCTCCTCCGGTCTTGGACCAGGGCCTGGAGCGCTTCCAGCGCCGCCCGGTGGCCGGCACGGACCGCGCCGTCCATCGAGCCGGCCCAGAGATCCGCGGTTTCAGTGCCGGACCAGATCAAGCGACCGGTCGCGGGGTTCAGGTACTCGCCCCATTGCGTCCAGAACCCGGGCGGCATTGGCGAGATACAGGTGAGGGTCCAGGGGTCGACCTTGCCCCAGTCCTGGTCGTGGAACTGGACAGGGTGCAAGGCTTCGTCCCCCAGGGCCTGGGCATAGATGGCCGACAAGGTGCTCTGCGCGGCTTGCGGATCATGGGGCAGTTGCCCGGTCCTGACGAACCCGCTGAGGACCCCGAGGCTGCCATCCGGGGGCGAATTGTCATAGGCCAGGATCAGCGGCCCTTCGACCTGGATGATCTGGCCGTTCAGGCCCTTGTCTCTCCAGAAGGGGCGTTCATAGACATGCACGGTCTTGCGCATGGGCGCGTGGGCCGGCCAGAGTCGCTGCAGCTGCGCACGCCCGGTGGGGAGGGGCGGGTCGAAGGTGATCTGGTTGCACAGGGCCGGGTTGACTGCCGCAATGACCTGCCGGGCGCGGATGATGCCGCGGTCCGTATGCAGTTCGACGACGTCGCGGTCCCAACCGACGATCTTGCGCACCGGGCAAGACAGCTTGAGCTTGTCCCCCAGGGCCTGCGCCATCTTGAGGCTGAGTACCTGGGAGCCGCCAACAAAACGTGTCTCCTGGGCGCCGCCCTTTATCCCCTCGAGTTTCTCCAGGCTGCAATCGGAAGAGTTGATCATCGACAGGTAGTGCAACAGTCCCATGCCGGCTGGGGTGGTGCCGAAGGTCAGGCTCACGGACATGTTGAATCCGATCTGGTCCTGGTTGCTGATGCCTTGCCTGACCAGCCACTCGCCAACCGAAAGTTTGTCGAGGGCGGCGGCATCCGCTGCCTTCCAGGGTGCTTTGCTGGGGACGCCCCTGGCCAGCTCGTTCAGCTTGCCGACCAGCTCGGTGTTGGAGTTCGGGCCGTCGGTCACGTCTTCTTCCACCTTGGTGTCATCCAGCAGATAGACGGTTTTGCCTTGGTAATAGGTGGGGAAGGTGCCGACCTCAAGCTGGCGTGCCAGGTCGGCGATGGCTGTTTGTCCTGGCCCGATCCACTGGCCGCCCGCTTCAGAGACCACGCCATGGCCGAGGTCATGGTTGTAGGTACGTCCGCCCACGCGATCGCGGGCCTCAAGCACGGCGAAAGACTCGCAGCCGGCGCTGAGCAGGTCCCGTGCCGAAGTCAGGCCCGCCAGGCCGCCACCGATGATCGCTACGTCCAATATGCCGTCGCGATTGTCTTGTAGCGCCTGCGCCGCGGCACGCGTGCTCAGCGCGAGCCCTCCAACCACTGCCGCGCTGCCAAGCGCTTGCAGCAGCAAGCGCCGCTGCGGTGATTGAAGGGATGATTCATTGTCGGTCGAATGCATGTTTGTCCCTGCCAGATCTGAGTTTTATTTTTAAAAACAGGTGTTATGCAAAATAACGCATAATCTGATCCGGGCAAAGGGAAAACCGCCGCGAATCAGGGACAGGGCAAGGGGCGTCGAGCTATTGAAGCCTTGCCTGAGTAGGCGTGATGGAGCAGGGGGGAGGAGGGGGCCGCAACGACCTGGATGGCAGCGCTATTTCGCGGCGCAAAGCATGAAGGCCGGAAGCGTGCCGGCCTTGTGCTGGTTCTGAAGAAGCTCCGTTACCGATTCCGGCAACGCTACGGCCTCATTGCTTCCGGGGACTCTTGCCGTTCGATGGCGCCGCCGGTGAGATCAGGGTGATGACCGCATCGAGCAGGGCCTGGCTTCTGGCGGGGGTGAACCTTTCGGGCTCGATCGGCAACATCATCATCCAGCCGTCGCTCATGGCGCTGATCTGATCGGCGAGCAGATCCGCTTCGATGTCGCTGCGGATCTTGCCTTGTTTCTGTCCCTTCTCCAGCATCGACGTGAGTACCTGGCGGAACAGTGCGTAGCGTTGCTTGATGATGCTCGCGAACGCTGGTTCGTGCCTGGCATGGGCCAGCAATTGGAACCAGGCGAGCCAGCCATTTGGTTCATCGACGCGCATCCAGTTCAGCCATTGTTCGATGAGTGACTTGATGTCGACCTGTTCCTGGCTGCCTTCCAGCAACGTGTCGATCTGGTCGAACAGGCTCTGGGCGACAGCCGTGACCATCTCTTCCTTGTTGGCGAAGTAGTAGGTCACCGCACCCGTGGTGCATCCGGCATGCTGCGCCACTTTGCGCATCGAAGCGCCAGCGTAGCCTTCCTGGGCGATCACGGCGATCGCCGCTTTCAGCAACTCGGTTCTTTTCTCGTCGCGGTTGCCGACAGGGCGCCCGCGCCGTACGGCAGGCTTGGGTGGAGAGAGGTGAGAATCATGCATGGGAAATGGGCAACTTCGCTGGCTCGATTATCTGGAGCACCATCGGTTTGAAAATGGTGCCTTCTGGCTGTGGAGCAGCATAGGGAATTTGCTCGCAGAAAGCACATGGGAAAGCAGCGCAGCGGCCAGGGCTTGAGTCCGCCGACTATTCGTCATCCGCGCGGAAGATCGTCGGGGTGATATCGGTGAAGTTGGCGACATCGCCAATCACCCTGGCAGTCCCGGGCGAGGACAGCGCGGCATTGATATCGGCCTGCTCGCGAAAGCGCAGTATCACCATGGCCACCAGCGGCGTTGGCCCGGTTGCCGGAAACAGCACCTCTGCCGATTGCAGCCCGAACTCGCTCCAGGCGGCGCGCGCCAGTGGCAGGTGGGTTGCCAGATAGTAATCCCGGTCGAATCGCCCGCCTTTGGCAGCGGGATAACTCACGATCAGTGTTGCCATGTTGTGGTCCTTGTTCCTGTCAATAAGCATCCTCGAAAGGGCGCGAAGATACTTCGCAGCCCCTTGGAATCTTGAGGCGCCTGTATGCGTCGACGCCCTCGGATCAATCCTGCCCGCAGCCGATGACCGCCACCGCGCGTATTTCCACGCGCAATGCGGGAAGGGCCAGTTGCGTGACGCCAACCGCGCTCCAGGATGGGTAACGATCTGGGAAATACTTGTCCTTGATCTGTCCGAACGTATGGATCTCGCCTTGCAGATCGATATGGAAGGTCATCAGCTCGACCACGTCGGCCAGGCTTGCACCCGCTTCCTCGAGAATGCCGCTCAAGGCCTGGAACGCCAGGTGCGTTTGTGCCTCGATGCCTTCGGCCGGAGTCATGGTCGCGTCGACGCCAACCTGGCCGGACACCCAGATCATGTTCCCCACGCGGGTCGCCTGGGAGAAGTGAAAGTTGTCGTAAATGGCCTGGGTATGGCCAGGGTTGATGGACTGTCGACGCAAGTCTTGGGTGGTCATGGACGATCTCCTTATTAGGCTTAGGCGATTTGCCGGAACGTGGTGTGGCGAAAGGAATCCCCGGCCTTCAGGTCTGCCAGCTCCTGGGTGAAGAGCACGCCTTGCTGCGGATAACCGGCTGCGCTGTGTTCCGGCAGCGGGCGGAAGGTTGCGTCGTCGCCGAAGAAGCGGAAGACAAAGGTGTGACGATCCGGGAAGGTCTCATCGACCGGAGCGCCACCGTGCAGCGCGCCGGGATGGAGCACGACTATGTCTCCAGGCTCGGTCGCCCAGGAGAGGATTTCGTAAGCGTCGGGATCCTGCTTGCGCTGGGCCTCGACATCGGGAAGCCGAGGCAGTGCGTTGCCGCCATGCAGGGGCTGGGTCGGGTCGTTCGGATCGAGGAAGGTGGTGCCGTCGTAACGCGGCCCTTTGTGCGAGCCGCGGACGATCTCCAGGGCATTGCGCTTGGGCACCGACTCGAAGCTGATCCAGGCATTGCCCCAATGCAGGCCAGCCCAAGGCAGATAGGAGGTGTCCTGGTGCCAGAGCGTACGGGAGCCGCGGCCGCCCGCCTTGAGAAACACTTCCTCGGCGAAATACCAGACATGTTCAGAGCCCCAGAGCTGCGCAAACAGCTTGCCGAAGGGCAGGGAAGCGACCAGTTCCTCGAGCCGGGCCTTGGCCTTGGGGTTGGCATTGTCGACATGCGATTGCTGCTCGGTCCCGTCGAACATCCTGAAAGCATGCGGGCCGTGATTCTCGACAGCCCAGTCGTAGGCGGCCCGGCACTGGGCCAACTGTTCTACGTTCAGAAAACCTTTGATCAGGACGGCCCCGTCTTCCAGGAACGCCTTGCGCACAGAGTCTTGCATGAGAGCTTCCTCCTAGGAAATGCCACTTGGCGATCTGGATCCTAGCAAGCCGCTTTATTTTACGCAACATGTGTTATTATAATTTGAAAAAGGCGTCGACAAGGCCAGATTCCCAGGCCTGGCTAATGCTTATCGAGTTCATCACCCGCTGACCTTCGGCGGCTCGGAGTACGAAACCTGCTCCGATGCCGAGCAGTAACGGAAACGCTGTCAGAGGGAAGGCGGGTTCGGCTGCAAGGTGCCGCAGATGACGCGAATTCGGAGCGGGTAGCCGAGGGTAGTGGGCTGCATGCACTGGATGGAAGCGATAGCCCAGGCGGACAACCGTATTTTAATCAGGACTCTTACCCGGTTTTTATGGACAACTTAGATCTCGTTAATGTCTTGCTCGTTGAAGACGATCGGAAGCTGGCGGCGCTGATCGCAGAGTTTTTGCTCCGGCATGGTTTTGAGGTGCGGGTGGTCCACCGGGGCGACCAGGCGCTGGCGGCATTTATCGAGTTCAAGCCGAACGTCGTGCTGCTTGATCAGATGCTCCCAGGCCAGAGTGGGCTGCAAGTGTGCCGCGAGATTCGCAACCTGTCCGATACTCCCATCGTCATCCTGACCGCAAAAGGGGATGACCGGGACCATGTTCTCGGCCTGGAGTCCGGTGCCGACGATTATGTGATCAAGCCTTTCAAACCCTCTGTGTTGCTGGCTCGGCTACGCGCCTTGCAACGCCGGCTGGCACAAAACTCAACGACACTCGATGTCCTGGAGTTCGGACGGTTATCGATCGACCGCGGTTGCCGGGTGGTCAGCCTGGCCGATGAAAAAATCAACCTGACCACCATGGAGTTCGAATTGCTGTGGGTGCTGGCCAGTGCGGAGGGCAAGCTTCTTTCTCGCGACGACATCCTCAACCGTATTCGCGGGATCCCGTTCGATGGGTTCAACCGTAGTGTCGATGTCTACATCAGCAAGTTGCGCGGCAAACTCAATGACAACCCCCGGGACCCGGTATGCATCAAGACTATCTGGGGCAAGGGCTACGTTTTTAATCCGTTTGCGTGGGAAGTCTAGATAGCGCTACGCCAATCATGGCTATTGGCTTGGCGAGAGAGACTTGGCTCAACCATTAATAGATGCAAGGTAGGACATGAAAAAGGTTTTTTTATTTTTGCTGTTTTTTGTCTGGATTCCGACATCTCTGTATTCGCTTTACTGCTGGAAAATGGCGGAGAGTTGCTCTATGCCGGGGATAGGACTGAAGCAGCAGAGTTCGGCATGTTGTGTCGCAGAACCTCATCAATGATCGCCTGCTTTGGCACTTATCCATCAGCCCGGGCATTCGGCTGGTTGAAGAGGTGAGGGGATCTGTATCTTCGAAGTCGTGTGTGGGTGCCACTCAATCTGGACTGATCCTGGGGAGCCTGCAACAGGCTCTGGTGCGCGCTCACCACGCAAGTCACGCACCAGGCCCGTCAATAATTACCACTGGCCGCTGATGAGACAGCCGACGATTTCCCAACCGCTGTATTCCCACCAGGAATATCGTTCATCGGAGCAACTTCTGGCCAGACTGGCCATCTGGATTTCGCCAGCTTTTTGATGGGTTCCGAAAGGCGTGTCAATAGAAGCTGTCACCTGATTGACGGTCTGGGGAGCCTTGATGGTGGTCGGATGCACGGAAGCGTTCGCGACAGTTGCGGTGAAAGCGAGCGTCGCGGATACGGCCAGAGCAGTTATGGACTTTTTCATGTTCGAATCCTTTCAGTTATCTGACATGCGGCTTATACGTCGGCCTGACCTGCCTTTATCAATAATCTGAACAGATCGGGCACTCGCGTAGTGTGACGCTATGAAAGCCTACTACCGTGCTGCCTCCCGCACAGTCGCTCAACGGCACTATTGACAAGCTGGTAAAAGCCTGGATTTTTTTCTGCGGAGAGAGCTCCCAAGAGTTCGAGCTTGACGAGTCTGTTGTTAACGGTCTCGCTGAAAATGTCAGCTTTCGTCATGGTTTGAGGCGATGGTTCGCTGGGGGCAGTTCACTCGGATCCTCAAAGCTCAGTTGGAGTTGAGCAATAATCGTGTCCAGTTGCTCAGGGCAGCCCAGCGACTCTATGCATCCAGCCCAGGTGTCTTCCTGACACCGGCCCCCCTAAGCGGGTCTTTCGGCTTTTTTGAGATTGGGGCGAATCAACGAGAGCTCCCGCTCGAATGGCCACATCGAAACGCTCCTCCACGAGATCGACACGACGATCGAAGCACTCCGCTCCTCCAGGTCCGAGATCCTCCAGCTCACTGTGGACTTCGGCAGGTTCAGATATCGCGCCGCTTCACTCAGGCTCTGCGCCTGGCTGATCCATACCAGGAACAAGAGCCAATCATTCGTTCCACTCATGGAACGGTGATGCCAATTTTCCATGGCTTGTACAACAGCAGGCCGGGACATATCTTTTGGATGTGAGAAGACACCACAAACCGAAAGAGAAGGAGAAACTGTCATGGCGGATATTCCGCAACTGATCAATGGTCTGGCCAGAGGGCTCAGCAGCCCGGTCCGTGCACCGATTCTGCACACGCCGGACGAATACGGGATGGCGTATGAGGATGTCACCTTCCCGTCGCTGGACGGCACCCCGCTGGAGGCATGGTGGATACCCTGTCCAGGCTCGGACAAACTGGTCATCGCCAACCACCCGATGCCTATGAACCGCTATGGCTTCCCCTCGCACCTACCCCAGTGGCAGTTCGTGCCCGGCAACGACATCGAGGTCAACTACATGCGGGAGTACCAGCACCTGCATGAGGCCGGCTATAACGTGCTGACCTACGACGCGCGCAACCACGGTCACAGCGGCGTCGCCAACGGCGATATCTTCACCTGGGGCCTCTTCGAATCCCGTGACGTGGCCGGTTCGCTGCACTACATCAAGTCCCGCCCCGACACCCGCGGCATGAGATTGGGCCTACTCAGCCGCTGCATGGGCGCCAATGCCACCTTCGTCGCGAAAACTCGGTACCCCGAGCTTTTCGCGAGCGTACACGCCTTGGTCGCCCTGCAACCTATCTCAATGCGCGCCATGGTCGAGCGCAACCTCGAGGCGATGGGGATCGCGGACCAGTTCGACGCCGTTGACCGGGAGGTTCAACTGATCACCAGCTTCACGATCGATCAGGTGTCGCCGCTGGAATACGCCAAGAATTGGCAGGCGCCTGCCTTCATCCTTCAGGTGCGCGACGATGCGCTGACCAAGCCCGCCGACGTGCAGGCGATCTTCGACAACATCCCCGTCGCTGACAAGAAGCTGTTCTGGATCGAAGGCAGCACCCGGCGCTGGGACGGCTACAACTACTTCTCCGAACATCCGGCGCAGATGATCGAGTGGTTTGATAAACACATGAATTAAGCCGATTTCACTCTGGCCGCGTGGCTTCGTTGAGACCACTGACATAACCCTCGAGGACTTTGGGGCGTGCGTGTCGAAAATCTACTGGATACGCTGGTGATCCCGCCGATGCGCGACTACATGAGCGCTTTACTTCCTACGCCGCGACTGAGCGTATGACAACCGCCAAGGACGTCGCTCACACAGAGCGGCGCTCCTTGCCTCCTTTGTATCAATAGCCATCAGCAGAAAATGCAGGAGAATAATCATGTCGGATAAAACCATTGTTGTGTTTGGCGCAACGGGTCGGCAGGGGCAGGGGGTGGTGAACGCGCTGCTCGACCAGGGTGGCTACATTGTCCGGGCGATCAGTCGCGATGCCAGCTCGGACCAGGCCAAGGAGCTCGCCGCTCGTGGGGTCGAGGTGGTCGCTGCAGATCTGAACGCAGCGGATACGTTGGCATCGGCGCTCAACGGGGCCTATGGCGTGTTCCTGGTCACCAATTTCTGGGACCCTGCAACCGGGGCGAGCGAGTACGACCAGGTCAGGAATGTGGTCAGCGCCGCAAAATCCGCCGGTATTTCTCATGTTGTTTGGTCGACGCTGCCCAACGCTCTCGACATTTCAGACGGTAGGTATGAGGTTTCGCATTTCACCAACAAAGCTCTGGCCAACGTTGTGATCGCTGACGCGGGCTTTCCCTACTACAGCTTCGTCGAAGCGCCGTTCTTCTTTCAGAATTTTCTTGCCCAGATGGCACCGCAACCCACCGGAAACGGGGACCAAAAGGCCTGGGCGGTTCCGATGGATATCACCAACAAAAACGTCCATGCCGGCGACATCCTGGAACTGGGGAAATTGGTCAGGCAGGTCTTTGACCACCCGGAGACAGCCGGTCAGGGGCAAATCCTGTCGCTCTGCCCCGACGCTTACAGCTGGCAAGAGTTCGCGGATATTCTGAACGCACAGGGCCACAACGTGGTGGTGAGCCAGGTGCCAGGCGAGGTCTACGATACGTTCTATCCTGGCGCGGAGGAGGTCTGCGAAATGATGAGCTACTTCGAGGACTACAGCTACTTCGGCCCTGATGCGGACACCAAGAGGGCGCGCGCCGATGCGCTTGTCGGTGGGCAACTCACCGGTTTTGCTGACTGGGCCAAGGTCAACATGCCGGCCTGATCCACCGGCTGATGGCGTGGAAAGGACGAATACCATGACGACAAGCACGACAGAACGCGAAAACACCCAGCTCCACCTCGGGCACAATCAGCGTCCACGCGACATCGTTCACCGGGCGCGCGGGATAAGCAGCGGCCCGATTACGCGGCTCGTGAGCCCCTCTGACTGGGGTGGGTTCATCAAGCCGTTCGTATTCCTCGATCTCTTCGATTTTGAGGGGGGGCATGCCCCCTCTCTTGAACTTGGCTGGCACCCGCACTCAGGTATTGCCACAGTAACCGTCCTTCTTGATGGCTCGGTCCAATACGCCGAGACGACGGGCAGCGTGGGCGTATTGCCCGCCGGCGGCGTGGAATGGATGCAGGCGGGGGGCGGTGTTTGGCACACCGGTACCGTGAACTCGGCGCCCGTGAGAGGTTTCCAGCTCTGGGTGGCGCTCCCACCCGATCTTGAAAATGCGCCTAGCATGAGCCACTACGTGATGCCCGAAGATGTGCCCCACGTTGGCCCGGTGCGGGTGATCCTCGGCTCGTATAACGGTCTTTCGAGCCCCATCGTTGCGCCGCCAATGACGTACCTCCTGGTCACGCTGAAGGACGGCGAACGATGGACGTTCCTCCCGCCATTGGGGCATGACGTCGCGTGGCTATCGTTGATGGATGGTGCGCTGCATGCGTCATCTCGCATCACACGTGGAGAGATCGCGATCTTCGAGCACCGCGAGACGGCCATCGAACTAGTCGCGGAGGGTGACACACAGTTCGTGCTTGGCTCGGCCAAGCAGCACCCTCACGAACTGGTGCTCGGCCACTACTCTGTGCATACCAGCGTCGAGGCATTGCGACGGGGCGAGGCCGAGATCCGCCGCATAGGGCATCAACTTCGCGCCGAGGGCAAGCAGAGCTACGCGCTCTGGTCGATCTGAGGCCGGGACGTGATTCAGAAAGAAGAGAAGAAACATTCATGGCCCAGACTCGAAAGTGGCGTCCATCACTACAAAAATGATGGGCGCCACTTTGATGTCGATCCTGGCTTGCGACTACGACGCCCTCGCGAGTCGCTCTACAGGAAGTCAGTCGCGAACAACATGCACAGGAGGCACACCGACGGGGTCAGCAGTCGCAGGTCGAACATCGCCAGATGGTTATGTGCCCGACGGCCTACCACGTTGTTCAACGAGCCATTTGTCAAAGGTACGCACATCGGGCTGGCGCTCCAGCAGCGCCGGTATGTTGGCGAGGTAGCCGGCCTCCCCAAACCACTCAAACATCTTCCGAACGTCATGGGGCAATGGACGTAATAGCAACCTGGGCAGTGGGAAGGGAAGGCCGGCCGACCAGCCGTGGTCCTTGAGGGCGGCGACGATCTGCGCGCGGGTCAGCTCGACGCCGGCGATTTCCTCGGACTTGCCAAGAGACTCACCCGGATGGGTGAAGGCTTGCGCAACCCAATCGCCAATGTCGGCCGTTGCAATCATTTGGAGTGGCTTCGTCTTGGGCACATAGCTGCGCAACAGCGCCAATAGCACGGTTCGTAGTGCAGGCTTACTAAAGTTCTCCATGAAGAACGCTGGACGAACGATGCTGGCGGGTAGACCAATACTGCGAATGTGTTCCTCGATAAGCCACTTGCTTTCAAAATGCGCTACGCCCGAGCGCCGATCGGCTCCTCCCACCGATGCATAGATGAAGTGTTCTACCCCTGCAGCTAGCGCAGCATCCGCCACGGCAATGCCCCGGCGAGTTTCGATCTGCGTGCCTTGTTCTGAACCTTGAACGGAAAAAACTCCATGGGCGCCGGCAAAGGCGCTTCGCAGTGAGGCATAGTCATCCATGTCGGCCGCAACGACCTCGATGCCGTTCGCGGCCAATTGCTGCGCCACGTTGGAGCTCGGCTTTCTCGAAAGCGCGCGAATGCGCCAATGGCCTTCGGTCCATAATGAGCGGATCACGGCACCGCCCTGTTGCCCAGTGGCACCTAGAACAACGATGGTTCTGAAAGTCATGGTATGAAACTCGACTGTTTTATCGAAGAGATCAAGGAACACAAATAGCTTGACGAGCCCCCCCAGGTCAGAGGGATTCACGAGATGCGTAATCGGACCGCTGCTCACTCCTATGCGTGCGCTGAGCGATATCGCGCGGACGCTGATTGTGCCTGGGTAGAGCAGGGGGGCTTGACGCTTGTCGTCATGGTGTTTTCGTTCTTGTTTGTGGGGACTCTTTGCAGGCTTCGGCCAGTGCGGTGCCGCCGAGACGAAGCACATCACGGCGGCTGAGTGGGTTGCTCGTCGTCCCTGGTGTCCGGGGCCGAACGTGTTGTCACACCAGCCCGAGGCCGAGCAACTCGGCGAGCGCCTGTCCTCGCGGGGTGGTCCAATCGACGGCCAGCTCCGACACGACCTGTGCCGTCGACGTGATCACGGCTCCGGCCTGCTCCATACGCCGCAGCGCGGCGGCGTCCCCTGTCTTTGTGAAAGAAGCAGACGCGTCCGTCACAACTTGAACGTGATACCCCTCGTCAAGCAGCTGGAGCACTGGAAAGACGACGCAGATCTCGGTTGTGATACCGGCGACGATGACCTTCTTTCTTGCTGTGGCCTTGACCGTGTTGCTGTAGTTCGGGTCGTGCATCGCGTTAACGATTCCCGTGCGTTTGACCCGCTTGGCGAAGGCGTCCGGTGCGACTTCCTCTAGCTCGGGAATCAGCGGGCCCTGGATGTTCTCCTCCATGCTTGAGGTCAGTACCAGTGGCATGCCGACACCCTTGGCGATCTTCGCGAGTTGCACGGCGTTCTTCCTGACTTGCTCGACGTCGTGCGATCGCGTCCAGGATATCGTCCCCGTCTGATGGTCGATCAGCAGCATCGCGGCGTTTTCTGCGGTATAGACATTCTTATGCATGGTTCGCTTCCTGTCTGGTGGTTACCGACGCTTCACGTGCACAATAGGTTCTGTCATTTCGTTGCACAAGCCATGGTATTTTGGCAACATCGTTCCATGAATAGAACGACCGATCTCAACCAACTCTTGATTTTCGTACGGGTCATTCAGGCGGGGAGCCTGAGTGAAGCAGCGCGACGTTTGAACCTGCCGAAGTCCACAGTGAGCCGGAAGATCTCTGACCTGGAGGAACGGGTCGGTGAGCGGCTTATCCAGCGCACGACGCGTAAACTGGGCCTCACCGAGGCGGGCCGTCTGCTCTTCGAACGTGTCTCTCCGGCCATGAGCGACATCGAGGAGGCCGAGAGCGCAGTGGCGGGAATGCGTGGGGCGCCGCGCGGCGTGCTGCGGGTCGCGGCTCCCATGTCGTCCAGCACGCTCGGACCGATCGTCGCCGAGTACCTGGTTCGTCATCCGGACGTGGCCGTCGAGATGGTGTGTTCCGATCGTCTTGTCGATCTCGTGGAGGAACGCTTCGATGTGGCCATTCGAGCGGGAGAGCTCGTCGATTCGACCCTTGTTGCGCGTAATCTCGGAAAAGCGAAGTTCATGCTCGTCGCGGCACCCGAGTACTGCAAACGCCATGGCGTCCCGAAGACGCCTGCCGAACTGACGAGCCACGCATGCGTCGCATTCGGCGGCGGAGCCGCACCGCACGTCTGGCCCCTGGAGTCGGGGGGCAAACGTGTCGAGGTCCGCGTTACCCCACGTCTGACGGTCAATGACATGGAGATCGTTCGCGAGGCCGCCCTCGCGGGCGTGGGGATCGCATGGCTACCCCAGCTCTTCTGCGCCGATGACTTGCGCCATAAGCGCTTGCTGCCCTTGCTCGTCGACTGGTGCTCTGCGGAGATCCCCGTGCATGCGCTCTACCCAACGAGACGTCATCTTTCGCCAAAGGTGGTCTCCTTCGTCGATCTGCTCTCCGAGCGGATCCAGCTGCACGATCACTAACGCGCAGCTTTTGCCTACGCCCACATGCGGCGCCGTCCCTCTTGTCCCGGCGCTTTGTCGACTTCTCGCCAACCCTCCAGGCAAAACCCGGCGGGGAGAAGGGATAACATTTTGAACTAGGCGGAATTTTGGGATTGCCTATCCAGATTGGCCGAGTTTATCGGTCGGTTCTGCCTACCTACATTTCGATGCCACCCAGAGGGCAGGGCGGATATTTCTCATGGTCGACTCTCCCTTTTCCCATACAGGATCCACACCCGATGCCAGGGCGGTTTGAGCCTTCTCATATCCGTACGTTTGCCTGTGCCTGCAAGGCCGCTTATTGCCTGAGGCGTGTCGGGGCAGGGCGTTGAGATTGGATATGCATGTGCTGGTGGTCATGGTACTGGCGACCTTTGATAAAGGACGGATCGAAGCTATCCTCACCAAGGATAGGGATCTTAATTATTTTCAAATACGTGTTAAATATCAGGGCAGGAGCCAAGAGACATGACAGGGGAAGATCTGATTAAGGCAATAAACAATAACAAGACACTCATGGAGTTGAATGATTGTCCTTCTGTGTCAGTTCAAATGGGCTGCGCTGTTTATGGGAAGGTGCAAGATGACGTTGGCAATGATGAAATTACAAATAATGGGAGCATGAAGTACCAAATCGATCAGGCACTTTTATTTCGTGGTTTGCACTCGGAGACAGCTGTTTGGCACTTTAGTACGGATAGTCCGGAACCAAAGGTTCATCACTTTGTTGTTATCCCTTGGTTCAAGCAGTCAGCCGGGACAGTGTATACGGTATTTATGGCCTACGAGAAAAAATACATGGTGGTTAATTATGTCGAGCATAAGAGTCCAGCTCCTGGCGAGATTAAAGGCTACAAGACAGTTTGGATGGCAAACGACCTAAGCACCATGCTCTCTGACTTACTGACTAAGAGTAACGCTTGGGAAGAATATTTCGGTAATGTTGGACCAGCTCAGGCAAATAAAATCCGCTACTTTAAATACAAAACAACAACACTAGACTCTGCAGTTTCCAACGTAAACCAATACAGAGAGCTCTGTCGGTAAACTACTTGACCATCCTGGCGACCACCCAAAGCCCACCTTCAGTGATTCGATGTGCAGGTGGGCCTCGGCCAGCAGCTTCTTGAGTTTGGCATTCTCCGGCTCGATCTTTTGCAGGCGTTACGAATTTCGAGAGATACCGCGACGTGTTCACCAACAGCCGGTATCCGTACGAGTCAAGCAGCTGGAAATTTTCCGATCCAGTGCCGGTGGGGTTCTGGATAGGAGCAAAGGACTCAGGATCCGTTTGTCCTGGATTATCTGGATTACATTGCTGAGATCCAAACGCGAGCTGCGGCAGAGTGATCGGGGCCTGGCTTCAAATCTGCCGCCCCACACCCCCCAAGCCTCCATATAGATATACGCATAATGTATATTATGTTAAATCAGATGCTATGTTAGATATGTTCATGTGCTTCGTCTGACGTCCACGCTCTCAATGATCGCGAACATGATCCAGGCGACCCGCGCGCTGAAGAGCCTGCGCTCAAAAACCACGGACGAACCGTAGGTATTTCTGCGCAGGTGTATGACGCCCCCTGCGTAACGGCAAACCAATGAAACTGCCGTACCGCTATTTGTTCATCTCGGATCGAGGCCACCTGCTTTCGAGGAGTCTGCGGTTGGTCTGACACTTCGACGATGCCACGCCGTTGCTCGGGACGGTGAACGGCGCGACCTGTGGCAGACGGTTGGCATCAGGCACGGAAAGCGCGGCCCCGTCCTTTGGGGGATCTTCGCGCCTGATGGACGAACACTGAGCTAAAGGCGCAATTACAGGTGGAAATCGCCCGCGGCCTCCGGCTGGTAAAGCACTTTCCTGATCTCAATCCGGCGGGTCCGATCAGAAATTCGCCAGTCGATGGCGTCCCCCTCCTGATAGCCCAGGATGGCAGCACCGATGTCGGAACACACGGAATGCTTCCCGGCGCTGCTGTCCGCGTCGTCAGGGTAGACCAAGGCCACTTCGATCTCCTCGTCGTCCAACTGCAGCAAGGCCCTGGAGTTCATCGTGACGACATTGCGCGCCACCTGCTGCGGCTTGACGACAATGGCTCGCTCAAGCTCATGTTCGAGTTCAACAACGGTCGGGCCTTGCTCAAGCGCGATCAGACTCTCGAGCCTGGCCTTGTCGATTTCAGTGATGTAGATCCCCGTGGAGCCGCCAACGGCACCTTCGCGCAAGAACTGGAGATAGCGCCCCGCCGTCATGGAAAATGACTTCAATGCCGGCGTTTCGCTCTCAAGCAGAAAGCCGCTGCGCAGAAAGGCTTTCAGCGAGCGCGCGTTGTCCGGGTGGATCTTCGCGATGAGCTTCTCGGCCCGCATGTCGAGGAAGGCCAGTTTCATGCCTTCGCGGATCGTGCGGGCGCCAAGGTTTCGCCCCCATTTGTCGCTGTCTCCGATGACCAGGACTATTTCGCAATTCGAGCCGGTCTTGATGAGACGGACAAAGCCCACCGGGGCGTCATGCCGGTCATAGGCCATGAAGAATCGGCCGCCCCGGTTGAATAAATGGGTCAGGATCGGTAATTGAGTCCGATCAATGACTTGCTCGATGGAGCGGGAAACGTCACGTGAATCGCTCAGATAGCAAGTGACGCGCTCATCCTCCAACCAATCCTTCAACGTCAGCGCATGTGCCCGAGTAATTTCAGGGCACAGCGAAATGAAAGGCTTGTTCATCTTCACCACACTTATTTGTAAAGGATGAAAGCCCTTCATGGCTATGGCCATGACGGTTCTTTCGGCAACCGGCTATCTTAAGGCATAACGCGAGTAATGCCGAACAGCCTGCGCACTTGTCCTTAATAAGCGGTTCAGCAGCGTCAGGAGGTACCACACCCTTCCCTGCTTCAAGGATCAAAAAAAAGCGACGGACGAGTGATAACGGCGATACCGCCAAAAATAGCGCTGCGCCCAACAGTCGAAGAAACCTGGTGGTCGTGTGAAGAAATTGTGCCAAAGCCCGCCATTCGCGATCCATGAACATAAACCGATGAACAAGCACATTCATTTTGAGAGCATTGGTCAGGTTCTCTTCTCTGAGCGGATGAGGCCAATGAGGTGTCGCGAATTCGATTTGAGGATGCTCATAGCCTCGGCTATAGCCTGGATGAGCGCCCAGCACAGTGAGTACATCCTTCACGGCCTGAGCGGCTGAACAGATTCACGGCTGAGCCCCCTTCCCTCTATCTCTTCCCTCCCCTGGTGTAGACAGGCACCGACAAGAGCGCAGTTCGAATAGAGCCGCGATCTTGTCGGGCGGCCTGTATGCCCTATTCCAGAAGCCAATCGCCATTATGAGGGTTGCGAACAAAAAGGTTTCCGGATAAGCGAGCTGCAGTTGTATAGGCTTCCCGAAGAAATACCGGCAACTGCAACTCGAAGATCTGGGCGACAAGAGTATTGCACTAACTGCCGAACGGTGGCGGCATCGGTATATCGCCAAGCTGCAATCCCAGCAGTGACATGTACTCGTAGATGTGCTGATAACTGGATTGAGCCTGATAGCTTGCGCACTTCGATTGAAGTTCCCCACAGAGCCGCAGCTCCATGTTCGAGCTACCCATGCCCCATTGTGTGTAGTTCAAATTATTATTTGTAACCGTATCTATTGCCAAGCAAACCATTTCCTTCGTGCCATTATCAATGACGTTGGTGGGTTCATAGAGCGTCAAGGAGAAATCCAGAGAAGTTGCGCACCACGCCATCGGAACAACATCCAGAGTGTTGTATATCCGTAGCGCATTACCGGCCATTTGCTTATTGAAATAGCTCGCAAAAAAACCATCGCCAGCCGTTGGCGCAGCAATCGTTTCGCAATAAAAATTAAAGCCCGAGAGTTTCTCTTTTAGATAAAGCGCGAGTACCGACATTAGCGCACCGCCAAGGCTATGACCGACCAATCGGATCGTCGCCCCACTCCGCTGCTTCCCGAGAAAATCGCAAAGTGTGCCCTGAACACCAATAGTAGATGGCGTATTCAATATCTTTTGTACACCCAATGCAGTTCCCGGCGATATGCTTGCCGGCACCGGGCAGCTCTTGATGAGTTCCTGTAACGGCACCATTGGAAAAATATCAAGATCGTCCACCTGATCTTGAAGAGAATCGCCAAGGGTCCCACTCGTCACCACTACGATGTCGTTCCCACTTTTCCCGCCGATCAGCACCACTGTGATATGAGCCGCGTAATCGCCATCCATAGCCAGAGCGGGGCCCCAGACTACGGCATAGCCGCCGCCAATCTTGGAGCCATTGAGACGCGAAAGAATATTGTCTTTAACTTGGTGCGGCGAAGGGTTCTTGATGTCTTTCCATGACGGTGAATATCTCGCCGAATTATTCACCACGTAAGCGTGTGTAAGACTGATTTGCCTTTGCTGAATTGAGTCTAGCGAAGTCATGACTGCTCCTTGTCGCGAAGATAGATAATTTCCTATGGGACCAACGAAAACGCACAGCAGCCGTCGATCCTTCCGGGCTAGCAAGATGAAGTCTAGTCACCGTTTCAGCAGCGTAAGTACGATCCGCTGAGCGGATACTTTGACTACCCGGCTGTTTGATCGCCCGAAATACCGGCAACGGAACATCATCGAGCGGATGTAAGGCCGAGCCTCTCGACGGCTCGGCCTTTGCCCATGGTTCAGCGTTTTGACGCAACCATCGCCTCCACCGTGGTCGCTCTGTCCGCACTGGCCGTAGCCTGCCCTGCCCCTCGCACCGCCTGCGCCCGTACTGCGGCCGCATCCTGCAGGATCACCTGCGCCGCCTTCTCCGCCGCGACGTAGATCGAAGTGACGATGAAGAAGCCGGGGATTTTCGGGAAGATCGAGGCGTCCACCACCCGCAGGTTGCTCACGCCGCGCACGCGGAAGGCGCTGTCGAGTACCGCCATCGGATCGTCGTCGGCGCCGATCGGGCAGGTGCAGGAGGCGTGGTGGCCCCAGGCCTGGTTCATGACGAAGGTCTTGAGCTGCTCGTCGGTCTGTACCGCATCGCCGGGTAGTTCTTCGCTGGCGATCAGCCCGGCGTCTTTCAACGGCTGGGCCAGGTTGCGCACGAACTTGATGCCCTCCACCACCGATTGCAGGTCTTCGCCCTGGGTGTCGCTGCCCTCCTCGAAGTAATGGAAGTTGATCAGCGGGGTGTCGGCCGGGTCTTTGGAGCGCAGGGTGACGTAGCCGGCGTTGTTGATGGTATGGGCCTTGAGGATTGCCCAGGTCAGGTAGTTCAGGTGCTCGACGATCAACTTCGAGTAGCCGGGGAAGTAGCCGCGAAACAGCGCCAGCAGGGAGAAGCAGAACAGGTCCGGCAGCGGCCGTTGCTTCAGGGATTTCTTGATGATCGCCAGCACCGCGCCGTTGGTGCTGTAGACCCCGACCTTGCCCTTGGCCCATTCCTCGTACTGCGGATCGCCCTTGGCGTAGCGCGCGCCCTTGAGCACCTCCCAATTCTCGAAGTTCATCCGGTTGACCACCCCGACCTCGTAGCGGTCCTGCAGGTTACGTCCCACGCCCGGCAACTCGACCCGCACCGGGATATCCATGGCCTCCAGGGTTTCGCGCGGGCCTATCCCTGAGAGCATCAGCAGCTGCGGCGTATTGAAGGCGCCACCGGCGAGTATCACTTCGCGGCTGGCGTGCACCTGGCGCAGTTCACCGGAGGCATTGCGCGGCAAGGTGCAGGCCCGGTA
Organism: Pseudomonas sp. GW531-T4; assembly: GCF_017349615.1. Lineage (NCBI taxonomy): Bacteria > Pseudomonadati > Pseudomonadota > Gammaproteobacteria > Pseudomonadales > Pseudomonadaceae > Pseudomonas > Pseudomonas sp. GW531-T4. The sequence continues at coordinate 52,235 of NZ_JACMZT010000030.1, forward strand.
CAGCCGCGCGCCCTTGATGTACTCCACGCCATAGGCGCGCTGCTGGTCATCGAGCAACACCCGGGTCACCAGCGCATCCAGCTCGATGTGCAGGTTGTCCGGGTGGCGCTTTTGCACATCCAGCAGGCGTTCGCGGGTGCCGTTGCGATGATGCTGCCGGGTGGCCAGCGGCGGATAGCGCAGGCCGATGGCTTCCTCGCGCACCAGTCGCCAGTCGTTGGGGTCGCCCACGCCCTGCAACTGCCAGCCGATGCGCTTGAGGGTTTCGCCCAGGGTCTTGAACGCCTGCTCGGCAGCGTCGACGATCGCACGCACCAGCGACTGGTCGTCGAACGCCGCCTCCGGAATCGCCTTCTCCACGTGCAGCCAGCCCTTGAAACCATGCCGCGACGGGTTGATGCCGAACCAGGAGAGAAACCGCTGGAACGGCCGGTGATGGCAGTTCTCCAGGCTCTGGAAGTGCTCGCGCATGGCACTGGCTTTCCACGACGGATCGCCGGTGATCTGTGCGATATGGTCCCAGTCCTGGTTGTGCGGGTAGACGGTGATCATCGCGTTGTGCGCGGTGCAGCCGCCCAGGCAACTGGCCCGTGGGTACAGCACCCCGTTGACGTCCTCGCCCTGGAAGGTCCGGGTGAACTTGGGGTCCTGCAACTGGCGGGCATCGTTGCTGTAGTGGCGGACGAAGAAGTCCCAGCGCATCGCATCGTTCTCGGTGGAGCGCGGGTGGAACGCCGGCACCTGGTACTCCTCCGGCAGCCGCGGGGCGGTGGTGTCCGCTGCCGCCGGGTCGCTACCCGACTCCAGCACCAGCACCTTGCGGCCCTGTTCGGCCAGGCGGGCGGCGACGGTGCCGCCCCCTGCCCCGGAGCCCACCACGATGTACTCGTAATCCGTTTCGTTGTTCATCGCTGGCCACCTAGAAAGTTTTCAGCAGGGCGATCAAGGCCCGTTTGTCTGCATCACTCAGGGGCGCTTCCTCCTTGAGGAAACTGGTGCCGAAGTAATGCCCCTTGTCCACCACGAAGTCCGGGCACTTGCTCACCTGCAGCAGCGGCTTGACCAGGCCGGCGAAGACCTTGCGGGCTTCCTCGTCGCTGGCACCAGGCGGCAGTTGCTTGAGGTCGTGCTTGATCTTCAGCAGCAGCTCCAGCACCTGGTCGCGTTTCTCCAGGTCGATGTTGGACAGCAGGCTCACCGGCGTGCCTTGCGGGATTGGCCCGAGCTGGATGCCGTCCTCGCCGAACAGCCACGGCAGCAAGCGGCTGAGCAGACCTTCGAGGTTTTGCAGGAAGGTCGGCAGATAGCCACTGCTGACTCGCAGGTAGCTGGTTTCGCTGGTGACGTCGACGGTGCCCATGTGGGTCTTGCCGGAGCGGGTCATGACCTGGAAGTCGCCGGTGCGGTTTTCCGGCCACAGCAGCATCTCGATCGCGCTGTCGAAGGACGCCATGCGGTCCTCCACCCCACCCTTCCAGTGGAATTGACCCAGGCGGTTGTTCAGCAGCAGCGGCGCGGTGGACCACACACTGACCAGCGAGGCTGGCCGCGTATAACCACGCCCACCCGCCGGCATCGCGTATTCCCAGGGTTCGCCGGTGTACGGGTTCTGCACCAGCACCGAGCCTACCGCCGGCAATTGCTTGTACGACTCCGACGAGAAGTTGTCCCAGATATTGCCGCCCAGGGCGTTGGTCGCCAGCGGGCTGCAAGCGTTGGTTTCGGTCAGGGTGACCGGCACCCGCAGCTCAGTGGAGAGGAAGTTGTCGGTGAGGAACTTCTCATCCTTGACGATGGCCCGCATCGCGGTCTTGAACTCCGGCGTCTTGCTCCAGGTCCAGTAGTTGTTCCAGCACTTGAGGTAACCGTCGTTCACGCAGCCATGGTCGGGAAAGAAGGTCCAGGCCTTTTCCGGCAATTTGCTGGAGTGGCAACGGGCGCAGGTGTCGGCGAACACTTCCTTGCCGCGCTCGAGCACCGCCGCCGGCTCGCTCAGGTGCGCCGCGCCGCCGGGGGCGTTCTTCAAGTAGTCCGGGGTCGCCGAGGCCAGGAAGAACAGCGCCAGGTCCGGGGTCTGTGCCTCGTTGGCGTTCCAGTAGGAGGAGTTCTTGCGTGCCACGTCGATGCGGAACGGGGTGATCGGCTTGCCACCGATCAACGGCCGGAAGTGAGTGGTCCACTCCTCGCTGTACAGGCCGATGTTGATGAACACCCGGTTCAAGGCGCCGAGCGCGCCCACCGAGTCGGCGCCGTCCTTGAGCACCCGCGGGGTGAATACGGTGTCAGGTTTTTTGTAGAACTGCGCCAGCGGGCTGTCCGGCGGCACGCCGGGTACCTCGTTGAACTGGCGGTTGTTCAGCCCGCCACCGGCGAGTTTTTCCTTGCCCAGGTTCGAGGCCAGCTCGATGCGCGCCTTGAGGTTGTAGACCGCGTTCATGGTCCGCGGGTTGTTGATGTAGTCGGTGGAGACGAACGAGGTGTCCAGCGCCCCCGGTTTCGAGGTGTGGAACAGCTGGTACGGGAAGCTGCTCGGGTCCTGGTTCCACATGAAGATCCGGTCGACCCAGAAGTACTGCGCGCCGGGGTTGGAGTTGAGGTTGGACCAGGCCGGATGTTCAGGGTCGGCCGGCGGGTTGGTCGGGTTCGGCCCGACATGGCAGAAGCCACAGGACATGCCGACCCGGTAAGGTTTCACCAGCTTGCTGTCGTTGTAATAGGTGGGGTCTTCGTAATAACGCTTGGCGTCCCACTTCTTCTGCGCGTGCTCGTCGAAGTCCGGGTTGGGGAACAGCCGCAGGCCGACGATCCCGGTGCCGTAGCCGTAATAGGAACCCACCGGCAGGTTCTTGCCACGGGCGCCGATCTTCACACCGGGGTACTTGGTTTCGTTCTCGAAGGGGTCGGCGGCGCAGGACGGGTCGCGCTTGTCCAGCCACAGGCCGTAGCGGTCGTCGCGCGGCCCCTCGCCCTTGACGTAGCAGGGTTCGTTGACCACCCCCAGCACTTGCCAGCGTTTATCGCGGTTGTATTTCAGGCTCGGGTGGTTGGAGATGGTCTTGAGCAGGTCGAGGTTGCCGACGCTGTCGCGCGAGAGCTTGTCCCACAGCGCATCGTTGCCGGCGGTCCAGACCACCCAGTTGTTGCGCCCGCGGGCGAAGGCCTGGAGCGCCTGCTGTTCGGTAATGCCGGGGATGAAGGGCGACAGTCGCTCGACCAGCAGTTGCGGTTGCTTGGACACGCCGTAGTCCATGTCGGCGAAGTAGTCCTCGTCGGCGCCTCTGAGGCTGCCGGCATCGCGGCCGACGCACTTGGCTTCGTCGAGTCGCTCGCCGGGTTTGTCGCCGCAGGGGTTTTTCGTCTCGCTGCTACAACCCTGTAACAGCACCAAAGGAAGGAAAATGCTCAACATCAGCTTCACGGGTGTCATGCGCTGCTCCTTGCACGTGCTGCAGACCGGTCCCTCTGTCCTTGGGGGACACCTGTGTCGCGACCGGTTCTTTTTCTGATGGCCGAACAACCGACTGCCTGCGCACCGGGCCGGTTAACCTCGGTACGCCAGTCGCCTTACAACGCCCTACAGCCGCCATACTAGGCCATGGCGAGCGGGTCAATTCTTCCATTTGGCGATGAAAAACCAGGGGTAATTTCGATTGGCTATCGGGCTCCACGCTCACCGTTCCGGATGTCGCAAACGCTGCTGGCAACCTGCTGTTTTCCTGCTTTAACTTACTCGTGAGGGATGGATCCCCCTCCCTTTTGCGAGGGCTGCACATGGACAGGAAAAAGCCCGCTTCTTCGGCTCAGGATGCCCAGTTTCACGCCGAACATGCCCGTATCGACCAACGTCGGGATCTGCTGGGCCTGGCGCGCAAAAGCGCCGGCCACTGGGCCGTCGCCCTGTCCGGCGGCGGTATTCGCAGCGCCACCTTCTGCCTCGGGGTATTACAGGCCATGGCCCGGGCCAGGGCGCCGGATGCCGTGGGCGAAGAACCGGGCATCGGCAAGCGCCTGCTGGCGCAGTTCGACTACCTCTCCACTGTCAGCGGTGGCGGCTACCTGGGTTCGTTTTTCGGCAGCCTGTTCCTGCCCGGGCGCCTGCGTGGGCGGGAAAACGCCCAGGTGGTAGCCAGTCCCGAAGTGCAGGCCGCGGAAGATGCCTATGAAGTGCTCGACTTCGAGCCACCGGGACGCATCCACACCCATATCGACTACGCCAAGGCCCCGGTGGGCGAAGCGCCGCTGGCCTGGCTGCGGGAGAACGGCCGCTACCTGACCCCGGGCGGTTCGGGCGACCTGTTCTATGTCCTGGGCCTGTCGCTGCGCAACCTGCTGGCGCTGCATGTCGTGATCGGCATGCCGCTGTTGTGCACGCTGGCCCTGGCCACCCTGGCGCAGGTGTTCATTTCCAGCGGCCCGCTGTGTTCGCCGCTGGTCGCGCTGCTGCCCATGGACCTGGTCAACGTCCTGTGCGGTTCGCTCTGGTGGGTGCCGGTGGCGGCCACCCTGTTCTGGATAGTGCCGCTGATGCTGGCGTTCTGGATGGTGTATTTCCGCAAGAGCCAGGACGAGGCGGTGCACCTGTGGAACTGGGCGACCCTGCTGTGCAGCGCGATCGGTGCCCTGTTCATCGGCCTGGCCTGCGCGCCCTGGGGGCTGGACGCCGAACTGCGAGCGATCCTGATCGTCTGCGGGGTGGTCAACTGGTTCGGCGTGCTGGCCTGTATCCTCGTGGCCCTGCGCCTGCGTTTCAAGCGCGACAAGGACGACGCCCTGGCGCGCAACAACTGCGTGCGCACCTACCGGGTGCTGGTCACCCGCTACCTGGCCCAGGCCCTGATCTTCACCCTGCTGCTGGGCTTCTACGTCCTGGTGCCGTGGCTGGCCCAGTGGATCTACATCAGCGAGCAGCGCGCGCAACTGATGTCGTCGGCGGTTCTGCTGCCGTTGCTGATCGGCGCGATCCGCAGCCTCTCCAGTCTGCTCGACGACAAGGCCTTGCCCGGCTGGCTGAGCCGCCTGCCGCTGAGTGTGATCGCCGGTGTCGCCGGCATCGCGATCTTCATGCTGGTAGCCCTGCTCTGGGGCCTGCTGGTGCAGTTCGTGCGCTACCAGGGGCTCGATAGCGACAGCCTGACGCGCCTCATGGGCCTGGTGGCGGTAGCCCTGGTCCTGAGCCTGGCGGAGGGACGCTTCATCGGTTTTCTCAACCAGTCCTCGTTGCAATCCTTCTATCGCAGCCGGCTGACCCGAGCGTACCTGGGTGCCTCCAACGGCCTGCGTTTTGCCGGCAGGACGCCCAAGATCCGCAAGCAGCGCCTGAGCGTCGCCGAAGCCCTGCCCGGCGACGACGTGCCGATCGAGCAGTACTACGGCGTCACCACCTGCGCGCCGGTGCACCTGATCAACGTCACCCTGAACCTCACCGTCGACCCGGCCGAGCAACTGGTGCAGCGCGACCGCAAGGGCAAGCCGTTGTGCCTGGCCCCCAATGGCGCGAAGGCACCCGACAGCGTCAGCTACATCCTCGACGGCGAACCGCGCAAGCGCTCGACCCGCAGCAAATGGTTCAGCGAGATCTACCAGACCCTGGGCCTGGCCCATTGGGTGGCGACCTCCGGCGCGGCGATCTCCACCGGCCTGGGCCGGGCCACCTCGCTGGGTACCTCGCTGTCGTTCGGCCTGACTAACCTGCGCCTGGGCACCTGGTGGCCGGGCAATTTCCTCGAAGGCGACGAACAAGCCGACACTCAACGCAGCTGGCGGGACAAGGGCTGGGCCCGGGTGTTCCCGACCCAGACCTACCTGTTCTATGAACTGAGCGCGCACTTTCATGGGGTGCGCCGCGACTACCAATACCTGTCCGACGGCGGCCATTTCGAAAACACCGCCACCTACGAGCTGATCCGCGAAGGGCGCAAGATCGAGCTGATCGTCATGTGCGACTGCGGCGCCGACCCGAGCTACCAGTTCGACGACCTGGCCAACCTGATCCGCCTGGCGCGGATCGATCAGGCCCTGGAGATCGAGGAGGACCTGGGCGTGCATGAGGTTTCGCTACTGGCGCCCTACTTCGGCCATACCGCCAACTTCACCCATCCTGGCCCCGACGACAGCCTGCGCTGCGCGATGCTGTTCAACGTGGTCAATCGCCAGGGCCAGCGCATCGCGCGGATCCTGCTGCTCAAGCCACGCCTGATCGCCGGAGTGCCGGTGGACGTGCTCAATTACGCCAACGCCCACCCGACCTTCCCCAACGAAAGCACCGCCAACCAGTTCTTCGACGAAGCGCAGTTCGAAAGCTACCGGCAACTGGGCCTGCAGATCGGCCAGACGCTGTTCGGCAGCGGCCAGCCGACGCCGGTTTCCCAGGCGTTGTGGAACTACCTGTAGAACGCCCGCCTCCAGGAGGCCCCCATGACTCTTCTGTATCCCATCGCCGGTTTGCGTGACGACGAGCGTTTCGATGACTGGCAAGAGGGAGCTACTCGACCTGCAGACCCACGCGCAAGTACACCCCTTCCCTGACTCCGACGATGAAGACGGCGGGTCACCAGGGAACTTCCGTGTTGTTGTTCTAATTTAAGCGGCTGGTCTGAAAGGTTTACAGGTGCACATGAATGACCGATCGGCGCTGTCCATGACAAGCCTATTGTTCGTACACCATTGGCGGGACGAATCAGAAAAAAGCAGATGATAATAAGAAAGTTCTCAGTTGTATTTTTGCTTTTTGAGATTATGGTGTCCGACCACAAAATCCGGCATTGAAAATGGCTCTGCTGCACGCAGTTAAAGCGATAAAAGTTAAGTAACGACAAGCCGGTTCAGGCAACTAATGTGGCGAGCCATAATTAGCCAATCATCAACTACAGCGCTCATGAAACAGTCATTGGCTCTCGAATTATCATTCACAGGCGCTTAGTTCGATGGCAGATATACCGTTGTTCCGCAGGGAGGCGCTCGACGCCCGGCAAACCAACGGGCTGGGCGTTATAGTTCTGGTCCGCCCGATCTCTTTCACCGTTCTCACGTGTCTGGCCACGGCCCTGGCGGTGTCGGTGGCGGCCTTCTTTTTCTTCGCCAGCTATACCAAGCGCAGCACCATCAGCGGCCAGCTGGTCCCGGTCGGTGGCCTGGTCAAGGTGTACGTGCCCCAGGCTGGCATCGTGTTCGAGACATTCGTCCACGAAGGCCAGAGGGTCAAGCGTGGCGAGCCTCTGCTGACGATCTCCAGTGAACGCTACGGTTCTGACGCCGAACCTGTGCAGGCCGGTATCAGCCGCCAGCTCGAACATCGCCGCGATTCGCTGCGCGGTGAACTGGAGAAAGTCCTGCGCTTACAACTCGATGAACGTGACAGCCTGAGCAACAAGGTCGCCAGCCTGCAGCGCGAGCTGGCGATACTCGCCCGGCAGGCGGACAGCCAGCAGCGGTTGGTGGCGCTGTCCAGCGACGCCACGCAGCGTTATCAGGGCCTGATGGATAAGGGCTACATTTCCGTCGACCAACTCCAGCAGCGCCAGGCCGAACTGTTGGGACAGCGCCAGGCCCTGCAGGGGCTGGAGCGCGAACGCGCGGCCCTGCAGCAGCAACTGACCGAGCGCCGCAACGAGTTGGCGGGCCTGGGCGCGCGCCAGGCCAACCAGCAGGCGGACATCCAGCGCCAGCTCTCTGCCCTCGAGCAAAACCTGGCGGAGAGCGAGGCCAAGCGCACGCTGCTGGTCACCGCTCCGGAAACCGGTATCGCCACTGCCGTACTCGCCGACATCGGGCAGACCGTGGACAGCTCGCGGCCATTGCTGAGCATCGTTCCCGCCGACGCACCCTTGCAGGCAGAGCTGTATGCCCCGAGCAAGTCCATCGGTTTCATCAAGCCGGGCGACTCGGTGTTGATCCGTTACCAGGCCTATCCCTATCAGAAGTTCGGTCAGTACCAGGGCCGGGTGCGTTCCATTTCACGCACCAGCGTGCCCTTCGCCGAGCTCGCCAGCATGGCCGGCGCTGTGCCAGGGCTGGCCAAGGACGGCGAGCAGCTGTATCGCCTGCAGATCAGCCTGGATAAGCAGATGGTGACGGCTTACGGCCAACCGCGCCCCTTGCAAAGCGGCATGTTGCTCGACGCCAATGTCCTCCAGGACACCCGCCGCCTCTATGAGTGGGTGCTCGAACCGCTGTACAGCCTGACCGGCAAACTCTAGGAACAACCTTCAATGGCATTTCTCGACGCACTCGCGCTGCGTATAGGTCGGCGCTTGCCGCTGGTATTGCAGACCGAAGCTACCGAATGTGGCCTGGCCTGCCTGGCGATGATCGCCGGCTACCACGGTTACCACACGGACCTGATGGACTTGCGGCGACGCTTCAGTGTGTCGCTCAAGGGCGCTTCCCTGAAGCAGTTGATCCAGACCGCACACCAACTGCAACTGGGGACTCGCCCGGTGAAACTGGCCCTGGACGATCTCGGCAAGCTGAAGCTGCCCTGCGTGCTGCACTGGAACTTCAACCACTTTGTGGTGCTGAAGGCGGTCGACGCCCGCGGCGTCACGCTCCACGACCCGGCCCGCGGGTTGTGTCGCTTGAGCCTGGAAGAAACCTCGCGCAGTTTCACCGGCGTCGCCATGGAGCTTTGGCCGGACCGCGGTTTCGAGGTACAGGCCGCCAAGCCGCGCATCCGTCTGCTGGACATGATGGGCCGGGTCACCGGGCTGTATCGCTCGTTGACCCAGGTGCTGTTGCTGTCCGGCGCGCTGGAGCTGTTTGCCCTGGTCGGCCCGTTCTTCCTGCAATGGACCCTGGACAACGTCATTGTCAGCGAGGACCGCGACCTGCTCAGTACCCTGGCGCTGGGTTTCGGCCTGTTGCTGCTGATGCAGCAGGCCGTCAGCGGGGTGCGCGCCTGGGTGATGATGCACCTGAGTACCCTGCTTAGCGTGCAGTGGCAGGCCAACGTGTTCAGCCACCTGTTGCGCTTGCCGATCCAGTACTTCGAAAAACGTCACCTGGGCGACGTGGTCTCGCGCTTCGGTTCAGTGGACAACATTCAGCAGACCCTTACCGCCGCCTTTCTCTCAGCGATCCTTGACGGCCTGATGACCATCGCCACCCTGGCCATGATGCTGCTCTACAGCCCGGTGCTGGCGGCGGTTTCCATTGCTGCCATGAGCCTTTACGCCCTTGGGCGTTGGGCCTGGTACCGCCCGCTGCGCAACGCCACGCAAGAGCAGATCGTGCATGCGGCCCGCCAAGAGAGCCACTTTCTGGAAACCGTCCGCGGAATCCGCCCGCTCAAGCTGTTCCAGCGCCAGGAGGAGCGCCGCTCGGTCTGGCTCGGCCTGCTGGTCGAGCAGATCAACGCGGGGCTGCGTACCCAGAAGCTGCAACTGCTCTACCAGCAGATGAATGGGCTGCTGTTCGGCGTGGAAAACCTGTTGGTGATCTGGCTCGGCGCGACCCTGGTGATGGACGGCCAGTTCAGCGTCGGCGTGTTTATGGCCTTCAATGCCTACAAGTTGCAGTTCGACAGCCGGGTGGCCAGCCTGATCGACAAGTTCTTCGAGCTGCGCATGTTGCAGCTACAGGGCGAACGGCTGGCCGACATCGTCCTGCAGCCCGCCGAAGAAGCGTTTGCCGGCAGCGTGCCCGAGGATCTGCGCGAGCGTCCGGCCAGCCTGCAGGTTCGCGGCCTGCGCTACCGCTACTCCGAGCAGGAACCCTGGGTGCTCGACGGGCTCGACCTGGACATTGCCGCCGGTGAGTCGGTGGCCATCGTCGGCCCCTCCGGCTGCGGCAAGAGCACCCTGTTCAACGTCCTGCTCGGCATTCTTCCGCCGAGCCAGGGCCAGGTCCGCGTGGCCGGCCTGGAACTCTCGCAGTTGGGGCTCAATGGCCTGCGCGAGCTGGTCGGGACGGTGATGCAGGACGATGTGCTGTTCGCCGGCTCGTTGTCGCAGAACATCAGCTTCTTCGATTCCAGGGTGGACATGCCCTGGCTGATCGAGTGCGCGCAAATGGCCGCGATCCACGACGACATACAAGCCATGCCGATGGGCTACAACACCCTGGTCGGCGATATGGGCACCGTGCTCTCCGGTGGGCAGAAGCAGCGGGTCATGCTGGCTCGGGCCTTGTACAAGAAACCGAAAATCCTGTTCCTCGACGAGGCCACCAGCCACCTCGATGTTCACTGCGAACAACGCGTCAACGCCGCCATCCGTGGCCTGCGCATTACCCGGATCATGATCGCCCATCGCCCGGAAACCATCGGCTCGGCAGACCGGGTGGTGGTGCTCGGGCAGGGCAAGGTGGAAAGCGACGAAACCCGTGCGCACCCGGCCACACGGGAGCGAAGCTGATGCGCGCGGTTCGGTGTTTGCTGCTCGGCTTGCTGGGTGCAGCCTCCTGCGCCGCGGCCTACGAGCCCGATGTGTTCGCTACCGCCGATGAAGTCTCCAGCCGGGCCGTGTACGACCTTGGCGGCAGTGGCCTGCCTTGCCACACCGCTGCACCGCGCGGTGAACTGAGCCTGGAGGACGCCATTGAGCGCATCCTCTGTCACGATCCCCGGACGCGCCTCGCCTGGGCCAATGCCAAGGCTAGCGCGGCGCAGGTAGGGATTGGCCGGGCCGCCTTCCTGCCGCGCCTGCAAGGGCGTCTTGAGGGCAGCCATGGCTACAGCGACCTGGACAGTCGCGACATGCCCCAGCAGTCCGGCCATAGTCGCAGCCACGCTACCGGCCTCGAGCTGAGCTGGGTGCTGTTCGACTTCGGTCGTCGCAGCGCCACCCTGCACAATGCCCAGCAACTGCTGCTGGCGGCCACCGCCAGCCAGGACGCGGTCCTCCAGAACACCTTCGCCCTCGCCGCCCAGGCTTATTACGACGCCCTCTGCGCTCAGCGCAGCCTCGTCGCCTCGAGCCAGGTGGCAGAGCTGGCGGCGCAGAACCTCAAGGCGGCCGATGCGAAATACCAGGCGGGCGCCGCTGCCCTTTCCGACCGCCTGCAGGCGCAGACCGCCTTGTCCCAGGCGAGGCTGAAACAGGTCAGGGATGAGGGGTCCCTACGCCAGGCTGTCGGCCTTATCGCCCTGCGCATGGGCCTGCCGCCGGACATCCCGCTGCATCTCTCCAGCGAACTGGATGCACAACCCGATACCGGTTTCGTCAAGGCCATCGACCAACTGCTGGCCGAGGCCCGCAGCAGCCACCCTGCCCTGCACGCCGCCCAGGCGCGACTGAAAGCGGCTGACGCGTCTCTGCAGGAAAGCCGCGCCGCCGGCCGCCCCAGCCTGACGTTGAGCGCTAACCTGGGGCGTCGCTACACCGAGCAGCCGTGGGTGTTCAACGGCGACATCCGCGAACGCGAACGCAGCATCGGCTTGCAGCTGAACATCCCTCTGTTCGAAGGCTTCGAGCGTACTTACCAGATCCGCAATGCCCTCGCCCGCCGGGAAGCCAGCGAAGCCGAATTGGCCGAAGTCGAGCAGCAGATTTCGCTGGAGGCCTGGAGCAACTATCAATTGCTCGGCGTCGAGACCCGCAGCCTGGTGCGCACTCGCGAACTGGTCGAGCAGTCGCGTCAAACCCTGGAGGTTGTCCAGGGGCGGTACCGTTCCGGCGTCGGCAGCATGATCGAGATGCTCAATGCACTGACTGCCTACTCCAGCGCGCAGGAGCAGCACATACAGGCCCTCGGCGCCTGGCAGGTCTTGCGCCTGCGCCTGGCCGCCAGCCTGGGTCGACTGGGCTTCTGGACGCTGCGATAAGGTGAAGCCGGGAGGCTCATCGGCGGGTAATGGGAGGTCCGGCACTCAGTCAGTGCCGGCGAGTAAAAACGCCAGAAACAGTTTCTGGCGTTAGTGCAATGTTCATTGTTTTTATTATTTATAAAACATCGGGCAACTGGTAGTCGTTCAGTTGAACGGCCAGCCGGTCCAGCCATTCTTTATATTAATACCGATGCCGCCCTTGCCAGGAGCGCCAACGCCGATATTACCCGTGCCACCATTGTTCTTGATCAGGTCAGCCAGGTCGTTCAGGTTGGTGTCGGTAGTCACTTTTTTTCCGCCGATGGTCAAGCCGGCGCCCGATACGACGTCTATTTCCATATCGTTCAGATTGCGCATGTTTCATTCCTTTCCAAAGATTCATCTATCAGCTTTCCCGACAATCCGGTACTCGATTTTTCCGGATAGCAGGAAAGAGTCATTTCATCTTTCATGCAAAAAGATGCGGAATAATTAAAACAAACAACAATATCGGATACTTCTGAAAGTGCTATTGACGAGTCGGTTCAGCCTGTCGCTGGCGCACCCACTACACCGTTCTGCAGTACGCGTCCCAAAGAGCCCGCGGTGGCGAGACACCCGGCAACATCAGGTTGGAGATCTTCCGCAAGCGAACACTCAGCCATGGGCGAACCGCCGGACACTCGAAGGCTGACGCGCAGTGCCGGCCGCTGGCAACGCAGGCTCCACCGCTTCCACCCCCAGCAGGCTCAGCAAACGCGCGCGGATCTCCTGGAAACCGTCCTGGCCGGTGTCCCGCGCGCGTGGCAGGTCGATGCTCAGTTGCTCGGCGATCTTGCCGTTGGCCAGCACGATGACCCGATCGGCCAGGAGGATGGCTTCGTCGACATCGTGGGTCACCAGCAGCACCGCCGGCGTGTGTTTGCGCCAGAGGTCGATGATCAGTCGGTGCATGCGGATCCGGGTCAGCGCATCCAGCGCGGCGAAGGGTTCGTCGAGCAATAGCAGCTTGGGCTCGCGCACCAGGCCGCGGGCCAGGGCCACGCGCTGGGCTTCGCCGCCGGAGAGCGTCGCCGGGTAGGCTTCCAGGCGGTGGGCCAGGCCGACTTCGGTCAGGGCCTGCACCGCGCGGGCACGGGCGTTGGGGATGCGCAGGCCAAGGATCACGTTCTTCCAGGCGCGCTTCCAGGGCATCAGGCGCGGCTCCTGGAACACCGCGGCGCGCGCCTTGGGCACTCGCAACTGGCCGCTGTCGATGCTGTCGAGCCCGGCCAGGCTGCGCAGCAAGGTGGTCTTGCCCGAACCGCTGGCGCCCAGCAGCGCGACGAATTCCCCCGGGGCGATGTCCAGGTCCAGGCCGTCGATGACCCGCTGCTCGCCGAACTGGCGCACCACATTGCGCAGTTGTACCGGGTGGGCGGTCTTGGGCGCGTTTACACGATCGATGCTCGACATATCAATTCCTCACGAAAGTTGGGCGCCAGGCCAGGGCGAAACGTTCCAGGGTGCGGATCAGGCCGTCGATCAGCAGGCCGAGGACGCTGTAGATCAGCAGGCAGATGACGATCACGTCGGTGCGCATGAAGTCCCGCGCGTCACTGGCCAGGTAACCGATGCCGGCGGTGGTGTTGATCTGCTCGACGAACACCAGGGCCAGCCAGGAAATCCCCAGGGAATAGCGCAGGCCGACGAAAAACGAGGGCAAGGCGCCCGGCAGGATCACGTGCCAGATCAGCTCGCGCCGGCTCAGGCCCAGGGTGTTGGCGGCCTCGATCAGCTTGGGGTCGATGTTGCGGATACCGGCGAACAGGTTCAGGTACACCGGGAACGTGGTGCCGGTGACGATCAGGGCGATCTTGGTGAACTCGCCGATGCCGAACCAGAGAATGAACAGCGGCACCAGGGCCAGCGAAGGGATGGTGCGCAGCATCTGCATCGGCGAATCCAGCACCACCTCGCCGCGTTTCGACAGGCCGCTGATCAGCGCCGCGACCACGCCGATACTGACGCCGATGCTCAAGCCCACCAGCGCCCGTTGCAGCGACACCAGCAGGTGCTTGCCCAGTTCGCCGGAGGCGATCATGGCCCAGAGCGTGCCGCCGATCTGCGACGGCGCGGCGATCACTCGCTGGGGAATCAGCCCCCAGCGCGACGCCAGCTCCCACAACAACAGCAGCACGATCGGGCTGATCAGCCGCAGCAACGCCTCGGGGGTGCGCCAAGTGCGCAGCCACAGCGGGATCCACTGCGCCCCAGCCTGCCCCGTGCCATCCCGGCGAACGGCCTTGTCGACGGAAAACGAGCTGCTGGCGCCCGGTGTCTCGAAAGTCTTGTCGCTCATCAGGCTTCCTTCCTCATCAAGCCCATGGCCGGAGGCGCCATGTTTCAGCTTCGAATTCATGCTATTCGCATAAAAAATCGCAGTGAAATTCTTTTTAGGAATAACCTAATATGATTAAAAATCAGATAGAAAATTAACCAGATAAATTATTTGCATAGTAAGACGACTCGGCCAACGCCCTTTGCCGGGTATGCGGATGCAGCGCTATAAAATGCACATTACTGATACAGGAATATTTAAATAATCAGTTAATTTAATAATTAACTTAGAACAAAACGGCATTTCACACCCCGCCGCGCTGCGCCTACTTTCGACACCACGGACCGACCCCTTGCCCGGTGGAGGCTGAATCACGCCTATTGAAAAACTATTGGAAGAAAACAGGGAATCCACCATGAGTATCGAATTCATCGGTTTTATCGGCGGCCACCACGCCTCGGAAATCCACCCGCGCAGCGGCCCCGTGCTGCAACCCGACTACGTGGAGAAAGTCGCCCGCGCCCATGAAGACGCCGGCTTTGACCGCGCCCTGGTGGCGTTCCACTCCAACAGCCCGGACAGCACCCTGATCGCCGCGCACGCCGCCAGCGTGACGAAAAAGCTCAAGTTCCTGATCGCCCATCGCCCGGGTTTCGCCGCGCCGACCCTGGCCGCGCGCCAGTTCACCACCCTGGATGTGTTCAATGGCGGGCGCACCGCGGTGCACATCATCACCGGTGGCGACGATCGCGAACTGCGTGCCGACGGCAGCTACATCGACAAGGACCAGCGCTACGCCCGCACCGACGAATACCTGGACGTGCTGCGCCAGGAATGGACCAGCGGCCAGCCCTTCGACTATCAAGGCCAGTATTACCAGGTCGAGGGTGCGTATTCGGCGGTGCAGTCACCGCAACAGCCGCACATCCCGCTGTATTTCGGCGGCTCCTCGGCGGCGGCCATCGCCGTGGCTGGCAAACATGCGGACGTCTATGCGTTGTGGGGCGAAACCTACGAGCAGGTGCGCGAAGTGGTGAGCCAGGTGCGTGCCGAGGCCGCCAGGCATGGTCGCAGCATCAGGTTCAGCCTGTCGTTGCGGCCGATCCTGGCGGACACCGAGGAGCAGGCCTGGGCACGCGCCGAGCGCATCCTGCAGCAGGCTACGGCCCTCGCCGAGCAGAACGGTTTTGTCCGCCGCGAACCACCGAATGAAGGTTCGCGCCGCCTGCTGGCGGCAGCGGCCCAGGGCTCGCGCCTGGACAAGCGCCTATGGACCGGCATCGCCGGGCTGCTCGGCGCCCAGGGCAACTCGACGTCCCTGGTTGGCACCCCGGAGCAAGTGGCCGAAGCCCTGCTCGACTATTACGACCTGGGCATCACCACCTTCCTGATCCGCGGCTTCGACCCGCTCGAGGACGCCATCGACTATGGCCAGCGCCTGATCCCGCTGACCCGCAAGCTGGTGGCCGAGCGCGAGCGGCTGGCCGCGGAAAAAGTTGCCTGAGCTGGACCCCGACGCATAGAGCCCTGATCGTCCTGTAGCCGCTGCCGCAGGCTGCGATCGGGGCACAGCCCCGCCAACCTGACGACGCGCTATCACTGACCTGCGGCGGCGTCTGGCCTGGCGACCGCTGCGCGGTCGTTCGCAGCCTCGCTTCGGCTCGGCAGCGGCTACAGAGCATCGCTCATTGCTGGATGCATACCTTGTAGCCGCTGGCGCAGCCTGCGATCGGGGCATAGCCCCGCCAACCTGACGATGCGGTATCACTGAACTGCGGCGGCGTTTGGTTTGGCGACCGCTGCGCGGTCGTTCGCAGCCTCGCTTCGCTCGGCAGCGGCTACAGAGCATCACGCCTGCTGGATGGATGCCTTGTAGCCGCTGCCGAAGGCTGCGATCGGCTGCGCAGCAGACGCAAAACCGGAGACTGCGGTTTGTCAGGCAGACCGCATGTTGCGGATTCACGGCTGCCGGGTCGGAATGCCGCCCAAGCCAATCGCAGGCTACGCCGGCGGCCACAGTACGTAAGCGCGTTTCTGTGTCCGTACCATCACTCCTTATAAGCCGTATCGCTGCGCTCCAACTGGCGGATCAGCGCATTCCAGTGCCGGGCGACGCCCGGTCCGTCGCCACTCTTGAAGGCTTCGGCCTGCTTCTCGACCTTGGCCACCACCTCGGCCGGCGGGTAGATCAGCTCGGTATTGCCGCTGGCCTGGGCGGCGATCTGGATGTTGCAGGCGCGCTCCAGGTAATGCAGTTGCTGGAACGCATGCTCGACGCTGATGCCTGCGGTGAGCAGCCCGTGGTTGCGCAGGATCAGCACGCTCTTGTCCCCCAGGTCCGCCACCAGCCGTTCGCGCTCGTCGAGGTCGAGGGCGATGCCTTCATAGCCGTGGTAGGCCACGCGTCCGGAAAAGCCGATGGCGTGCTGGGAGATCGGCAACAGGCCGTCGCGCTGGGCGGACACCGCGATGCCGTCGCGAGTGTGGGTGTGCAGGACCGCCTGCAGGTCAGGACGGGCGCCATGGATTGCGCTGTGGATCACATAACCGGCGTAGTTGATCCCGAGGCCCGTGGGGTCGTCGACGATAGTGCCGTCAATGTCGACCTTGACCAGGTTGGAAGCGCTGATTTCGTCGAACAGCAAGCCGAAGGCGTTGATCAGGAAATGCTCGTCGGGCCCCGGCACCCGCGCGGAAAAGTGCGTGTAGATGTGATCGGTCCACTTGTACAAGGCCGCCAGCCGGTAGGCCGCGGCGAGCTTCACGCGCACCTCCCACTCTTCGGGGCTGACACGCTGGCGAACATTTTTCGAGACGCTGGATAACGGGCTGACGCTGCTCATGGCAAAACTTCCTGGATGGCCTTGAAGGAACTCCAGCAAGCCTAGGGGAAGGCAAAAGATAATAAAAAGCACATTTTAATCTAAGCTAATTATCATTATTTTTTATTTTAAACCGCCCTGCCCTTGCCCTCTTTCAACCACTCACGCGGCACTCTTGATCTTCTGCAGCGAGCCGGCGACCAGCTTGCCAAAGGCATCCACCGGCCCTTGCAGGTTGCCGAGAAAATGCGGGTAGATCAGCCACAGGTCCATCACCGGCTTGAAGTCCTTGAGCGGCATCGCCGCCAGTTGCTCGCGGTGGGCGCTGCGCTCCAGCAACGGCCGCGGCACCAGGCCGAGGCCCAGGCCATCGGCGACCAGGCCCAACTGCAACTCGGTGCCAAAGGTTTCCAGGTTGACCCGCAGGGCCAGGCCCTGGTCCGACAGGGTGCGTTGCAGCCCGGCGCGGAAGCCGCAGCCGTCCGGATTGAGAATCCAGCCGTTCTGGTAAATGTCCGCGAGCTTGCACGGGCGCTTGGGCAACTGCGCCTTGGCGCAGACCACCACCAATTCCATCTTGCCGATCGACTCGCCAATGATGTTGTCCGGGAAGATCTTGCCGGCCGGGAACAGCGCGGCCGCCGCGTCCAGCTCGCCGCGCTCGATCTTGCCCACCAGCTGGCTGCCCCAGCCCGTGGCCACCTGGGCGCGCAGTTCGGGGTATTCGACGCGCAGGTGCTTGAGGGCATCGAGCAGCACCACATCGCCGATGGTCTGCGGCACGCCCAGGCGCAACAGCCCGGTGGGCGGCGCGTCGGTGGCCACCAGTTCGCGCAGGGCATCCATTTCCCGCAGGATCAGCCGGCACTGTTCGTACACCCGGGTACCGATCAGCGTGGGCTTGAGCGGCTTGGTGTTGCGGTCGAACAGCTCCACGCCCAAGGCCTGCTCGAAGTTCTGCACCCGCCGGGTGATCGCCGGTTGCGTCAGTTGCAAGGTCTCGGCGGCATGGCTGATGGACTGGCAACGAATCACTTCGACAAAGGCGTCGATATCATCAATTTTCATTTGGCCCGCACATAGAGAACAGTCATTAAGATGTTCGAAAAGCATAGTTTGAATGCGCGTAGCTGGATAGCCTGGCGCATCTATCGATAACGTCTAACGCTATTCACATGGGTTCTAAATTCCTTTCAGCTATAACCTAATCATAAAAAAATAGCATATTAAGAAAAATCATTATGCTTAAATCCTGATAACGAACCCTGATATCGAACTTAGACCACGACCACGGAGTCGCCATGACCCAGGCCCGACACCCGGAGAGACTCAGAGCATTCATAGGCGCCCTGGCGGAGCTGATCGACAGCCACCCCCGCGAAGGCGACCTGCTGCACCGCGGCGGCAAGCTGCTGGCCCAGCTGGTCAGCCATGACGACTGGCTGCCCGAGGACTTCGCCCGCCCCGATCCGGAGCGCTACCAACAGTATTTGTTGCATGCCGATTCCCGGCAGCGCTTCAGCATCGTCAGTTTTGTCTGGGGGCCGGGGCAACGCACGCCGATCCACGACCACCGGGTCTGGGGGCTGATCGGCATGTTGCGCGGCTCGGAGTACTCACAAGGTTTCGCCCGCCACAGCGACGGCAGCCTGCGGGCCGAGGGCCAGCGGATCCAACTGCTGCCCGGCCAGGTCGAGGCGGTGTCGCCGAAGATCGGTGACATCCATCAGGTCAGCAATGCCTTCGACGATCAGGTGTCGATCAGCATCCATGTCTACGGCGCCAATATCGGTGCCGTGCGCCGCGCGGTGTACCAAGCCGACGGCAGCGAAAAACTGTTCATTTCCGGTTATTCCAACGCCTTCCTGCCCAATATCTGGGACCTGTCCAAAGAGAGCCAAGCCCTATGAGCACAGCACCTACCCGCTCTTACCCGCAGATCCGCCAGGCGCTGCTGAACCGTGAAGAGCTGGCCCTCGTCGATGTGCGCGAAGAGGCGCCCTTCGCCCAGGGGCATCCGCTGTTCGCCGCCAATATCCCGCTGTCGAAACTGGAGCTGGAGGTGTATGCGCGCATTCCCCGGCGCGATACCCAAATCACCGTCTATGACCATGGCGAAGGCCTGGCGGAACGCGCGGTGCAGCGCCTGCAAGCGCTGGGCTACAGCAATGTGAGCCTGCTCGAAGGCGGCCTGGACGGCTGGCGCGACGCCGGCGGCGAGTTGTTCATCGATGTCAATGTGCCGAGCAAGGCCTTCGGCGAACTGGTGGAAAGCCAACGGCATACGCCGTCCCTGGCGGCGGAAGAAGTCCAGGCCCTGCTCGACAGCCAGGCGGACCTGGTGGTGCTCGACGCCCGGCGCTTCGACGAATACCAGACCATGAGCATTCCCCGTGGCATCAGCGTGCCGGGGGCGGAGCTGGTGCTGCGCGCCCGCGAGCTGGCGCCGGACCCGGCGACCCGGATCATCGTCAACTGCGCCGGCCGCACCCGCAGCATCATCGGCACCCAGTCGCTGATCAACGCCGGCATCGCCAACCCGGTGGCTGCCCTGCGCAACGGCACCATCGGCTGGACCCTGGCCGGGCAGGCGCTGGAGCACGGCCAGTCGCGGCGCTTCGCACCTACCAGCGAAGCCCATCGCGCTGTCGCCGCCGATGACGCCCGGCGAGTGGCCGACAAGGCGCGGGTGGGCCGCGCCAGCCTCGACGACCTGCAACGCTGGCAGCAGGAAACGCAGCGCAGCACCTACCTGTTCGACGTGCGCACCCCGGAAGAATTCGAGGCCGGCCACCTGCCCGCGGCCCGCTCCACCCCCGGCGGGCAACTGGTGCAGGAAACCGATCACTTCGCCAGTGTGCGCGGCGCGCGCCTGGTGCTGGTGGACGACGATGGCGTGCGCGCCAATATGTCCGCGTCCTGGCTGGCCCAGCTGGGCTGGCAGGTCTACGTGCTGGATGACCTGCAGCCCGCGCATTTCAGCGAACAAGGCCCGTGGCAGGCACCGGTGCCCGCAGCGCCGCAGGCCGAGGAAATCAGCCCCGAGACCCTGGCCCAGTGGCTGGCCGAAGGCGACAGCCTGGTGCTGGACTTCACCAGCAGCGCCAACTACGTCAAACGGCATATCCCGGGCGCCTGGTGGGCCTTGCGCGCGCAGTTGCCGGAGGTTCTGGCCAAGCTGCCGCCGGCCGAGCGTTATGTGCTGACCTGCGGCAGCAGCCAGCTGGCGCGGCTGGCGGTCGCCGAGGTCGAGGCCCTGACCGGCAAGCCGGTGTTCCTGCTGCACCAGGGCACCGCCAGCTGGATTGACGCGCAGCTGCCGCTGGAAACGGGCGAAACCCGCCTGGCCTCGCCGCGCATCGACCGTTATCGCCGGCCCTACGAGGGCACCGATAACCCCCGCGAAGCCATGCAAGCCTACCTGGACTGGGAGTTCGGATTGGTGGAGCAGCTGGCCCGCGACGGCACCCACGGTTTTTATGTGATCTGAACCGCGTGATCTGAAACAGCCCGGCTTATGTGCCTTCACCGGCCCATGAGCCACCTGACGCAACACCCGGACCGACCCCTTTCTCCAGGCGGAGGTGACCCTAACCACCGACACCCGCCTGGAGCCTGTCGTCATGCGCGTTACCCTGCCCTTCCTCACCCCGCTGTTGCTGGCTGTCACTTTTGCTCTTGCCGCCACGGCGCAGGCCGCCGACCTGCAACCGCTGCGGGTGGCCAATCAGAAGTCGACGATCAAGGTCCTGCTGGAAGTCTCCGGCGAACTGAAGGACGTGCCCTATGAAATCCAGTTCTCCGAATTCCCCGCCGCCGCGCCCCTGGGCGAGGCGCTGAATGCCGGCGCCGTGGACATCGGCGGCCTGGGCGATGCGCCCTATGTGTTCGCCCTCGGCGCCGGTGCGCCGCTCAAGGTGGTCAGCATCGTCCACGCCGAGGGGCGCTACACCACGGCCATTCTGGCGCCCAGGGACTCGCCGCTGAACGATGCCCGCGACCTCAAGGGCAAGCGCATCGTCACCACCCGCGGTTCCATCGGCCACTTCCTGGCGATCAAGGCCCTGCGCAGCGTCGGCCTGAGCACCCGGGACGTGCAGTTCATCTACCTGCTGCCCAGCGAGTCGCGCATCCTCCTGGACAACGGCAGCGCCGACGCCTGGTCGACCTGGGACCCTTACACCACCATCGCCACCACCCAGAGCCAGGCCAAGGTGCTGGTCAGCGGCGACAACCTGCTGAGCAACCACCTGTACCTGGCCGCCACCCGCCAGGCGATCACCGACAAACGCCAGCAGCTCGAAGACTTCGTCGCCCGGGTCGATCGCGCCTACCGCTGGACCAACGCTCATCCCCAGGAGTTCGCCGCCGCCCAGGCCCAGGTCACCGGCCTGCCGCTGGCCGTGCACCTGGCGGTGGCACAGGCCACGCACATGCAGCCGGTGGCGATCGACGACCAGGTCATCGGCGGCCTGCAAACCACCGCGGACATCTACCGCGAGGAAGGCATCCTCAGCCGGCCCATCGACGTCTCCCAGGGCTTCGACAAGAGCTTCAACGCCCCGCGCGTGCAACTCAACCAGGCATCCCGCTAACCAGACTACGGATTCAGGAGCATCACCATGAGCAAACAACGTCAATTGAAACTCGGCGCGATGGTCCATGGCGTCGGTCACGGCTGGGGCGAATGGCGCCACCCGCGGGCCCTGGCCAACGCCAGCGTGAACTTCGACTTCTATAAACAGCAGGCGCAACTGGCCGAGGCGGCGAAGTTCGACTTCGTGTTCATCGCCGACAGCCTGCACATCCATGAAAAGTCCAGCCCGCACTACCTCAACCGCTTCGAGCCGCTGACCGTCCTCTCGGCCCTGGCCGCCAGCACCCGGCATATCGGCCTGGTGGCCACCGTCACCGTCAGCTACACCGAGCCGTTCCAGGTCGCCCGCCAGCTCGCCTCGCTGGACCATATCAGCGGCGGTCGCGCCGGCTGGAACGTGGTCACCTCCTGGCTCAGCGGCACCGCCGACAACTTCGGCAAGGCCGAGCATCCGCCCCATGCCGTGCGCTACCGCATCGCCAAGGAACATGTGGCGGTGGTCCAGGGGCTGTGGGATTCCTGGGAAGACGACGCCTTCGCCTACGACAAGCAGAGCGGCGAATTCTTCACCCCCGGCAAGCTGCATGCGCTGGAGCACAAGGGTGAATTCTTCTCGGTGAAAGGCCCACTGAACATCGCCCGCTCCCGGCAAGGCCAGCCGGTGATTTTCCAGGCCGGCACCTCCGAGGACGGGCGCAATTTCGCCGCCGAGAATGCCGATGCGATTTTCGTCAGCCCCGAAGACTTCAACGAAGCGCGCGCCTACTACCAGGACCTGAAACGCCGCGCCAGCGGCTTTGGCCGCGATCCACAGCTGCTGTCGATCCTGCCCGGCATCCGCCCGATCGTCGGCCGCGATGCCGCGGAGGTCGAAGAGCGCTACCAGCAGGCGGTGGCGCTGGTGAGCATCGAAGATGCGATCGTCGCCCTTGGCCGGCCGTTCAACGACCATGATTTCAGCCAGTACCCGCTGGACGCACCCTTCCCCGAGCTTGGCGATCTGGGCGCCAACAGCCAGAAAGGCGGCTCGGAGCGGATCAAGCAGCTGGCCCGCGACGAGGGCCTGAGCTTGCGCGAAGTGGCCCTGCGCTTCTCGCGGCCACGGCGTGATTTTGTCGGCACCCCCGAGCAGGTCGCCGACGCCATTCAAATCTGGTTCGAAGGTGGTGCGGCCGACGGTTTTATCATCAACTCGCTGCTGCCGGACGGCCTGCAGTACTTCACCGAGCGGGTGGTGCCGGTGCTGCAACAGCGCGGCCTGTTCCGCGATGAGTACAGCGGCCAGACCCTGCGCGACAACCTCGGCCTGCCGGTGCCGGCCAACCGCTACGCCGAGCCATCCCAGGCCGATGCAGCCCAGAGCGAGGCCGTGGCATGAGCGAATACCTCAACCGTCGCGGCTTCCTCGCCGCCAGCTCGCTGGCCGTTGGCGCCCTGGGCTTGTCATCGCTGGGGCTGTCATCTCTGGGTTTTACGCCCCGCGCGTTCGCCCAGAACAACAGCCTGGCCGACCTGACCCTGGGGGTCGCCACCTACCGTGGGCAGGACTCCTATTTTGTCGAGGACGCCGGCACCGCCGATACCCCCTATAAGGTCGAATACTCGGAGTTCGCCGGCGGCAACCTGATCGTCGAGGCCCTGGCCTCGGGCAGCCTGGATGTCGGCGGGATGAGCGAGATCCCGCCGATCTTCTCGATCCAGAGCCATCGCCAGCCACGCCTGATCGCGGTGCTGCAAGGCGACGTGAACAACCAGGTGTTCCTGATTCCCAAGGACTCCAAGGTCGAGTCGGTCGCGCAGTTGCGCGGCAAGCGCGTCGGCTACGTGCGCTCCACCACCTCGCACTATTTCCTGATCAAGGCCTTGAAGGAACAGGGCCTGACCCTGAACGACATCACTGCGGTGGCGCTCACGCCCCAGGACGGCTTCAGCGCCTTCCAGAGCGGCCAGCTGGATGCCTGGGTGATCTATGGCGTGTTTATCCAGCTGGCGAAATTCCGCAGCGGCGCCCGGGTGCTGAAGACCGCCCTCGGCTACCTGTCCGGCAACTACCTGATCGCCGCACGGCCCGCGGCCCTGGAAGAGCCGCTGCGCAAGCAGGCGATCCAGGACTACATCCGGCGCCAGGCGCGCACCCTGGAATGGATCAACGACAACCCCGAGCCCTGGGCGAGCAAGTCGGCGCAGTTGCTGGGCGTCGATAAGGCGGTGTTTCTCGACATGTACAACAACCGCAGCCAGCCGTCGCGAATCATCGCCGTCAACGACCAGGCCATCGCCTCGCAGCAGGCGGTCGCCGACCTGTTCTTCGACTCCGGCGTGCTCAGCGAACGGCTCGACGTCAGCCCCCTGTGGGACCGAAGTTTTGCCTTGCTGCCGCTATGAGCCGGCTCCCAGCCACCTTGATCGAGTGAAGTCACCATGAGTCTTTCTTCTCCCCTGCCGCCCGTGCTGCACCCGGTCGAGGTCGCCGACTTCGACGCCTTGCTGCAACGCATCGGCCAGCAACTGGGCGCCACGGCCCACCTGTATGACGAGAGCGGCGCCTTTCCCCGGGACAACTTCGCCCTGCTGCACCAGCATGGCCTGCTGGCCCTGACGGTGCCCAAGCACCTGGGCGGTGGCGGCGCCAGCCTGGCCCAGGCGCGCAAGGTCATCAGCGCGGTGGCCAAGGGCGAACCCTCCACCGCGCTGATCCTGGTCATGCAGTACCTGCAGCACTCGCGCCTGCAAGACAGCCAGAGCTGGCCCGAAGCCCTGCGCCTGCGGGTGGCCGGCGACGCGGTGCGCGACGGTGCGCTGATCAACGCCCTGCGGGTCGAGCCCGACCTCGGCACCCCGGCCCGCGGCGGCCTGCCGGCGACCATCGCCCGGCGTACCGCCGCCGGCTGGCGCCTCAGCGGGCGCAAGATCTACTCCACCGGCAGCCATGGCCTGAGCTGGTTCAGCGTCTGGGCCCGCAGCACCGACGAAGACCCGCTGGTCGGCGCCTGGCTGGTGCACAAGGACACTCCTGGCATCCGCATCGTCGAGGACTGGGACCACCTGGGCATGCGCGCCACCTGCAGCCATGAAGTGCTGTTCGACAACGTGCTGGTGCCGCTGGACCACGCCGTCAGCGTCAGCCCCTGGAGCGCGCCGCAGCCGGAGCTGGATGGCGAGGGTTTCCTGTGGATGGCGGTGCTGCTGTCGGCGGTCTACGACGGCATCGCCCAGGCCGCGCGGGATTGGCTGGTGGGCTGGCTGGAGACGCGCAAGCCGTCCAACCTCGGCGCCGCCCTGGCGACCCTGCCGCGCTTCCAGGAAACCGTCGGCCATATCGACACCCTGCTGTTCGCCAACCGCAGCCTGCTGGATGCCGCCGCCGAGGGCCATACGCCGGCGAGCAACGCCGCGCAACTGAAGTACCTGGTGACCGGCAACGCGATTCGCGCGGTCGAGCTGGCCATCGAGGCTTCCGGCAACCCCGGCCTGTCGCGCCACAGCCCGCTGCAACGGCATTACCGCGATGTGCTGTGCGGTCGTGTCCACACCCCGCAAAACGATGCCGTGCTGCAAGGCGTCGGCAAGGCGGTATTCGCCCAGCGTCAGAACAAGGACAAGTCATGACCCCACTCGTTATCGCCAGCCAACTGGATGCCGACTTCAACGCGGTGATCCGCCAGCGCCTTGAGCAGACCCACCCCGGGGCCAGGGTGCTCGACGTGCCCGCCGGCGTGCCCAGCGACCTGCCGGCCGAGGTCAGCATCCTGCTGGCGCGGCCGATCAATGTCCGCGGTTACCTGGCGCCGGACACCCCGCCTCCGGGCTGGCCCTATGCGCTGCGCTGGATCCAGGTGGTGTCGTCGGGCATCGACTTCTACCCCCGGTGGCTGTTCAACGGCCCGCCGGTCAGCACCTTGCGTGGCAACGCGGCGGAGAACATCGCCGAGTTCGCCCTGGCCGCGATCTTCGCCGCGGCCAAGCACCTGCCCGAAATCTGGGTGCATGACGCGCAGTGGCATTTCACCGCGCTGACCCCGCTCAAGGGCAGCACCCTGGGGGTTCTCGGCTTTGGCGCGATCGGCCGCAGCCTGGCGGGCAAGGCCCGGGCCCTGGGCCTGAATGTGCTCGCCCTGCGCCAGAGCCAGGCGCCGTTCGAGGTCGAGGGCGTAGAGGCGGCGCGGGACATCCATGAGCTGTTCAGCCGCAGCGACCATCTGGTGCTGGCCGCGCCCTTGACCGAGGCGACCCGGCATATCGTCAATCGCCAGGTGCTGGCCAGCGCCAAGCCCGGCCTGCACCTGATCAATATCGCCCGCGGTGGCCTGCTGGAGGATGCGGCGCTGCTCGACGCGCTGGACAGCGGGCGCATCGGCCTGGCCTCGCTGGATGTCACCGACCCCGAACCCCTGCCCGACGGCCACCCGCTGTATCGCCACCCGCGGGTGCGGCTGTCACCCCATACCTCGGCGATCTCCACCAACAGCGGGCATGACATCGCCGATGGCTTCCTGGCCAATCTCGAACGTTTTCTTGCCGGGCAGCCGTTGGAGAACCCGGCGAATCTCGAGCGCG
Organism: Pseudomonas sp. GW531-T4; assembly: GCF_017349615.1. NCBI lineage: Bacteria > Pseudomonadati > Pseudomonadota > Gammaproteobacteria > Pseudomonadales > Pseudomonadaceae > Pseudomonas > Pseudomonas sp. GW531-T4. The sequence goes on from NZ_JACMZT010000030.1 coordinate 78,271, forward strand.
GTTATTAAGTAGCGCCAGGCACGCCACCGCTATCGCGGGCAAGCCTCGCTCCTACAGGTTATGTGTGATCTGTAGGAGCGAGCGGGCGGCGATCCGACTTGCCCGCGATTTGGTTTCCGGATTCCAAAAACAAACATCAGGAATACGCA
>NZ_JACMZT010000031.1:0-77757 GCF_017349615.1 Pseudomonas sp. GW531-T4
CCTGTCACCGAGGAGCTACTTTACGGCCTTGGAGCTGTCTATCTGCAAACCGCCTTAACATTCGCATTTATTTTCGACTTTCTAGAGCAGATTTCCCCTGGAAGCTTTTCCGGCTCTCCTTCGACCTTCAGAATCGATATTTTTGTCTACTTCAGCATCATAACGCTGACCACCGTTGGCTATGGCGACATCTCACCCTCCACCCCCATAGCAAGAATATTTGTATGTGCCGAGGTGCTTTTTGGAATTTTGTTCACCGCTCTGATTGTTGCCAAGACCATGTCGCTACTCAACGTAGAGAAGAAAGACAACTAAACCAATAGACATGCAGATAGCTTTATATTTTCGGCCCAGCTTATTCACAAGAGAAAACCTGAGTGAGCCAGAACTTTATCGGGTATCCGATTCCAGTTGGCTAACCACTCGACGCAAAGCATCAGGCCCTGTAACCCGATCTCATGGGCGCTGAAACCACGTAGCGTGCTCGACTGAACCCTGTGCTGACAAAACCTTATGAAGGCGCGGAAGCGGCCTTTGATGCGCGGATAGGGCGACCCGCCTGTACCTCATCAGCAGCAGCGATAACTTCGCGTCACTTTGGCTCATGGCCCGGATGAAAGCCTAGAAGAGCCAAGAGGCGGCCTCAGGGCGTAATAGAGACACCCTGCAAGGTGTGTAAGGAGACTCGCGGGGGTTGAGTTCCAGAAGCAGCTGGCGAGCCCAATCGACTATAGGCGCAACGTGTCGATTGCCTATGCAGATCCACGCCCTCCTCGACTCCTGGTGGGCACATGGAGAGCCAGGTGATCAGGATTCAAGGAAAGGAAAGCACAGGAGTTGTATGTACCAAGGCCAGGTATAACCCCAAAACAAAAAACCCCTGAAACCATAGGTTTCAGGGGTTTTCATTTGTATGGCGGAGAGATAGGGATTCGAACCCTAGGTACCCGCGAAGGTACAACGGATTTCGAATCCGTCCCATTCGGCCACTCTGGCATCTCTCCAACGGCGCGCATCATAACAGCACCTTTGCCCGAAGCGAAGCCCCTCGGGCAAATTTTTTCCGTGCTATCAGTCGGTTGCGTCGATTACAGCGGTACGCCCAGACGGTTTGCGACTTCTTCGTAGGCTTCGATCACATCACCGAGGCCCTGACGGAAGCGGTCCTTGTCCATCTTCTTGCGTGTTTCCTTGTCCCACAGGCGGCAGCCATCCGGGCTGAATTCGTCGCCCAGGACGATCTGGCCGTGGAATACGCCGAACTCCAGCTTGAAGTCCACCAGCAGCAGGCCGGCATCGTCGAACAGCTTGCTCAGGACTTCGTTGACCTTGAGCGACAGTTCTTTCATGCGTGCCAGTTGCTCGGCGGTGCCCCAGCCGAACGCCACGACGTGGGATTCGTTGATGAACGGGTCGCCCTTGGCGTCGTCCTTCAGGAACAGTTCGAAGGTGTAAGGGTTGAGTTTCAGGCCCTCTTCCACACCCAGGCGCTTGACCAGGCTGCCGGCGGCGTAGTTACGCACGACGCATTCAACCGGGATCATGTCCAGCTTCTTCACCAGGCATTCGTTGTCGCCCAGCAGTTTGTCGAATTGGGTCGGCACGCCGGCCTCTTCGAGCTTCTGCATGATGAAGGCGTTGAACTTGTTGTTCACCATGCCTTTGCGATCGAGCTGCTCGATACGCTTGCCGTCGAACGCCGAGGTGTCGTTGCGAAACAGCAGGACCAGGCGGTCGGCGTCGTCGGTCTTGTAAACCGATTTGGCTTTGCCACGGTAGAGTTCTTCACGTTTTTCCATGATGGGCTCCGCTTGCTAAGTAGGTGGGCTAGGCGATGTGGCGCCAGTCGAGCCCTGAATCTTGATCGGCCAGTTGCAGCCAGTCCGGGTCGCACCCGAGGGTGTCGACAAAACATTGCCGGGCCAGCTGCGGCAGGTTGTTCTTGCTGCTGAGGTGGGCCAGTACCAGATGCTGCAGGTCCTGCCAGCCCAACTCGGCCACCAGGCTTGCGGCCTGATGGTTGTTCAAATGTCCCATTTCCCCACCGACCCGCTGCTTGAGGAAATACGGGTAGTAACCTCGGGCCAGCATGTCGCGGCAGTGATTGGCCTCGATCATCAAGGCATCCAGCCCGCGATAGCGGTCGATCACTGTGTCGCAGTAGGAACCCAGGTCGGTCAGCAGGCCGAAACGCCGCTGGCCGTCACTGAACACGTACTGCACAGGTTCCAGCGCATCGTGGGCGACGCGGGTCACGTCGATGCTCAAGGCACCGACCTGAAGCGTCTCGCCCCCGGCGAGAAAACCCGCGGCGTCCACCGGCTTGCGCATCCCGCGCAACGTGCCGCGACTGAGGTAGACCGGTAAATTGTAGCGCCGAGACAGCAAACCCACGCCATGCACGTGGTCGGCATGTTCGTGGGTTACCAGAATCGCGCTCAGCTGCGCGGGGGCTACCCCCAGGCGCAGCAGGCGCCGCTCGGTTTCGCGCAAGGAGAAACCACAATCCACCAGGACGTAGGTGTCGTCACTGGCTATCAGCGTGCCATTCCCTTGACTACCACTGCCGAGAACGGCGAAACGCATCGGATCAGCCCAGATTGTCCTGAATCACAGTCAACACTTTGCGCGCCACTTCAGGCGGGGCAACGGTGTTGATGTCTTTCTCGACGGTGACCTGGACGTTGTCGCCCACCTTGCTCAGGCGAACCTGATAACGCTCGGCGCGGGCTTCGATTTCTTCCTTGGCCGGTGCGCTGCCGAACAACTTGCCGAAGAAACCCGGCTCGTCGTTTTTCTTCTCGGCTTTTTCCGCCAGGTTGATGTAGTACAGACCCAGGCTGCGGTTGATGTCTTCAACGCGCCACTCACCCTGTTCCAGGGCGCGGCCGACGCTCGACCAGGCGCGGTCGAGGTCTTCGCCGAGGTTGAGCACCACGTTGCCGCTGCCGTCTTCGGTGAGGCTGACACGGCTCGGGGTATCGAAATCACGCGCGGCCAGCAGGGAGACCGAACCGCCCTTCTCGGCGCTGCGGCTCATGCTGGCAAGCATTTCGTCGACCAGCGCGGCATCCAGGCTGGTGTTGACCGAACGGTTGGTGAAATCGACGTTGGAGGTACTGCCGACAGGACGCTCGGCGCTGACCACGTAGACTTCACTGGTATTGCGCTGCACGCCGGGTTCGATACGCACCCGCACGCGGGTTTCGTTATCGGCCGAACCTACGCTGCCCAGGCGCTTGGCCATGGATGCGGAGAGCTCGTCGGAACGCTGCCAGGCGGTGCTGAACTCGCCGGTTTGCGGGCGTTGTTCGTCGATACGGAAACCGTTGTCCTGGAAGAACTGCATGGCCACCGGCCAGACTTCGGCCGGGGCGTGCTGGGCCATGACCCAACGTGCATCGCCGCTCTTCTGCAGGGTGTAGTCGCTGGCATCGGCCACCGAGCCCAGCGGCTGCGGACGCGGCACGATGTATTCGCCCTTGACGGTGTCGTCGGCCACGTTGCGCGGAATCGGCAACAGCGGATCAAGGCGTTTGGAGGTGCTGACATCCGACGGCAGTTGCATCGGTGCGGTCTGTTGCGCTTGCAGGTAATCGCTGCCGCGGTCACGGAAGTAGCCTTCCGGCCCCCAGATCCAACCGCAGCCACTGGTGCTGGAGATAATCAAGGCAAGTGCGGAAAGTCCGGCCAATCGCTTCATGCGTAGTACTTCCTCAATTAAACCAATACGCCGGACTGGCGCATGGCCTGCCGCAGCGGTTCGTGACAGGCAGCACTGAGCCAGGTGAGCGGCAGACGGATACCGTTCGCCATCAAGCCCATCTCGCACAGGGCCCATTTCACGGGAATAGGGTTGGATTCGATAAACAGCGTCTTGTTGAGCGGCATCAGCTTCTCGTGGATCGCCCGGGCGGTGGCGGCATCGCCACGCATCGCGGCGGCGCACATCTCGCTCATGGCTTTTGGCGCCACGTTGGCGGTCACCGAAATATTGCCCTTGCCGCCCAGCAGGATCAGTTCGACGGCGGTTGCGTCGTCGCCGGAATACACCAGGAAGTCGCTGCTCACGCCGGCCAGGATGTCCTTGGCGCGCTGCAGGTCGCCGGTGGCTTCCTTGATGCCGATGATGTTCGGCACGGTCGACAGGCGGATCACAGTCTCGGCCTTCATGTCGCAAGCGGTGCGACCCGGCACGTTATAGAGGATCTGCGGGATATCGACGGCTTCGGCGATGGCACGGAAATGCTGATACAGGCCTTCTTGCGTCGGCTTGTTGTAATAAGGGGTCACCAGCAGGCACGCGTCGGCACCGGCGATCTTCGCGTTGGTGGTCAGTTCGATCGCTTCGCGCGTCGAGTTCGCGCCGGTACCGGCGATCACCGGGATGCGCCCTGCAACCTGAGCGACCACGCGACGAATCACTTCGATGTGTTCGTTCACATCGAGGGTAGCCGACTCACCTGTAGTGCCGACCGCCACAATGGCGTTGGTGCCCTCTTGCAGGTGGAAGTCCACCAGTTTGCTCAGGCTGTCCCAGTCGAGACGACCCTGTGCATCCATGGGTGTGACCAGTGCCACCATACTGCCCGCAATCATGCAACCGCTCCTGCCGGAAAAAGAGAGCGGTAATGGTACTGGCGCCAAGATGCTTGCACAAGCGAAGTACCGCGCTGCGAGCATTCCCCTGAGCGATGTATTTCGCTACCCTTCAGACTTTGATCGGTACTGCTAAGCTCGTACGCCGGGTTCCAGCCTCCCTTTTCGGCATCCGAAGCCCCAATCCCGCGTTGCCGCCCTTCGCTCTCGCCTTTATGGAGTTCGTTGCAACCGGGCGGTTCAGGGCTTCTGAAACCGCATCCGGACGTTTACCCAGTACTCGAGCCTGTAAAAGTATCGACCGCTCATCGCTTTAGGAATGCTGCATGTCCACCCCCACAGTCCGCGAACAATTCCTTGTCATCAGTGCCCTCGGCGCCAACCCCATGGAGCTGACCAACGTCCTGTGCCGCGCCAGCCATGAAAACCGCTGTGCCGTGGTGACCTCCCGCCTGACCCGCCACGGCGAGTGCAGCGCGCTGGTCCTGGAGGTTTCCGGCAGCTGGGATGCCCTGGCGCGCCTGGAGGCCGGCCTGCCGTCGCTGGCGAAGAAATACGCCTTCACCGTCAACGTGGTACGCAGCGCGGCCCTGGAAAACCGCCCGCAGGCCCTGCCTTATGTGGCTTACGTCAGCGCCGCCTACCGCCCGGACATCGTCAACGAACTGTGCCAGTTCTTCATCGACCACCATGTCGAGCTGGAAAACCTGACCTGCGACACCTATCAGGCTCCGCAGACCGGCGGCACCATGCTCAACGCCACCTTTACCGTGACCTTGCCGGCCGGCACCCAGATCAGCTGGCTGCGCGATCAGTTCCTGGACTTCGCCGACGCCATGAATCTCGATGCGTTGATCGAACCCTGGCGCCCACAGAACCCAATGTAAGGAAAGCCCCAATGGCCGTTGCCATCGACCAACCTGTTGCCAACTTCGAAGCCCCGGCCACCAGCGGTCAGACCGTCAGCCTCGCCGCGCTCAAGGGCAAGCAGGTGGTGATCTACTTCTACCCCAAGGACAGCACCCCGGGCTGCACCACCGAAGGCCAGGGCTTTCGCGATCAATACGCCGCGTTCAAGGCCGCCAACACCGAGGTGTTCGGCATCTCCCGCGATGGCCTGAAGTCCCATGAGAACTTCAAGTGCAAGCAGGAATTCCCCTTCGAGCTGATCAGCGACAAGGACGAAGCCGTCTGCCAATTGTTCGACGTGATCAAGCTGAAGAAGCTCTACGGCAAGGAATACATGGGCGTCGATCGCAGCACCTTCCTGATCGACAAGAATGGCGTGCTGCGCCAGGAATGGCGTGGCGTGAAAGTGCCAGGCCACGTGGATGCGGTACTGGCTGCCGCGCAGGCGCTGAACAAGGCCTGAGCGGGGTAAACGACTAAAAAAGGGGGCGGCTGAATCAGCCGCCCCCTTTTCATTTCCAGGACAGAGCCGTTCTAGAGCAAGGGCGCCACGACCGGCTCCTTGCGCGGCCAGGCATCCAGTACCGCCTTGAACAGGGTGGCCAGGGGAATCGCGAAAAATACGCCCCAGAAGCCCCACAACCCGCCAAACAGCAGCACCGCACAGATGATCGCCACTGGATGCAGGTTCACTGCCTCGGAGAACAGCAGCGGCACCAGCACGTTGCCGTCCAGGGTCTGAATGATCCCGTAGACCGCCATCAGATAGATAAACTGGTCGCTCCAGCCCCACTGGAACAAGGCGATCAGCGCTACCGGCACGGTCACCACCACCGCCCCGACGTAGGGCACCACTACCGAAATCCCCACCAGCAATGCCAGCAGGGCCGCGTAGTTCAGCCCCAAGGCCACGAAGGCGATGTAGGTCACTCCACCACAAATGACGATCTCGATCACCTTGCCACGAATGTAATTGGCGATCTGCCGGTTCATCTCCTGGGCCACCCGGGTGATCAGCGCCCGCTCGCGCGGCAGGTAACCGCGCACCCACTGGCTGATCATCGCCCGGTCCTTGAGGAAGAAAAACACCAGGATCGGCACCAGCACCAGATAGATCATGATGTTGACCAGCAGTGGCAGGCTGGACAGCGAGAAGGTCAGCGCCCACTGGCCGAACTTGCCGATCTCGCCACGCGCCACCTCGATCGCCTGCAACACCTGTTCGTCGGACACCAGGTGTGGGTAACGCTCCGGCAACAGCAGAAGCAGCGATTGCCACTTGGCGAGCATTCCCGGCAGCTCGTTGAACAAAGTGATCAACTGATGCCACAGCAGCGGCACGACGACCACGATGAACACCAGCAGCAGCCCCATGAACAAGGCAAAGACCAGGCCTACCGCCGCCCCGCCTGGCAAGCGCCAGCGTTCCAGCGTGAGCACCAGCCCCTGCATCAGGTAGGCCAACACCATCCCCGCCAATACCGGCGCGAGCATGCCGCCCAGGGTCAGCACGGCGGTGAAGGCCAGGAACAACAGAACGGCCAGCACCACGGCCTCTTCGTCGGAGAAGTAGCGCTGAATCCAGTCGCGTAACACTTTGAACATCAATGATCCTTAGACAGAGGCGCGATGATTTCCGGGGCGGTTCAGGCCTTCTTCAGCCAGTAACGATAGACCCCGGCTTCGTCTTCCTCGCGCAGCAGGGTATGACCGGCCAAACGGGCAAAGGTGCGAAAGTCGCGCTGGGAACCGGCATCCGTGGCGATCACCTTGAGCACCGCGCCGCTGGCCAGGCGATTGAGTTCCATCTTGGCCTTGAGCAGCGGCAGCGGGCAGTTCAGGCCGCTGGCATCGAGCTCGGCGTCGTGGGCTACAGCATCAGTCATTGCGTCACTCCGGGAGGGTCGTCGAGGTGCCTAGAATATCTGGTCCAAGGCCTGGTGTCCGGCTACAGTAGACTCTTTGTCGACTAAGGCTTTGTGCATGACTTTTTTGCGCCCTACCCTGCTGACGCTCGCTTGCCTGCTCGCCTCACCAGGCTTCGCCGACGACCTGCCGTCACTCGGTGATGCCAGTTCTGCCATTGTCTCGCCCCAACAGGAACACCAACTGGGCCGCGCCTGGCTGGCGTTGCTGCGCAGCCAGGTTTCGCAACTCAACGACCCGCAACTCAAGGATTACGTCGAAACCAGCGTCTACAAGCTGGTCGAGACCAGCCAAGTCAACGACCGGCGCCTCGAGTTCATCCTGATCAACAGCCCGCAGCTCAACGCCTTCGCCGCTCCCGGCGGGATTGTCGGGGTCAACGGCGGGCTGTTCCTCAATGCCCAGACCGAAGGCGAATACGCCTCGGTGCTGGCGCACGAATTGGCGCACTTGTCGCAACGCCACTTCGCCCGTGGCGTCGAGGCCTCGCAACGCATGCAGGTGCCGATGATGGCCGCCCTGCTGGCCGGTATTGTGATCGCTGCGGCGGGCGGTGGCGACGCCGGGATCGCCGCCATTGCCGGCACCCAGGCCGCGGCCATCCAGGAACAACGGCGCTTCTCTCGGCAGAACGAGCAGGAAGCTGACCGTATCGGCATCCTCAACCTGGAAAAGGCCGGTTATGACCCGCGCTCCATGCCGACCATGTTCGAACGCCTGATGCGTCAGTACCGCTTCGACGCCAAGCCGCCGGAGTTCCTGCTGACTCACCCGGTCACCGAATCGCGGATCGCCGACACCCGCAACCGTGCCGAACAGGCCAAGGCTGGCGGCAAGGAAGACAGCCTGCGCTACCAGCTGATCCGCGCACGCGTGCAACTGATCTACGAAGAGTCTCCCGGCATGGGCGCCAAGCGTTTCCGTGCCCAGCTCGACGAAAACCCGAAAAACGACATCGCCCGCTACGGACTCGCCATCGCCCAGATCAAGGGCAGCCAGTTCAACGATGCCCGGGAAAACCTCAAGCAACTGCTGGCCAAGCAGCCTAACGACATCACTTACAACCTGGCCCAGATCGATCTGGATACCGCCACCAGCCGTTTTTCCGACGCTCAGGCCCGGGTGGATAAAATGCTTGCGCAGTACCCGGGCAACTATCCACTGAACCAGGTCAGGGTCGATCTGCTGCTCAAGCAGAATCGCCCGGCGGACGCCGAAAAGGCTCTGGAAAGCCTGCTCAAGACCCGCTCCGATGATCCGGACGTCTGGTACTCGGTGGCGGAAACCCGTGGCCTGTCCGGCAACATCATCGGCCTGCATCAGGCGCGGGCCGAATACTTTGCCCTGGTCGGCGACTATCGCCAGGCGATCCAGCAGCTGGATTTCGCCAAACGCCGCGCCGGCAGCAACTTTCCCCTGTCTTCGCGGATCGACGCACGTCAGCGTGAGTTGATGGACCAGGAGCAGATGGTCAAGGACATGATGCGCTGAGCCCGACCGGCGCCCACAAAAAAGCCCGCCTCTTCCGAGGCGGGCTTTTTATTGCGCGATCAACCCGCTAAGCGGATTACTCGGCCAGCTTGAAGGTAATGAAGCTGGCGCGCCCCTGACGCAGAACCCGCATCGAGACCGAACGGTTCTTTGGCAGCGCCTGGGCGATTTCAGTGAAGTTCTTGGTTGAAGTGATCGCCTGATTGTTCAGGTGAGTGATCACATCGCCCGGCTGCAGGCCGATCAGCGCGGCTGGGCCATCCTGGACTTCCTTGATCACCACACCACCCTTGAGGTCGAAGGCTTTCTTCTGCTCATCGGTCAACTCGACCACCGCAACGCCCAGACGGTTGCTGCTGCGCTCGGCACCGGACTTGCTGATGACATCCAGGGTCTTGTCTTCGTCCGGAATCGCACCAACGGTCAATTCGACGTTCTTGCGTTTGCCGTCACGAATCACTTCAAGGTTGGCTTTCGCGCCTGCCTTGAGGGCACCGACCAGATGCGGCAGGTCCGCCGACATGATGATCGGTTGACCGTTCATGCTCAGGATCACATCGCCCACCTGCAGGCCGCCCTTGGCCGCCGGGCCGTCATCCTGGATCTGGGCCACCAGCGCACCGGCCGGTTTCTCCAGGCCGAAGGATTCCGCCAGGTCCTTGTTCACTTCCTGGATGACCACGCCCAGCCAGCCGCGGCTGACTTTGCCACCGGCTTTCAGCTGGTTGGAAACGTCCATGGCGACATCGATCGGGATGGCGAAGGACACACCCATGAAGCCGCCGGAACGGGTGTAGATCTGCGAGTTGATACCCACGACTTCACCGGCCAGGTTGAACAGCGGACCACCGGAGTTACCCGGATTGATCGGCACGTCGGTCTGGATGAACGGCACGTAGTTTTCGTTCGGCAGGCTACGACCGATGGCACTGACGATGCCCTGGGTCACGGTGTGGTCGAAACCAAATGGCGAACCAATGGCCACCACCCACTGGCCGGCCTTCAGGTCCTGGGATTTGCCCAGTTTCAGCACTGGCAGGTCCTTGCCATCGATCTTCAGCAATGCCACGTCGGAACGTGGATCGGTACCGATCAGCTTGGCTTTGAGTTCGCTGCGGTCAGCCAGGCGGACAAGGATTTCATCCGCGTCGGCGATCACATGGTTGTTGGTCAGGATGTAACCGTCCGACGAAATGATGAAGCCAGAACCCAGGGACTGGGCTTCACGCTGGCGATCGCCCCGTGGCGAACGCGGCTGCGGCGGCATGCCACGCTCGAAAAACTCGCGCAGCATCGGCGGCAAGCCTTCGAGGTCTGGCATCTGGGCGGAAACCTTGCGGTCCGGGAGCTTCTGCGTGGTACTGATGTTGACCACTGCAGGCGATGCCTGCTCGACCAGTTGTGTGAAGTCAGGCAAGTCCGCCGCCTGCGCGGTAACGGCCTGACCGAGCACCAGCACAGTAGCGAAAATGGAGAGATAGGATTTCAAACGTGGTATCGACATACGGCTCCCATTACAACGAGCGTGGTTAAGCGATAGGGACAAGAAATACCAGGCGACTCGCGCAGTACTTTTGTCCCGGAAACGACAAACAAGGCCAGAACCTAGTGGCTCTGACCTATAAGAAAAAACAGGGGGTTTTGCAAATGAAAATGTTCACCGAACATTTAGATATCTCGATTGCAGAGCTGGCATTGCAGACCTCTTACACAACCAACATTAACGCTCGATGAACACCTGGGCTGTACTCACTGCGCCTTGGGCCCAGCGGCGTCGGTACGCATCGACAAGGCGATCCGTTCGGCGGTGCCGATAGGGATCTCGCCCACCACCGTTACCATCATTTCGCCTTCAGGCGTGGTCAGGCGCCGGGATACCGCCACGGTCGGGCCCAGTTGAGTGCGAGTGTCGGTCACCGTCGCACCGTTGAGCGGCTCGAGGAACACCGAGAAGCGGGCCAGACCATCGTCATACATCAAGCTGTTGACCATGGCCTTGGTGTCGGGATCCTTGCGCGCACTGCTGCTGGTCAACTCGAAGCCTGGCGGTAACCAGTCGGAATGCCAGACCTGCGCAGCCTTCACCGCGGAAGCCTTGTCGCTGTCCAGGGCCACAGCCTTGCATTCGGCGCTGGCCTGCAACTCGCTGTCCTTCGGCACATCAGCCGTATCCAGGCGAGTGAACTGGAAGCGCTCGAGCAACTGCCCCTTATCGTTCAATAGCAACGATTTCAGCGGCAGGCCCGTCTCGCGGTCCAGATGCAATTCAAAACCATAACGATGCTGGTCCCGTGGGGTCAGGGAAACAATGACCGCCACACGCCCAGCCACACGCGACTTGCCGATGACGGCAAGGTCGTACCAATTCTTGAGCTTTTCTGGATCGAGTGAGTGGGCCGAAGCGTTGGGGACATCCCCCAGTCCAGCCACCAGCGTACCGCTGACACATTGGGTACGCCCATCAACACGCACAACCTCTTGAGCGGAACCGTCGAGCTGAATCAACCGCTCGCGGACCTGGCCATCCTGGACGCGATGCCAGATGTTATGGGTAGAAAAACTACCGTTACGCTCGTAGACGAAAGTACCCTGGAAGCTTTGCTGCTGTTCGGCTTGCCCAAGACGTTTCAACCAATCCTGAGCTTCGTCGGCGTGGGCTGGAACGATGAACCAGCCACTGAGCAGAAGCGAGAGTAGAGGGATGGCGCGCATGATCCTCCTTAACGGTTTTCCAGGCTCGCCGCACGAGCATAAGGCAGAGCGCTTTCAGTGCCCTTCAGTGCAGCTTGTTGAGCATGCTGACGCAGGTAGCTTGGCAGACGCTGATCGTGCCAGCCTGGCTGACCTTGCAATACGCCGTTGGCCATAGGGCCAGTGGCTTCCGAACTCTCATTGTAGCCGGCCAATACAGCTGGGCCTTTTACTTGAGGAGCGGCCAGGGTTGGCTGGTTCGATTGCTGTGCCAGTTCGACACCAGCGATCTCGTCCTGGTTGTACAGGCGAACACCCGCCAGCACGGCAACGGTCACCGACGCAGCAACAGCCAGGCGACCCAGGCTGCGCCATGGACCACGAGTGGCCTTGGCCGGTACGGCTTCGTCAGCCAGCGCAGCAGAAACGGCCGCGGCGATGTCCAGACGCGGAAGCAGCAATTCCTTGTGCATGGCCGCCCGGGCGATCTGGTAACGAGCCCAGGTCTCACGGGTTTCCACTTCGTCGACGGCATTCAATACCCGACGCAATTCCAGTTCGTCCGCTTCGTTATCCATCACCGCGGACAGCGATTCCTGCAGGGCTTCACGACTCATGGCGGTTCCTCTCTTGGCTGTCGCCGCTGTCTCAGGTTTCCTGCAACAACGGCTGCAGGGCTTTATCGATGGCCTCCCGAGCGCGGAAAATCCGGGAGCGCACGGTACCCACCGGACATTGCATGACGCTGGCAATGTCCTCGTAACTCAGACCATCGAATTCACGTAAAGTTAAAGCCGTACGCAAATCTTCTGGCAGTTGCTGAATGGTTCGATGGACGGTGCCTTCGATCTCATCCCGCAGCAATGCGCGCTCTGGAGATTCGAGATCCTTGAGGCCGTGATCGCCATCGTAGAACTCCGCATCCTCGGAACTGACATCGCTATCCGGCGGCCGGCGGCCGCGTGAAACCAGATAGTTTTTCGCCGTGTTGATGGCGATACGATACAGCCACGTATAAAACGCACTGTCACCGCGGAAATTACCAAGCGCACGGTAAGCCTTGATAAAGGCTTCTTGTGCAACATCCTGGGCTTCATGGGTGTCGTGCACGAAACGCACGATCAACCCGAGAATTTTGTGCTGGTATTTCAGCACTAGCAGATCGAAAGCTCGCTTGTCGCCGCGCTGAACGCGCTCGACCAGCTGCTGATCCTCTTCCTGGGTTAGCATGAACACTCCTCGATAAGCTCGGAGGAGGCTTGCATAACTAAACGATCAGGCTTGCAAACATAGACTCGGGCTTTTCGCAAAAGTTCTCCCCCTCCAAGCAAGTTTCCTGCGGGCTCTGATTTGGCACGCACGAAAAACGCAGCGCGGGCAAGGCCGGCTGCGCGAATAATCCTGTCGTCGAATTGAGTTGCATGACCACAACACAAGTCCTGCATAAAACCGACGCTGTCCCTTCTATCAGGCAACCTTCTATTGAGTTTGGGGCCGTGTCAAAAGTTCCCAATCTTTATAGCCGTGCAGGGCGAACATTGTGTAACCATGAAGAGAAAAAGGTTGCTACATCTTCGATACAGTCGCCAGTTTCCCGATTTGACGGAAAAATCTAACCGCCCGCCACTGCCTCGCAACACCGCCTTTTCCCGCGCCCATAATTTCATAATGCCACGAAGGCACCGCTATTGTGCCGATCCCCCCCTCTATATACTAGTGGGCTGCATGGCTGCTTTGACTCGCCGATCCAGGCGTCTTGCGCCAACCCCGACCCGGGTCGCTTTTGAGCGGAATCTTCCAATGAGCCAACAGTTTCAACACGATGTTCTGGTGATAGGCAGCGGCGCTGCCGGTTTGAGCCTTGCGCTGACCTTGCCCGGTCATCTGCGCATCGCCGTATTGAGCAAGGGCGATCTCGCCAATGGCTCGACCTATTGGGCTCAGGGTGGCGTCGCGGCAGTGCTGGACGACACCGATACCGTCGAATCCCACGTCGACGACACCCTCAATGCCGGTGGCGGCCTGTGCCACGAAGACGCGGTGCGGTTTACCGTCGAGCATAGCCGCGAGGCCATTCAATGGCTGATCGATCAGGGCGTGCCCTTCACCCGTGACGAACAATCGGGCAATGAAGACGGCGGTTTCGAATTCCACCTGACCCGCGAAGGCGGCCACAGCCATCGCCGCATCATCCATGCCGCCGACGCCACCGGCGCGGCCATCTTCACGACATTGCTGGACCAGGCCCGGCAACGCCCGAATATCGAGTTGCTGGAACAGCGGGTCGCCGTCGATCTGATTACCGAAAAACGCCTGGGGCTGGAAGGCGATCGCTGCCTCGGCGCCTATGTACTCAACCGCGCCACCGGCGAAGTCGACACCTACGGTGCGCGTTTTGTCATCCTCGCTTCCGGCGGTGCCGCCAAGGTCTACCTCTATACCAGCAACCCCGATGGCGCCTGTGGCGATGGCATCGCCATGGCCTGGCGTTCGGGCTGCCGGGTGGCCAACCTGGAGTTCAACCAGTTCCACCCGACCTGCCTCTACCATCCGCAGGCCAAGAGTTTCCTGATCACCGAGGCCCTGCGCGGCGAAGGGGCACTCCTGAAGCTGCCCAACGGTGAACGCTTCATGCCGCGTTTCGACCCGCGTGCCGAACTGGCGCCGCGGGATATCGTCGCCCGGGCCATCGACCATGAAATGAAGCGCCTGGGTATCGACTGCGTGTACCTGGACATCAGCCACAAGCCGGAAGCCTTCATCAAAAGCCACTTCCCGACCGTGTACGAACGCTGCCTGGAATTCTCCATCGACATCACCAAGCAGCCGATCCCGGTGGTACCGGCCGCGCACTACACCTGCGGCGGGGTGATGGTCGACCAGCAGGGCCGCACCGACGTTCCGGGCCTGTATGCCATTGGCGAAACCAGCTTCACCGGCCTGCACGGCGCCAACCGCATGGCCAGCAACTCGCTGCTGGAATGCTTCGTCTATGCCCGTTCCGCGGCCGCCGACATTCTCGAGCAACTGCCACAGATCGCCATTCCGATCGCCCTGCCCGCCTGGGACGCCAGCCAGGTCACCGATTCCGACGAAGACGTGATCATTGCGCACAACTGGGACGAACTACGGCGATTCATGTGGGACTATGTCGGTATCGTGCGCACCAACAAGCGCCTGCAACGGGCTCAGCACCGGGTGCGCCTGCTGCTGGACGAAATCGATGAGTTCTACAGCAACTACAAGGTCAGTCGCGACCTGATCGAGCTGCGCAACCTGGCCCAGGTCGCCGAGCTGATGATTCGTTCAGCCATGGAGCGCAAGGAAAGCCGCGGCCTGCATTACACCCTCGACTACCCGAACCTGCTGCCCCAGGCACTGGACACTATTCTGGTGCCGCCCACCTACGGCGACTGAACTTGAGCCGCACGCGCAGGCGCCGATGCACATCGGCCGCCTGTGCATCCCGTGGCACACAGACCGACCTCACCCAGCGCTCGCCCGGCAAGCGAAAACGCAACACCACCAGCAACGGCAGCGCCAGGCTGTCAGGCCGCAGTTGCACCGGCCGCCAGCCCTGCCCCGCGCACCACAACTGCCAGCCATCGGCATCGCGACGCAGACCGCTGAAAGCCGAGGGATGACTCAGCAGAATCCGCCGCGGCAACGTCCAGACTGCGTGGCCCAGGCACAGCAGAGCCCCGAACAGACCGGCCCAAAGCGGAATATCGAGCATCAGCAAGGCGCCCAGCGCGAACAGCTGGGCCAGGAGATAGGCCGCCAGCAATTGCCTGGAAGGCTGCCAGCGGCATTCGAAGGTGTTACTTGGGTTGGACACGATCCAAGATCATGCGGACCATGCGTTGCAGCTCGGGATCTTCGGATTCGGAGCGTTCCATGAACCAGCCGAACATGTCCTGATCTTCGCATTCGAGCAGCCTGACGTAGCAGGCACGGTCAACATCGTTCAGATGCGGATAGACTTCTTTCACGAATGGCACCAGCAACACGTCCAGTTCCAGCATGCCGCGGCGGCTGTGCCAGTAGAGGCGGTTCAGTTCAACATCTTCGACCATGGAGCGCTCCTCAAATAGAGCGCAAGTATACAGTCCGACGGACGCCAGAACAGTCGGCTTTGGTCGATCGCCACCCATCCTTTGTGAACTACCCATTTCAAGGGCACCACCTTATGATGTTCGCCAGACTTTTTACCCTGCGATGACCCATGGCTGATTCCGCTTTTTTCTGCTCCCTGTCCCACGAGGGCGTTCTCGCCGTCCGCGGCCCCGATGCCAGCAAGTTCCTTCAGGGCCAGCTGACCTGCAACCTCAATTACCTCAGCGATAGCCAATCCAGCCTGGGCGCCCGTTGCACCCAGAAAGGCCGCATGCAATCGAGCTTTCGCATCCTGCTCGAAGGCGATGGCTGCCTGCTGGCCATGGCCACCGAGTTGCTGGAGCCGCAACTGGCGGACCTGAAAAAATACGCGGTGTTTTCCAAGGCCAAGCTCAGCGATGAAAGCGCCCTGTGGGCGCGCTTCGGCCTGGGCAACGCCGATGCGCTGCTGGCCGGTCTCGGACTGCAGCTGCCGGCGGAAGACGGCGCGGTTGCCCGCAGCGACAGCCTGATCGCCATTCGTGTCTCAGCGGACCGGGCCGAGCTCTGGGCCCCGGCAGATAAAGCTGAAGGCCTGCGCGAAAAGCTGGCCGCGCAACTGCCCGAAGGCGATCTCAACCAATGGTTGCTGGGCCAGATCCGCGCCGGTATCGGCCAGGTCATGCCGGCCACCCGCGAGCTGTTCATCCCGCAAATGCTCAACCTGCAGGCCATCGGCGGCGTCAGTTTCAAGAAAGGCTGCTACACCGGCCAGGAAATCGTCGCGCGCATGCAGTACCTGGGCAAACTCAAGCGCCGCCTCTACCGCCTGGCCCTGAACGTCGAAGAGTTGCCGGAACCCGGTACCCCGCTGTTCTCCCCGACCCACGGCAGCTCCATCGGCGAAGTGGTGATCGCCGCGCGCGCCGAACAAAACATTGAACTCCTGGCCGTACTGCAAGCCGAAGCAGCAGAGGATGGCAATCTCCATCTCGGCGCGCTCGAAGGTCCCGGGCTGCAGTTGCTGGACCTGCCTTACCAGCTGGATCGCGATCGAGAAATCCAGCGCTGATCGCCGCAACTTCCTGCAATACCCCTAGAGAACAGAAATGAGTGAGCTGGCGGAAAAGGTCCAACAGGATTTGGTTGAGGCCATCGATAACGATGACCTGGTTCTGCCAACGTTACCGGAAGTGGCCCTGCAGATTCGCCGGGCCGCTGAAGATCCGGAAATCAGCGTCAGTACCCTGAGCAAAGTGATTGGCCGTGATACGGCGCTGTCGGCGCGCCTGATCAAAGTGGTCAACAGCCCCCTGCTGCGCGCCACCCAGGAAGTCACCGACCTGCACACCGCGATTACCCGGCTGGGGGTCAACTACAGCAGCAACCTGGCCATCGGCCTGGTCATGGAGCAGATTTTCCATGCCCGCTCGGAGGTGATCGCACAGAAAATGCACGACGTCTGGCGCAAAAGCCTGGAAGTGGCCGGCGTCAGCTATGCCCTGTGCCGCAGCCATACCCAGTTGAAACCCGACCAGGCCGCCCTTGGCGGACTGGTGCATCAGATCGGCGTGCTGCCGATCCTGACCTATGCGGAAGATCACTATGAGCTGCTGTCCGACCCGGTCAGCCTCAACCACGTGATCGAACGCATCCACCCGTTACTGGGCGACAAGCTGCTACAGGTCTGGGAGTTTCCGGAACAGCTGGCCAAATTGCCGGGGCAGTACCTGGACTTCAAGCGTCAGTCCACACGTGTGGATTACGTCGACCTGGTGCAGGTCGCCAGCCTGTATTGCCACAAGGACACCAACCACCCGCTGGCGAAGATCGATCTCCTCAGCGTACCGGCCTTCAAAAAGCTCGGAATCGACCCCGAGAACAAGGTGATGTGCAGCGACCTGGCCGAGTCGCAGTCAATGTTCTACTGAACCTGTACCGCAAAGCCCCTAGCCCGCGTTAAAACTCACCCGCACCTTCAGCCCCGCCTGAGCGCCATCGTGCAGGCTGATCTGCGCCAGATGGGCGCGACAGATTTCGCCGACGATCGCCAGGCCCAGGCCGGAACCGGCGACATGGGGGTTGCGCCGGTAGAAACGCTCGAATACCCGGTCGCGGTCTTCCAGCGGAATCCCCGGGCCGTCGTCCTCCACCTCCAGCACCGCCGGCGCGCTGACCCGCAGGATCACGTTTCCGCCCGGCCTGGTGTGGGCCAGGGCATTGTCCACCAGGTTGCTCAGCAGCTCGTTCAAGAGGGTCGGCTCGCCGCGTAGCCAGACCGGCTCGTCGGCTTCCAGGGCCAGGGCGATCCCCCGGGCGTGGGCCAAGGGCGCCATGGCCATGCCCAGTTCGCGGGCCAGCTGGCTGAGATCGAGCAATTGCGCGCCGCCCTCGGCAATCGCCCGGGCACCGTTTTCGATCCGCGCCAGGGACAGCAACTGATTGGCCAGGTGAGTCAGGCGATCGGTGCCCTGGGCGGCGCTTTCCAGGGTGCTGCGCCAAGTCTCGGGTTCCGACGCCCGCAGCCCCAGTTCCAGGCGTGCCTTGAGTGCCGCCAACGGGGTGCGCAATTCGTGTGCGGCATCGGCGATGAACTGCGCCTGGCGCTCGAACTGCCCACGCAGCCGCTCGGTGAAGTGATTGAGCGCCCGCACCAGTGGCCACAGCTCGCGTTGCACCTCGACCAGCGGCAAGGGCCGCAAGTCGTCGGGCTGGCGCTCTTCCACCGCGCTGCGCAAACGTTCCAGCGGGCGCAACGCGGCGCTGACCGCGAACCACACCAGCAGCAAGGCCCCCATGGCCAGCATGCCCAGGCGCAACAGGGTATCGGCCATCAGGCTGCGCGCCATGCGGACCCGCGCCTCGTCGGTCTCCGCCACGCGAATCTCCGCCATGCCGTTCATGTTCGGCTCGCTGACCGCCTTGAGCAGGCTCACCACCCGGACGTTCTGCCCTTGATAGGTGGCATCGTAGAACCGCGCCAGCGCCGGGTAATCGTCGGTGCGAGGCGTGCCCGGCGGCGGACCGGGCAGGTTTTCGTAACCGGAAATCAGCTGCTGGTGGATGTCGTTGACCTGGTAATAGATCCGCCCGGCGCTGTCGTAGGCAAAGGTATCGAGGGCGACATAGGGCACATTGGCGCTCAGGCCGCCGTCGCGCTGGGACAGGCCGGCGGCGATGGTGCGGGCCGAGGCCAGCAGGGTCCGATCGTAGGCGGTGTCCGCCGCCTCGCGGCCGTTCCAGTAGGCACTCAGGCCGCTGGCCAGCATCAATACCACCAGCAGCAGCGCCAGGTTCCACAGCAGGCGCCAGCGCAGGCTCCTGGGCCTATGCATCGCGGCTTTCCAGCAGGTAGCCGAGGCCACGGAAGGTGACGATGGCCACCGGCTGGCCGTCGAGTTTCTTGCGCAAGCGATGGACATAGATTTCGATGGCATCCGGGCTGGCCTCTTCATCCAGGCCGAAGACCTGGGAAGCCAGTTGCTCCTTGCTCATGACCCGCCCCGGCCGGGCGATCAGCGCCTCGAGCACCGCCTGCTCGCGAGAGGTCAACGTCAGCAGTTCCTCACCGAGGGTAAAGCGCCGGGTATCGAGGTCGTAGGCCAGTACTCCGCAGCGCTGCACCCGCTCGCCGCCGAGCACGCTGCGCCGCAGCAGGGCCTTGACCCGCGCTTCCAGCTCGGTCAGTTCGAAGGGTTTGGCCAGGTAGTCGTCCGCCCCCAGATTGAGGCCATGGACCCGGTCCTTCACATCGCTGCGCGCGGTCAGCATCAGCACCGGCAGGTTCTTGCCCCGTGCACGCAGGCGCGCCAGCACTTCGAAACCATCCAGGCGCGGCAGGCCCACATCGAGGATCGCCATGGCGTAATCCTCGCTGCCCAGGGCCAGGTCCGCGGCAACCCCATCGTGCAGCACATCCACGGTCAAACCCGTGCTCTTGAGCGCCTGGGCGACACTTTCAGCCAGCTGCAGGTGGTCTTCGACGAGAAGCACGCGCATGGATTTCCTACCTCGTTCAGGGGATCGACGGCACTTTTTATTGCCGCGGAGTTTACAGCCGGGACCGCTGCTGTGAAGCCCGAAAACCGTGAAAGTCTGCTGAAAGGTTAGCGAAAGGTTGGCCCTTTAGAGTCCTGTTACGGATTGTTTCGACTTCCGTGGCTACCTCCGAGTGGCCTCCCGAAAAACGCCTCGAAGCGTTTTCGCCAATAAGAACAATAACGGAGTACAACACGATGCTGTCCATGCAGCCTCAGGCCTGCCAGCCTGTTCGTTTTTCCCGTCTCAGCCACACCGCCCTCGCCAGCGCCGCCGCCCTTGCCGGTTTCTCACCAATCAGCCAGGCCGCCTTCTTCGAAGACAGCAGCGCCACCCTCGAAACCCGCAACATGTACTTCAACCGCGATTTCCGCAGCGGCACCAGTGCCCAGCAATCCAAGCGCGACGAATGGGCCCAGGGCTTCATGCTCAACCTGCAATCGGGCTACACCGACGGCACCGTGGGCTTCGGCGTCGATGCGCTGGGCATGCTCGGCATCAAGCTCGACTCCAGCCCCGACCGCACCGGCACCGGCCTGCTGCCAACCCACGACGACGGGCGCGCCGCCGACGAGTACTCCAAGGTCGGCCTGACCGGCAAAGTGAAGATCTCCGCCACCGAACTGAAGATCGGCAGCCTGATTCCGGAACTGCCGACCATCAAGCCCAACGACGGACGCATCCTGCCGCAGACCTTCGAGGGCGGCCTGCTGACCTCCAGGGAAATCAAGAACCTGACCTTCACCGGCGGGCGCCTGGAGAAAGCCAAGGATCGCGACAGCACCGACTTCGAGGACATCGCCCTCAACAACAAGAACAGCCGCTTCGCCGGCACCGTCGCCGGCAAGCACTTCGACTTCGGCGGCCTGGACTACAAGTTCACCGACAAGATCACCGGCAGCTACCACTTCGCCCAGCTCGCCGAGGTCTACAACCAGCACTTCTTCGGCCTGCTCGCCTCGCAGCCGATGGGCCCGGGCACCTTCGCCACGGACCTGCGCTTCGCCGTCAGTGACGACCAGGGCCAGGCCCGCGGCGGCAAGATCGACAACAAGTCCCTCAACGGTTTGGTGAGCTATGCCCTGAACGGGCATAAACTCAGCGCCGGCTACCAGCACATGTCCGGCGACAGCGCCTTCCCCTACCTCGACGGGGCCGACCCATACCTGGTCAACTTCGTGCAGATCAACGACTTCGCCGGCGCCGAAGAGCGCTCCTGGCAAGCCCGCTACGACTACGACTTCGGCAAGCTCGGCATCCCCGGCCTGACCTTCATGACCCGCTACCTGAGCGGTGACAACATCGCCCTGAAAAACGGCGACACCGGCAAGGAATGGGAACGCAACACCGAGATCAAGTACGTGGTGCAAAGCGGCACCTTCAAGGACGTCGCGGTGCGCCTGCGCAACGCCACCTACCGTTCCAACTATTCGGCCCGCGATGCGGATGAAGTGCGCCTGCTGGTGAGCTACAGCCTGGCGCTCTGGTAATCGACCGACCTTCGGCAAGTGCTGACACCTGCCGAAGCCCCTGGCATGCGATACACAACAACAACTCCTGTGGAGACAAGCATGAACCCATCACTGCGTAAATTGGCCCTCGCCGCCGGCTGTATGCTGTTCGCCGGTCAACTACTCGCCGCCAGTGGCGAACCCAAGCGCCCGGAATGCATCGCCCCGGCTTCCCCCGGCGGCGGTTTCGACCTGACCTGCAAACTGGCGCAGAGCGCGCTGGTCAACGAAAAGCTGCTGACCAAACCGATGCGCGTGACCTACATGCCCGGCGGTGTCGGCGCGGTGGCCTACAACGCGGTGGTGGCCCAGCGTCCGGCCGACGCCGGCACACTGGTGGCCTGGTCCAGCGGTTCGCTGCTGAACCTGGCCCAGGGCAAGTTCGGCCGCTTCGATGAAAGCGCGGTGCGCTGGCTGGCCGCGGTCGGCACCAGCTATGGCGCCATCGCCGTGAAGAGCGACTCGCCGTACAAGACCCTCGACGATCTGGTCAAGGCCCTGAAGAAAGACCCGAGCTCGGTGGTGATCGGCTCCGGCGGTACCGTCGGCAGCCAGGACTGGATGCAGACCGCACTGATCGCCAAGGCCGCCGGGATCAACCCGCGCGACCTGCGCTACGTGGCCCTGGAAGGCGGCGGCGAAATCGCCACCGCACTGCTGGGCGGGCACATCCAGGTCGGCAGTACCGACATCTCCGACTCCATGCCGCACATCCAGAGCGGTGACATGCGCCTGCTCGCGGTGTTCTCCGACAAGCGCCTGGACGAGCCGGAAATGAAGGACATCCCGACCGCCAAGGAGCAAGGCTACGACATCGTCTGGCCAGTGGTGCGCGGCTTCTACCTCGGGCCGAAGGTCAGCGACGAAGACTACGCCTGGTGGAAAGACGCCTTCGACAAGCTGCTGGCTTCCGAAGAGTTCGCCAAGCTGCGCGACCAGCGCGAACTCTTCCCGTTCGCCATGACCGGGCCGGAACTGGACGCCTACGTGAAGAAGCAGGTAGCCGACTACAAGACCCTGGCCAAAGAGTTCGGCCTGATCCAGTAATCGCCCCTGTCTAGCGGTCCTGCCCCTTTCGCGGGGGCAGGGCCCAGGAGTTTGCCATGCTCTTACAACGCATTTTCGCCTCGGTGCTGCTCCTGGTCTGCCTGGGCCTGGCACTGATGGCCTGGCCTTACCAGGCCGCTTTTTCCTACGAACCGGTCGGCCCGCGCGCCTTTCCCCTGCTGATGCTCGGGCTGATGGGCCTGGCGCTGCTGTACATGGTGTTTCGCCCGGCGCCGATCAAGCACAGCGAAGACGAACCGCCGCTGGACCGTGAAACCCTGACCAAGATCAGCATCTGCGTGGTCCTGCTGCTGATCTTCGCCGGTTTGTTCGAACCCCTGGGTTTCATTCTCAGCAGCATCCTGATCGGCATTCCGATGGCGCGCCTGTACGGCGGCCGCTGGGTGCCCAGCGCCGTGGTCACCACGCTGATGGCCATCGGTCTGTACCTGCTCTTCGACCGGGTGATGGACGTGCCACTGCCCCTGGGCCTGCTCGACGTTCTGGAGAACTGATATGGATACGCTTGGCTATTTGGGCCAGGGTTTCGGCGTCGCGCTGAGCCCCTACAACCTGGTCACCGCCCTGACCGGCACCCTGATCGGCACCGTGGTCGGCCTGCTCCCGGGCCTGGGCCCGATCAACGGCGTGGCGCTGCTGATCCCGATCGCCTTCGCCCTCGGCCTGCCACCGGAGTCGGCGCTGATCCTGCTGGCGGCGGTGTACCTGGGTTGCGAATACGGCGGCCGGATCAGTTCGATCCTGCTGAACATCCCGGGCGAAGCCTCCACCGTGATGACCACCCTCGACGGCTACCCGATGGCGCGCCAGGGCCTGGCCGGGGTGGCCTTGTCGCTGTCGGCCTGGAGCTCGTTCATCGGCGCCTTCATCGCCACCTGCGGCATGGTGATGTTCGCCCCGCTGCTGGCGAAATGGGCAATCGCCTTCGGCCCGGCGGAGTACTTCGTGCTGATGGTGTTCGCCATTGTCTGCCTCGGCGGCATGGCGGGTGACCGACCGATCAAGACCTTTATCGCCGCGCTGATCGGGCTGTTCCTGTCGTCGGTCGGCATCGACGCCAACAGCGGCGTATACCGCTTCACCGGCGACAACATCCACCTCACCGACGGCATCCAGTTCGTGGTGCTGGTACTGGGCCTGTTCTCCATCAGCGAGATCCTGTTGCTGCTGGAAAAAACCCATCGCGGCCAGGAAGCGGTGAAAGCCACCGGGCGCATGATGTTCAACTTCAAGGAAGCGGCGTCGGTGTTCGTGGTGAACATCCGTTGCGGCTTGCTGGGCTTCATCATGGGCGTCTTGCCGGGTGCCGGCGCGACCCTGGCCAGCGCCGTGGCCTACATGACCGAAAAACGCATCGCCGGCGCCAGCGGCAAGTTCGGCCAGGGCGACAAGCGCGGCCTGGCGGCTCCGGAAACCGCGATCGGCGCCTCGGCCTGCGGCGCCCTGGTGCCGATGCTGACCCTCGGCGTCCCGGGCTCGGGCACCACCGCGGTGATGATCGGCGCCCTGTCGCTGTACAACATCACCCCGGGCCCGCTGCTGTTCCAGCAGCAACCGGACATCGTCTGGGGCCTGATCGCCTCGCTGTTCATCGCCAACATCATGCTGGTGATCCTCAACATCCCGATGATCCGCGTCTTCACCCGCATCCTCGCCGTGCCGAACTGGGCCCTGGTGCCGGTGATCGCAATCATCACCGGGATCGGCGTCTACGCGGTGCACGCCACCACCTTCGACCTGTTCCTGATGGTCGGCATCGGCATCTTCGGCTACATCCTGCGCAAGCTGGATTTCCCGCTGTCGCCAGTGTTGCTGGGCTTTATCCTCGGCGGGCTGATGGAACAGAACCTGCGTCGCGCGCTGTCGATCTCCAACGGCGCGATGGAGATCCTCTGGTCCAGCCCGATCACCGTCGGCGTCTGGGTGCTGACCGTGATCATGCTGCTGATGCCGATGATCCGCATCTGGCGCAAGCGCTCGGCCCTGCAACGCGCCGTGGCCGATGTCTGAGGTCAGCTTCAAACAGTGGTGGGGTACGCCCCTGGTCGGTCTGGTCGGCGGTTACCTCGCCAGCCAGATCGGCTGGCCGCTGCCGTGGATGGTCGGCTCGTTGCTGGCGATCATCCTGGTGCGCTGCCTGACGCCCTGGCAACTGGGGGAAATTCCCGGCGGCCGCAAATGCGGGCAATGGGTGGTGGGTATCGGCATCGGCCTGCACTTCACCCCGGTGGTGATGGAGCAGGTCATGAGCCATTTCGGCCTGATCTTCTTCGGTGCCCTGGTCACCAGCCTGTCCAGCGTGGTCGGGGTCTGGCTGCTGCGGCGCACCGGTGAGGACCGGGCCACCGCGTTCTTCTCCAGCATGCCGGGCGGCTCCGGCGAGATGGTCAACCTCGGCGCGCGCAACGGCGCGGTGCTCAGCCGTGTGGCGGCCGGGCAGAGCCTGCGGGTGCTGGTGGTGGTCTTGTGTGTACCGGCGGCCTTCAAGTACCTGTTGGGTGAAGGCGTGCCCCAATTGCATCCGGCCAGCGTCGATTGGCGCTGGCTGGCGGTATTGTTTCCGGCGGGCGCCCTGCTCGCCTGGCTCTGGCAGCGTCTGCGCCAGCCCAACCCCTGGCTTTTCGGGCCGCTGCTGGTCAGCGCCGCGGTCAGTATCGGCTGGGACCTGCACATCGGCCTGCCGGACGGCGGCAGCCAGATCGGCCAGTGGCTGATCGGCAGCGGCCTGGGCTGTCACTTCAATCGCCAGTTCTTCCGCCGCGCGCCCTCGTTCATGGGCCGCACCCTGGTCGGCACGGCGCTGACCATGCTGATCGCCAGCCTCGCGGCCGTGGCCCTGAGTGCCCTGACTCATCTGGATTTGCGTTCGCTGACATTGGGCATGATGCCCGGCGGTATCGCGGAAATGAGCCTGACGGCCGAGACCCTGCAACTGTCGGTGCCGCTGGTGACGGCGATGCAGGTGATGCGCTTGCTGTTCGTGCTGTTTCTGGCCGAGCCGCTGTTCCGGCATTGGGACAAGAAACCGGACTGAAGCCGGTCCCCCGTAGCCGCTGCCGCAGGCTGCGATCGACCCCGAAAGGGGCGCAATATACAGAATCGCCGAGGTCCTTCGGACCTATCGCAGCCTGCGGCAGCGGCTACAGGGTTTGGCGTTGTTTCTGTAGGAGCGGGGCTTACCCGCGATGACGGCCTTCAACCCTCCATCAAACCGGCGGCAAGCGCCATTCGATCGGCGTCTCGCCATTCTGCTCGAGGTATTTGTTGGTCCGGCTGAAATGCCCGCAACCGATAAAGCCGCGGTACGCCGACAGGGGCGACGGGTGTACCGAGGTCAGCACCAGATGCTTGGTGGCATCGATCAGCTTCTGCTTGCTCTGGGCATGGGAACCCCACAGCAGGAACACCAGGTGGGGCTGGTGCTGGCTCACCACTTCGATGATCCGGTCGGTGAAATGCTGCCAGCCCCTGCCCGCGTGGGAAGCGGCGTTGGCCCGCTGTACGGTCATGGTCGTGTTGAGCATCAGCACACCCTGGTCGGCCCAGCTCTGCAGGTAGCCGTGGTTGGGCATGTCGATGTTCAGGTCGCGCTTGAGCTCTTTATAGATGTTCACCAGGGACGGCGGCGCCGGTACGCCGGGCTGCACCGAGAAGCACAGGCCGTGGGCCTGGCCCGGGCCGTGATAAGGGTCCTGGCCGAGGATCACCACCTTGACCTTGTCCAGCGGCGTGGAATTCAGCGCGTTGAAGATCAACGGGCCCGGCGGATAGATCTCCTTGCCGGCGGCATGTTCCTGACGCAGGAACTCGCGCAACTCCGCCATGTAAGGCTGGTCGAATTCGGCACGCAGCGCCTGCTTCCAGCTGGGTTCGAGTTTGATACGGTCGTCATCGGTCATGGTTGCACCCGGTAAAATCAATGGGCGCACCCTAGGAAAGCCCACCACGCTTGTCAATTGATCTGACGCAGAACCGCCACTTTCGCCTATAGCGATCATACTGAACGCTCAAATTCCCGATCGAGGTCACGATGAATCTGCACTTCGAAGAACTCACCGGCACCGATGGCGCACGCATCGCAATTGCCAGCCTGGATGCCGAACAATCCCTCAACGCCTTGTCCCTGCCGATGATCCATCTGTTGAGCGACCGCCTGGAAGCCTGGGCCAAGGACCCGCAGGTGGTCTGTGTGCTGTTGCGCGGCAACGGCGCCAAGGCCTTTTGCGCCGGCGGCGAAGTGCGCAGCCTGGTCCAGGCCTGCCTGGCCCACCCCGGCGAAGTACCGCCGCTGGCCGGGCAGTTCTTCGCCGCGGAATACCGCCTCGACTACCGCCTGCACACCTACCCGAAACCGCTGATCTGCTGGGGCCACGGCTATGTGCTCGGTGGCGGCCTGGGCCTGCTGCAAGGCGCCAGCATTCGTATCGTCACACCGAGCAGCCGCCTGGCGATGCCGGAAATCAGCATCGGCCTGTACCCGGATGTCGGCGCCAGCTGGTTCCTCTCGCGCCTGCCGGGCAAGCTCGGGCTGTTCCTCGGCCTGACCGGCGCGCATATGAACGGTCGCGACGCCATCGACCTGGGCCTGGCCGACCGCTTCCTGCGGGACGACCAGCAGGAAGCGTTGATCGACGGGCTGCTGCAGCTCAACTGGCAGGAGCAGACGCCGATGCAGCTCAACAGCCTGCTCAAGGCCCTGCAACAGGAGGCCATGGAGCAGATGCCCGCGGCCCAATGGTTGCCACGGCGCCAGCAGATCGACGAGTGGCTGGACGTCAGCGACGTACGCTGTGCCTGGCGCGCCATCAGCCAGCTGCACAATCACTCGGATGCCCTGCTCGCGCGGGCGGCGAAAACCCTCGGCGAGGGCTGCCCGCTGACCGCCTGCCTGGTCTGGGAACAGATCCAGCGGGCCCGGCACCTGTCCCTGGCCCAGGTGTTCCAGATGGAATACACCCTGAGCCTGAACTGCTGCCGGCATCCTGAATTCAGCGAAGGGGTGCGGGCGCGCTTGATCGACAAGGACCACAAGCCCCGCTGGCACTGGCCGGACATCAACAGCGTTCCCGCCGCCGTGGTGCAGGCGCATTTCCACAAGGCCTGGGAAGGCCGTCACCCCTTGGCGGATCTGTCGGACTTCTAAAAAAGCCCGCCATGAAAAAAGCGGCGCACCAGGCGCCGCTTGTTCGTTGTGGGCAGATCAGCGGTTGTGATGACGGTCACGACGGTGATCGTCGCGGCCGCGATCGCTCCAGTCTCGACCGCCACGCCGGCCGTCATGGTCGCGGCGGCCGTCATGACGCCGATAGTCGTTGTTCCAGCCCTGGCGGTGGCCATCCCAGCCACGGTTCGGGTAGGCGCGATAAACCGCCCGCGGCGCCGACTGGTAGTAACGCGGAGCCGATTGGTAATACCGCGGCTGGTAGTACCGGGGCGCTGGCTGATAGTAGCGAGGCGCAGGTTGGTAATAACGCGGCGCGTAATAGCCGCGGCCGGAAGAATAATAGGAGCCGCCGTAGTAGACCGGCGCCGGCGTCGTATAGACCTCAGAGCGGTAGTAAGTGGAACCTCCGTCGTAGTCGTAATAGGGAACGCAGGCAGAAAGAGCCAAACCCAGGAACGCAGTGAGAAGAATTCGACGATACATGGCGGCCTCCTGGACCGCTGATGGGCCATGCCAGCGACGCTGGCCGGCGGCAGCCAAGGATGTTCTGGCTGACGGAATATCTGACCGCGAAAACCGGGTCTGGTGCGATTTTGGTTACACCTTGATACAAGTCGTCAGGCGAGGATTTTGGATCCGAGAAGGCCCGGTTTTCGCTGGCTGCGGGCCATTGCTGGCGAGCTATCAAATCACGCCGCTACTCGTCGACGCAGCCACTAGAATGCTTGCATCGGGTCACTGCCAGGGAATCGCCCATGCCGCTTAGTTCCCCGCTGTATTCGCAGCGCTGGTTGATCATCACGCTCATCGTGCTGCTGGGTGGCGGTTTTATGGCCACGTCCTTGCTCAGCTATTACGCCTCGCGAACCTCGATCCGCGACAACATCGTCAACACCGAGCTGCCGCTGACTTCCGACACCGTGTATTCGGAGATCCAGAAAGACCTGGTACGACCGATCCTGATTTCTTCGATGATGTCCCGCGATACCTTCATGCGCGACTGGGTGATGAGTGGCGAACGCGATCCCGAGCAGATGACCCGCTACCTCAACGAAGTCATGACCCACTACGGCGCCTACACCGCGTTCTTCGTCTCCAACAGCACCCTGACCTACTACCACGCCAAGGGCGTGCTGAAAAAAATCGCCCCTGATACCCCTCCCGACGCCTGGTATTTCCGCGTCCGCGACATGGCCACCCCGTATGAAATCAACGTCGATCCGGACCAGGCCAACCAGAACAACCTGACGTTTTTCATCAATTACAAGGTCTACGACTACCAGGACAATTTCATCGGCGTCGCCGGTGTCGGCCTCAAGGTCGATACGGTGGTCAAGCTGATCGACCGCTACCAGCAGCGTTATCAGCGCAGTGTGTATTTCGTCGATACCCAGGGCCGGATCGTCCTCACCGGGGCCGAAGGCGGTCCGCAGGGCGCGCGGGCCGGCCAATCGCTGTCCGAACTGGAAAACCTGCGCGACCTGCAGGCCAGGCTGCCCAAGCCTCACAGCGGCAGCTACGAGTACAGCGCCCCAGACCAGCGGCACTTCCTCAATGTGCGTTTCATTCCCGAGCTGAATTGGTACCTGTTCGTCGACAAGCACGAGGGCAGCGCCCTGGGCGATATCCGCCGCTCGCTGTACCTCAACCTGCTGATCTGCCTGGTCATCACCCTGATCGTGCTGGCCCTGCTCAACGGCGTGGTCAGGCGCTTCCAGCGCAAGATCGAAACCCAGGCCACCCTCGACAGCCTCACCGGCCTGCACAGCCGCCGCGGCTTCGACCTGCTGGCCGCCCAGGCCATGCTCGAAGCCCAGCGCGAGCCCAAGCCGCTGACCGCGCTGCTGCTGGATCTGGATCACTTCAAACGCCTCAACGACACCTACGGCCACCTCGCCGGCGACCAGGTGCTGAGCGGCTTCGCCCGGCACCTGGAAAGCTGCCTGCGCAAATCCGATATCGTTTGCCGTTGGGGCGGCGAAGAGTTCATCGTGCTGCTCAAGGACACCGACAGCGCCACGGCGCTGAAGATTGCCGAGAAAATCCGCCTGCTGATCGAGCAACAGCGCTACGCCTATGAGGGCAAGAACATGCAGCTGACCGTCAGTATCGGCGTGACCACGCTGCAGGCGGACGATACCCTGCACAGCCTGCTGTCGCGCGCCGACCATGCGATGTACCGTGCCAAGCAGACTGGCCGTAACCGAACCTGCGTGGAAATGCCTCACTCCCGTTATGAATGAACCGACCCTGAACAGCCCCAGCCTCTGCCCGGCCTGCGGCGCCCGCAACGACTGCAGCAAGGCCGACCCGCGTACCGCCGACCAGGCCTGCTGGTGCTACAGCGTGAGCATCGATCCGGCGGTGCTCCAGGCGCTGCCGCCGGAGCTGCGCGATCGTGCCTGCCTGTGTCCGCGCTGCGCCCGGGTCGAGGCGCAACTGCAAGCGGCCGCCAGGCCGATCCCGTAAGATGCGCAGCCCTTTGCCAGCCTGCCGATAGCCATGCGCGTTGACCGCTTCCTCAGTAACCTGCCCCGCTTCAATCGTCAGCAGGTGCGCCTGTTGCTGGTGGCAAAGCGCATCCGCATCGACGGCCAGGTGGTCAGCGATCCCCACGCCGAGGTGCGCGAATTCAGCCGGGTCGAGCTCGACGACGAAGTGCTGCAGGCCGGCAAGCCGCCGCGCTATTTCATGCTGCACAAACCCATGGGCTGCGTCAGCGCCACCCGCGATCCCGAACACCGCACCGTGCTCGACCTGCTGGACGAACCGGACAAACACGAGCTGCACATCGC
Organism: Pseudomonas sp. GW531-T4; assembly: GCF_017349615.1. Classification (NCBI taxonomy): domain Bacteria; kingdom Pseudomonadati; phylum Pseudomonadota; class Gammaproteobacteria; order Pseudomonadales; family Pseudomonadaceae; genus Pseudomonas; species Pseudomonas sp. GW531-T4. Next base: position 30,288 of record NZ_JACMZT010000031.1, read on the forward strand.
CGGGCGCCTGGACTACAACACCACCGGTTTATTGATCCTCACCAACGACGGCAACTGGTCGCGACGCCTGACCCAGCCGCAGACCAAACTGCCGAAGCGTTATTACGTCGAGACCGAACAGGACATAGGCCCGGAGTACGCCGAGACCTTCGCCCGGGGCCTGTACTTCGCCTTCGAGGACCTCACCACCCTGCCCGCCGAGCTGCAGATCCTGGGCCCCCGGTGCGCGCGGCTGAGCATCGTCGAAGGCCGCTACCACCAGGTCAAACGCATGTTCGGCCATTTCGACAACAAGGTCTTGCGCCTGCACCGCGAACGCATGGGACCGCTGGCCCTCGACGAAAACCTGGCGCCCGGCGAGTACCGGCCGCTGACCGATGAAGAAATCCGCCTGATCTGAGCACCTACAATTTCTGTAGCCGCTGTAAGCCATCGACGATGCGATGACCATTCAGCCGAAAGTTGTCGAACAATTTACCAACGGCACTTGCGAGACGGCGTTCTCCCTGCTTGAATCAGTCCGTCGGCCGAAATGTGACCGATGAGTCACGAACATACTTCTAAGAAATCCTTTGCCGTCCGAGCCGCCTGTGCTCATTCCTGTTGTCCGGCAAATTGCCCGCCTATAACAACACCCGTCGACCATCTGTTGCGGATCGACATGGGCTCAAAAATTCCAGGCGTATGCCTACCTGTCACAAATCTCGTGCACCCTCGGTTGCGCGCATACCCGCTTGCCAGGAGTCTTATGACATGAGGCCAGAAATCGCTGTGCTGGATATACAAGGTCAGTATCGGGTTTACACGGAGTTCTATCGCGCAGATGCCGCAGAAAAGACCATCATTCTGGTCAACGGCTCAATGGCCACCACTGCGTCTTTTGCGCAGACCGTGAAGAACCTGCATCCGCAGTTCAACGTTGTGCTCTACGACCAGCCCTACGCCGGTCGTTCGAAAGCCCACAACAGACACGAGAAAATGCTCACCAAGGAAGTCGAAGGACAGATCCTCCTGGAACTGATCGACCACTTCGCCGCCGAGCATGTGATGTCGTTTTCCTGGGGTGGCGCGCCGACGCTGCTCGCCCTGGCACAGCGCCCGCGACGCATCGAAAAGGCGGTGATCAGCTCGTTCTCGCCAGTGATCAACGAGCCGATGCGCGACTACCTCGAACGCGGTGTCGATTACCTCGGCAGCCTGGACCGCGACCGGGTCGGGCACCTGGTCAACGAGACCATCGGCAAGCACCTGCCGTCGCTGTTCAAGCGCTTCAACTATCGCCACGTCAGCACCCTGGCCGAGCATGAATACGGGCAGATGCACTTCCACATCAGCCATGTCCTCAACAGCGACCGCCAGTGCTACCTGAAAGCGGCGAAGAACATCGACGTACCGGTGCTGTTCATGAACGGCGAATGGGACGAATACACCGCCGCCAATGATGCCCGGCTGTTCGGCAACCATGTCCGGCACTCGACGTTCAGCACCATCCAGGCCGCCGGGCACTTCCTCGACATGGAACACAAGGCCGCCTGCCGGGACAGCCGCAACGCGCTGATGGGGTTTCTCAAACCGACCCAGCACACCAGTCGCCCGCGTTATCACTACCTGCAGGACCACCATGCCCTGGCTATCTGAAGTGGCGTCATCGCGAGCAACTCGTCCCCTGCCGCAGGAGCGAGCTTGCTCGCGATAGACCGCAAGACGGTCTTCGCCCCGTCACCGCGATGACGGCGTAGAAGCGTGCCCGTGCACGTCTCCCGCCGCCTCGCAGACACAGGCCCGGCAAAGAAAAACTTCAAATCCGCGCGCACTTCTGGTACAAAGTCAGCCGCTCCGAGCGGGTGTCGTATAATGGCATTACTCCAGCTTCCCAAGCTGATAACGAGGGTTCGATTCCCTTCACCCGCTCCACTTCCCCATTCCGGGACGTCTCGACCCAAGGCGGACGAGCCTGGAAACGCCGCTACTACCAGGCAGACACGCAAAACCCCATCTCCCCCAATCGACCAAGACTTCCAGCCCACACCAGCGTGATGGTTCTGTTGGGCCTGCCGCGTCAGATATTACTGAAACATCTCAACGAACATCCTTGTCGCAGCCATGGTTTGCCCGATTGTATTGGCAGCCACTGAAGGGTTACGCCGCGGCGGGGCAGCCATTGCCTGCGTTGGAAGCGCTGCGGGAGCCGGGAAAAACACGCTCTGGCCGCCGTGTCATACAAGGCCGTTTTTAAGAACCTTCTTATGTTCTCAGTGCAGAAACGGCGGGGAGAATTGCGCATTCGAACTCGCCGCACACTCACGAATCGTTGACGACTCGTGGAGTCGGCGCAGTCGAGACACTCCTGCCAACCCTTCACGCCCATCGATTCTGTACGAATGAAATCCATCAATATCGCAGTCTGATGATTCGATAATTCGTGTGGAGCGGCGTCCAGCGGAGCCCTACTCCATGACACTGAAGCCGACTCGCCTCTCTCTCGCCATCCTGGCGGTGTTGTTCCCGTCACTCTCCATGACCGCGGCAGCGGCCACCTATCCCAGCATCGACCTGTCCTCGCCCAATGGCGAATCCATGCTGCTCGATCCCGGCGATACGGTGGTCAATCGGCAAGTCGCTCCAGCCATCCTTATCAGTGGGGCCGGCAACGCTCTCGCGGGCGATCGCGTCAGCATCGAATCCGGGATCGCCGATACGGGAGTCGGGGCCACGGGTATTACCCTGAGATCGGGCGGGACACTGGACCTGTCCAATAGCACGATCAACACCCAGGGCTACCGCAATGCCCAAGGCGTAGTGGTGCAGGACGCCGGCAGCAAAGCCGTCCTGAATGGCAACACGATCACCACCGAAGGACAGGAATCCCACGGCGTATACGCCCGCGAGGGCGGCCAGGCCGAAGTCACCGGGGGGACGATCAGCGCCCGGGGCTATGGCGCCCATGGCCTGAATAGTGCGGGAGCAGGTTCGACAATTACCGCTCAAGGCTTGGAAATTACCGCCTGGGGAGCGGAAGCCGCCGCGGTCAATGCCGAGGACGGTGGGAGTATCGTCCTGGACAAGGCCAGGCTGAATGCCAACGACACTGCCACGCAATGGGGCAGCAGAGGCATCATGATCAACCGTGGCTCGGTCACTGCGACCCATACCGATATCCGCACGCTCCGCGGAAGGGGTATCGAGACATCCGGGGGAACGCTTTCGCTCTCCCAAAGCACCATCGACGCCTATAGTTCCGGTGTTCACCTGGGCAGCGCTTCGGGGGCCAGCATCACCCAATCCACGGCCAAGTTGACCGATGTGAAGATTCATTCCGAGGCGGGCTATGGCCTCAACGCACAAAGTGAGAGTCGCGCCACCCTGGAACGCGTACAGATCGACAGCAACGGTTCCCAGGTTTCAGGCATCTGGCTGCCGAGCAAGGCGGTCGTATCCGTCAAGGACTCGACCATCGAGATGACCGGCGCCAATGGCGTGGGTGTCGACAACCGCGCGGGTACTTTCACCATGGACGGCGGTTCGATCACCACCCACGGGACCAGCGGCCACGGTCTCTACTCATCCGAAGCCTGGACCGGCAGTGGCGGCCGCGCGACCAGTACGCTCCGTAACGTTGCCATCGAGACCTTTGGTCAGGCGGCCATCGGTGTGGTGTCGCGTACCGCTGTGTCCGATATCGCGTTCGAAGGCGGTTCGGTGACCACCCATGGGAAGACCGCCTACGGCATGCTGGTCAATGGCGGTCGCCTGCAGGCCACGGGGACGACAGTACGCACCACGGGAGATTTCGCCACCGGCTTGAGGATGGGCAACAGCGGCGCAACGGTCACGCTGGACGGCGTTGACATGCGCACCAGCGGTACGGGCGCTGCCGGCTTAATGGCCTACTCGATGAAGGCTGGAGTCGACAATGAAGTCACCATCCGCAACAGCCATATCGAAACCGAGGATGGGCATGGCATCACCGTCGAAGGTTCCGGCCTGACAGCGAACCTGGTCGATAGTATGGTCATCGGCAAATCGCGAAATGGCGGCAATGGCACCCTCCTGCAACTGGATGAATGGACCGGCAGCGACAACGCCAAGCTGAACATCGCCGCACGTAACGTGCAGCTCAATGCACTGCGCAGCCGCCTCGAAGGCGATGTAGCGATCGATAGCGGATCGGCGAGCCTGAGCTTGCAGGACCATTCCATGCTGACCGGCGCACTGCTCGATCGGAACGGGCGGACCGTGGACAAACTGAGCATCGACGACAGCAGTGTCTGGCGCGTGCGCGGCAACTCGGCAGTAGCGGACCTGGACACGACGGGCAGCGTTTCCTTCGACACCCCAGGAAGCGATTTCAAGACGCTGGACATCAGCGGCAATCTCAAGGGTGGCGGCCTGTTCGAAATGCGCACCGACATCGGCTCCGGCCAGGGTGACCTGCTGCGTGTCGCAGGCACCGTCGAGGGCAATCACCGCGTACTGGTGGCCAACAGCGGGACCGAACCTGCGACGGCCAATGGCGCCCTGAAGCTTATCCAGACCGAAGGCGGTCCAGGCTCCTTCTCGTTGGCCAACAGGGGCCAGGTCGTGGACGTCGGGACCTACCGTTATGAGCTCAAGCGCGATGACAGCGCAGGCGGCCGACCTACGGACTGGAGGCTGTTGAATACCGGACGAAACGCCCCGGTCGAGCCTCCTGCGATAATCCCCCCTCCAGTAACTCCGCCTCCCGTGGAGCCCCCGCCTGTGCTGCCGCCACCGGTTCCGCCTCTCCCCGTCGATCCGCCACCGGTCACTCCCCCTGGCCCTGACAAGCCGCGGCCGGAACATTTGTCGACGGCTGCCAACGCGGCGATCAACACCTCGGCCGCCAGCACCGCGCAGGCGATCTGGCATGCGGAGTCAGGCACGCTGGCCAGGCGCATGGGCGAGCTGCGTCAGGGCAAGGATCAAGACGGGCTCTGGATACGCAGCTTTGGCGAGCGTCAGAAGCTCGATAACCATGGAGCGCGAGCATTCGAACAGACCGTCAGCGGGATGCAAATCGGCGCCGACAAATCCCTGCCGGTCGAGGATGGCCGTTGGTACATCGGCGGCATCGCCGGCTACAGCTCCGCCGACCGCCACTTCTCGGGCGATGGCTCGGGCAGTGCCAACAGCTATCACCTGGGCGCTTATACCACCTGGTTGGCGGATTCCGGTTGGTACGTCGATGGCGTGCTCAAGGCCAACCGTATACAGCAGGACTTCAAGGTGGAGGCCACCGATGGCCAAAGGGTGAAAGGCAAAACGTCCCAGAACGCCATCGGCGCCACCCTCGAAGCGGGGCGCCAGCTGCAATTGGGCGAGGGCTGGTTCGTGGAGCCGCAGGCTGGCATGGCGGTCGTCCACGTCAACGGCGATAACTATCGAGCCAGCAACGGGCTCGACGTTTCGGCGGGAGCCGGCAATTCACTGCAATTACGGGCAGGCTCCGCGCTGGGTCGCCGCATCGAACTGGCCAACGCAGATTTTATCCAACCCTATGTCAAGGTAGGCCGTGCGCAGGAGTTCAACGGCAAAAGTACGGTGCGCACCAACGGCATCGCCACCCGCACCGACCTGTCCGGTGGCCGTACCGAGCTGGGCCTGGGCATCGCTGCCGCGCTGGGTGCCAGCCACCGCGTCTATGCCGACTATGAATACGCCAACGGCTCGAAGCTGGATAAACCCTGGTCGGTCAGCGCCGGCTACCGGTATACGTGGTGACAGCTCTCTTTGAGTCGACGCACTCATTGCCCGGCAAATACACACGTCCATTCGGTATTTGAAACCGCCCTGGCGTTCGGGCAAAAGGTCGAGGCCCTGCTCGCCCGTTCGCCGCGGTGAGACTTTAGTCGTACAGGTCGCCCACAGGCACGCGCGGACGAGTACGGCTACGCCCAGGTCGCATCCGGTGCATCGGCAGCGCTCGAAACTTCTACGATGGGCCCTCGCCTTTCACCGTAGAGACCGACCATGCGCCAGATCCTGCTCGCTCCCTTGCTCGCACTTTCACTGGTCGCCGGCAGCTGTCTGGCCGGCCCTTCGTTCGATCATCTCTACGCCTTTGGCGACAGCTATTCCGACAACGGCGCCAGCGACCGCTTGACCCGGGACATGCTCGCCCGCCAATTCAAGGATGCCCAGCAGTTGCCCGGCGAACTGTACTGGCAAGGCCGCTGGAGCAACGGTCCGACTGCCGTCGAAGTGCTTGCCAAAAGCCTGCAACTGCCCCTCACCGACCACGCCGTTGGCGGCGCGAAAAGCGGCCGGAACAATTACTACGCCTGGATGACTGCGTACCGTGACACAGGAGTGAGCGGGCAAATCGACGACTACCTGGCCAACACCAAAGGCCAGGCCGATCCACGCGCGCTGTACTTCATTTTCATCAGCGCCAACGACTTTTTCGAGCACGCCGACTTCGGCCACCAGGAGCCGATCGACGAATTGGCCGCCAGCAGCATCGGTCATATCCAGAACGCCGTCAGCCGCCTGGCCAAGGCCGGGGCCAGGCATTTCCTGGTAATCGGCAGCACCGACCTGAGCCATGCTCCGGCAGTGGTGGCCAGCGGGCAGCGCGAACCGGCGCTGCGCTATCAGCAGATACTTGAACGGCAACTGCCGCCGCTGCTGGTGGCCGAGAGCAAAAAGCTCGATGTACAAATCACCTACTTCGACCACATCGCCTTCAGCGACCAGCTGCGCCGCCAGCCTGGCGAACAGGGCCTGACCCAGCTCGACCAGCCGTGCCAGCCGACCTACCCCGAGGTGAAGCCGGCATGCGCCCATCCAGACGAATATTTCTATTGGGATGAATGGCACCCGACCCGCAAGGTTCATGCCCTGGTGGGGGAAGCCATGGCCAAGGCCCTCGGCCAGGCCCACTAAGCCACAGCCTCATCGATGAGCAGCAGCCCTGCCCTAGACGCAGGACTGCAACGGAAAACGATTCGCCCCGCTCCAGGCCAGGAAGCGCTCCTGCAACATCGGCCGGGCGAGGAAATAGCCCTGGGCCTCATCGCAACCGAACGCGTACAGCATCTGCAGACATTTGAAACTCTCGATACCCTCGGCCACGGTGCGATAACCCAGTTCGCGGGCCAGGCTGATGATCGAGCGGGTGATCTTCTGGTGCTGGGTGTTGCGTTCCAGGTCGGTGATCATCGACTTATCGAGTTTCACCACATTGGCCGGGATCTGATGCAGGTAGGCGAAGTTGCTGTAGCCAGTGCCGAAATCATCGATGGCCACATCCATGCCCAACTCGCGGATGCGGGTCAGCTGCGCCAGGACATTCGGGTTGGAACGCAGCCACTCGCCTTCGGTGATCTCCACTTCAAGCCGCCGCGGGTCGATGCGATGCAGCTCGCAGGCGCGACGGATCAGCTCGGCGATATCCTGGTCCTCGAAATCCTTGGGCGACAGATTGATCGACAGCTTGCTGCTCTCGGGCAGGCTCCAGGTGTGCAGCTTGCTCAGCACCGTGTCGATGACCCAGCGGGTCACCTGATGAATCAGGCCATTGCGCTCCATCACCGGAATGAACTCGGCGGGCGAGATCGGCCCCAACCACGGATGTTCCCAGCGCAGCAAGGCTTCGGCACTCACCTGGGCCCCGTCGGGCAGGGCGAAGCGTGGCTGGAACATCAGGTAGATCTGGCCACTGCGCAAGGCATCGTTGAGGTCCGAGGCCAGGTTGAACGCACGGCGCTGGGCATGATCGCGCCCGGCATCGTAGTGCGCCCAGAAGCTGCGCCTGGCCATGGCCAGCTCCAGGGCGAACATGGCCTTGCGCAAGGCATCGTCCACCGACTGGGTATCGATCTTGAACTCCACGGTTCCGGCGCAGACCGTGGGAATCATAGGAAACCCCAGCCCGGGCGGCTGGCGGCGCAGGCGACTGACCAGGGCATCGAGCAACTTGTCGAGTCCTTCGGCCGGCGCCGGCAGCAGGAAACCGAAGCGCTTGACCGACACGTGATAGACCCGCACATGCCGCCCCAGGTACTCCTGCAGGCGCAGCGCGAGAAAACGGATGATGGTCTCGAAAGGTGCCAGCCCCAGGGCCAGGGTCAATTCGTGGGCGACCTTCATGTCCAGGGCATCGATCAACACCAGCACGCGCTTTTCGCCGAGGTGATGCTCGGCCAGATCCCGCAGGTCGCCCTGGAACTGCTCGCGATTGGCCAGGCCGCTGACCGGGTCGCGACGCCGCAGGCGCTGGCGCTGCTCGACCTGCTCCATGACCATCGCCGCCATGTCCCGCAACTGCTGGCGTTCGACGATGCTCAACTGCTGCTCGACCTTGTCGATGATGCACAGGCTGCCGATGGCATAACCGGAGGAGGTCAACAGCGGCGCCCCGGCGTAAAAGCGGATGCCTTGGTCCCGGGTCACCAGCGGGTTGTCGCAAAAGCGCGGATCGAGCGCCGCGTTGCGCACCTCCAGCACCTCACGGCCTTGCACCGTGAAGACACAGAATGACTGGCTGATGGGGGTCTGCGGCTGATCGAACCCCACCCGCGACTTGAACCACTGGCGATCGCGATCCACCAGGCTGATCAAGGCGGTCGGCACCTTGAAGTACTCGGCCGCCATGCGGCAGATCCGGTCGAAATTCTCGCAACTGGCGGTGTCCAGCAACTCCAGGGCATGCAGGGCGGCCAGGCGCCGCTCCTCGGCAATCGCCTTATCGGGCATACACAACCTCGGGCCGGGATAACGCGATCATCACAATAAACAACCTATTCGCAGGGAGGCTGGAGGGACGCGACGACCTTGAATGCGATAGTGGCATTAGGACATCGCCCTCCAGAATGACTGACGGGCAGGCGCTTGCCAAACCCATCCGTCGGACGAACGGTATCGGTTACAAAAAAGTGCGGTTCTCAAGACCTTCGGTCTAGAGCGCTTTGACGGTTTTCGGCGCTGATCTCAGGCGCCAAAACGTGCGATAGCCGCATCGATGAAGTGCCGCAGCTTGGCGGTCATCCGCCGATCCGGCCGGTACAGCAGATGCATGGCGCGGCTCGGCGCCTCATAGCCGGGTAGCAACTGCACCAACTCCCCCGCGGCCCGCGCCGGTTCGAGAAAATCCGCCGGCCCCAGGACGATGCCGAAGCCATCCACGGCCGCCGACAGCAGGGCCCTGCTCTCGTTGACCTGCAAGCGGCTGCGCACCTGAACCTCATGCACCTGGCCGGCGCGGCGGAACTGCCATTGGTGGTCCGCCGGCCGCGACCAGTAGACGTACCCCAGGCACTCATGCTGTTCGAGATCGGCCGGCACCCGTGGCGTGCCCCGGGCGGCGAGGTAGGCAGGCGCCGCGCAGGCGATCAGCCGATAGGGCGCCAGCGGCCTGGCGGTGAGGCTGGAGTCGGCCAGTGGCCCGATACGAAAGGCTGCCTCGTAGCCCTCCTCCACCAGGTCGATGTAGCGATCGGTGAGGTGCAGGTCGATTTCCACCTCCGGATGCTCGCGCAAAAACGCCGTCACGAACGGCATGAGGCTGTAGGAGCCGAAGGTCACCGGCGCGCTGATACGCAGTTTGCCCCGGGGCGTGGCGTTCATGATCTGCGCCAGGGAATCGGCGGCCTGGGCCTCGCCGAGGATGTGTTTGCAGCGCTCGAGATAGGCACTGCCCAGCTCGGTCAGGCTTTGCCGGCGCGTGGTGCGGTTAAGCAGGCGCGCGCCCAGCCGCTGCTCCAGCGCCGCGACATGCTTGGCAACCATCTGCGGCGACAGCCCCAGGCGGATCGCCGCACGGGCGTAGGAACCGCTTTCGGCAGCCGCGACAAAGGCCTCCATGCTGGTCAGGCGATCCATCATTCAACACTCCCAGTAACGAGACCCAGTACCAGATGCTTATTTATCGCCATTGAGTGGCGAATCATCATAGCCGCTCGACCCTTTCAACGGAGCATGGACATGCGTATCGGCATTATCGGAGCAGGTTTTATCGGGCGCGCCGTGGCGCAACTGGCCCTGGCGGCGGGACATGAGGTGCTGCTCAGCAACTCCCGCGGCCCGCAGACCATGAGCAGCGTGGCCAGCGGCATTCGCGGCAGCCGCATCGGCAGCGTCGAAGACGCCGTGCAGTTCGGCGAGCTGGTGCTGGTGGCCATTCCGCTGGCCCACTACCGCAGCCTCCCCGCGGCCCTGCTGGCCGGCAAGACGGTGCTGGATGCCAACAACTATTACCCGGATCGCGACGGCTATATCGAGGCCCTGGACCGCTTCGAAACCACCACCAGCCAACTGCTCGCCGAGCACTTCGAAGGCGCCAGGGTGGTGAAGGTGTTCAATGCCATCCTCGCCCAGGACCTGCTGACCGACGCCCGCCCTGGCGGTGCTGCCGATCGTCGGGCCCTGCCGATTGCCGGCGACGATCCGCAGGCCAAGGCGCAGGTCGTGCAATTGCTCGACGAACTGGGTTTCGACGCTGTCGATGGTGGCGGCCTGGCGGACAGCTGGCGCTTCGAACGGGCCAAACCGGCCTACTGCATCCCGCTGGATAAACCGGGGCTGCGCGCGGCCCTGGCGCAGGCGCAACGCGAGGTCGAACTGCCCGAAGGCTGGTGGCGCTCCTAACGCCAGCAGCATTTGATGTCGATCAGTCAAAGAAAGGGTAGGAGCGAAGCTTGCTCGCGATGGTTGCTAACGATAACGCGCATCTACTGGGTAAACGCGGCGCTCTCAAGTCCATCGCGGGCAAGCCTCGCTCCTACAACGGATTACCTTCGCTTTTATAGCTGGGGCTATTCTCGCTCAACTGGCCCAGCCACCCGCATGCAGGTGCCAGCCATCGCCGCGACGCTCCCAGAACGGGTGCACATAATGGTACCCGGGGCGCAACGGCTCCCAGTGGCCATGGACCGCCACATACTGCCGGCCATCCCAGTGCCAGTAAGCCCGGGACCAGACATAACCCGGGCGATGCATGGGCTCGACTTCGATGACCCGCACCGGCGGTGGCTGCGACGCAACCACCTCGGTGTACTCCACCGGCGCCGCGCGTTCGACCACCCGCCGCTCATGCACCACCCGTTCCTGCACGCACCCGGAGGCCACTACGACCACCGCCATCAGAGCCGTGTAACGTAACAACATGCTGCCTCCCCGGCGCTTGACGCCGACGTTTGAACTGCTGACAACGCCCCCTGCAACTACCCGGCTCCTGCCAGGCGTACGGAATGTTTTAACAGCTCGAAACTGTCTGCTTGCTGAACCTGGTAGCGGCAGGCAGACCGCGACAGCGGGGTGGCGACAAACGGCCAGTCAGCGGCGGTAGATCAAGGTCGTCGAGCGTCGAAATCCGCCCGGGTCATCTCGAAGAACTTGCTCGGCAAGCCTTCGAACTCACCGTCGCGCACAAAACGAAAACCCACTTTGCGCGCCACCGCCAACGACGCCTGGTTCAAGGCATGGGCATCGGCGACGATGCGTTCGACTCCAGCGCCGAGAAAGGCATGCTCGACGATGCGCCCCGCCGCCTCGGACGCAACCCCCTTGCCCCACGCCCGCCGCACCAGGCGCCAGCCCATTTCCAACTCGGGGCCGACGGCCTCGTAGGGAATGAACGACACCCAGCCGAGAAACTCCTCCGGCGCGGACTTGGCAAAGATCACCCAGTAACCGCAGTGCTCACCAAAATCGCGCTCGATACGCGAACGCACAAAATCGCGGTGCTCCTCGCCACCGTCCCAGGGGCCGGGAAGGTAACGAGTGACGTGCGGATCGAGGTCCATGGCGATGCATGCATCGAAGTGTTCGAGGGTGCGCGGGCGCAGCAGCAGGTGGGGGGTTTCGAAGTGGTGGTTCATCAACTGGATATCCGTATTCATCGATGGAAAGATGCCGCAGAGAAAGTAGCAGGTCGGCGTCGGCATCGCCGGATATCCGTAGCAGAACCGCCCCCTGACACGCAGACAGCTGTAGGAGCGAAGCTTGCTCGCCACCACAGGCCACCACCCTGTTCCAGGCAGCAACCCCTTTCTGAAGGCCTGCGACGCCATCGCGGGCAAGCCTCGCTCCTACACGGAATCGTGGTTACTACGCCAACAGCGCCTGGATATCGTTGAACAGCGCGAGCGGAATCTGCACGCCGTGTTGCGTGCTGCGCGCCCTGGCCTCGAAACGCCGCTGCGACGGCAGCCGCGCGCCTTGCTCGGTGATGGCCGCGAACAGCCCTTCGGCGCGCGCCAAGCCTTTCTGATAGTCCTCGCCCAAGAACACTTTGGGGTCGAACGCCAGGATCAGTTCACCATGGCAAGGCGCGGCGCCGACGCCGGCGTCGAAGGCCATGGACTCGGCGCTGGTGAGGTCGCCGATCAGCGCGCCGGCCAGCAGTTCGATCATCGCCGCCAGGGCTGACCCCTTGTGCCCGCCGAAGGTTTGCATGGCGCCTTGCAGGGCCGCCTTGGCGTCCGTGGTGGGCTGGCCCTGGGCGTCGATGGCCCAATGTTCGGGGATGGCTTTGCCTTGGCGCGCGTGCAGTTCGATATCGCCGCGGGCGATGGCGCTGGTGGCGAAGTCGAACACGAACGGCTGGCCCGACGGCCGTGGCCAGGCGAAGGCCAGGGGGTTGGTGCCGAACACCGGCTTGCTGCCACCGGCCGGCGCCACCCAGCTGTGGCTGGGGTTCATGGCGATGCCCACCAGCCCTTCGGCGGCAATCGCCTCGACCTCCGGCCACAGCGCCGAGAAGTGGAAGCAGCGCTTGATCGCCATGGCCGCGAGCCCCTGGCTGCGGGCCTTTTCCGCCAGCAACGGCAAGCCGGTCTGGAACGCCAGCAAGGAATAGCCGTAGTGCGCATCCACCTCCAGCACGCCCGCGGAAATAGACCGCAGGCTCGGTTCGGCCAGCGGATCGACCTGGCCCTCGCGCACGGAACGCACACAGCCCAGCAGGCGATACACCCCGTGGGAGTGGCACTCGTCGCGCTGCCCCTGGGTGATGACCTCGGCAATAGCCCGGGCATGGGCATCGGACAGGCCGTGGCGGGTCAGGACTTTGAGGGATAGTGCCTGGACTTCGGCAAGGGAAAGGGTAACGAGATCGGACATAGGGACTCCTGGTCCGGTGGCGACAGTCAAGACCGGGGAAACCCGACCCTATTGGGTTGAAGGTGAGATCGCCGAAGGCCTGCGGCCTTATCGTCCGAACGCAGCCCGAACCTTCGGCAGCGGCTACAGACTCTCAACGCGGCCGCTCACCGTTGAGGCGCAGCGGAACCTGCCAGGGGTTGTCGCTGCGCAGGGCCTGCGGCAACAGTGCTTGCGGCAAATCCTGATAGGACACCGGGCGCAGGAAACGCTGGATCGCCAGGCTGCCCACCGAAGTGGTGCGCGTGTCCGAGGTGGCGGGGAACGGCCCGCCGTGGACCATGGCATGGCCGACTTCGACACCAGTGCCAAAACCGTTGACCAGCAGGCGGCCGGCCTTTCGCTCCAGCAACGGCAGCAGTTCCCGGGCTTGCGGATGGTCGTCGTCACTCAGGTGCAGGGCGATGGTCAGTTGACCTTCCAGGCTCGCCAGCAGCGCCTTCATCTGGGCCGCATCAGTGCAGCGCACGAGCAACGAGGCCGGGCCAAAGACTTCTTCGCGCAGCGCAGCGCGGGCCATAAAGGCCGCCGCCGACGTGGCGAACAGCGCGGCCCGGGCCTGATAACGCTCGCCCTCGCCGCCCTGCCCCAGGCAGTCCACCTCGGCATGCCGCAGCAGCCGCTCGACACCCTGGCAGTAGCTGGCGTGAATGCCTGGCGTCAGCATGGTCTGCGCCGGCGCCACCTTGAGCGCCGCGGCCGCCGCGGCTTCGAATGCCCGCAGCGCCGGGCTGTCGACGGCGAGGATCACCCCCGGGTTGGTGCAGAACTGGCCGGCGCCCAGGGTCAGGGAGCCGACAAAGGCCTTGGCGATGGCTTCGCCCCGCTCGGCCAGCGCATTGGCCAACAGCAGCACCGGGTTGATCGAACTCATCTCGGCATAGACCGGAATCGGCTCCTCGCGGGCCGCGGCGATCTTCATCAGCGCCACCCCGCCGCCGCGCGAACCGGTAAAACCCACGGCCTTGATCCGACTGTCCGCCACCAGCCCCTGGCCAATGCTGCGGCCGGAATCGAACAGCAGCGAGAACACTCCTTCCGGTAACCCATGGCTGTGCACCGCCTGCTGGATCGCCTGCCCTACCAGTTCCGAAGTGCCGGGGTGCGCCGAATGCGCCTTGACCACCACCGGGCAACCGGCGGCCAGCGCCGAGGCGGTGTCGCCACCGGCCACGGAAAACGCCAGGGGGAAGTTCGAGGCACCGAACACCGCCACCGGCCCGATGGCGATCTGACGCAGGCGCAGATCCACCTTGGGCAAGGGCTGGCGCTCCGGCTGGGCCGGGTCGATGCGCGCCTCCAGGAAACTGCCGTCGCGCACCACCACCGCGAACAAACGCAGTTGGCCGACTGTGCGCCCGCGCTCGCCTTCCAGGCGGGCACGAGGCAGGCCGGTCTCGCTCATGCAGCGCTCGATCAGCTCGTCGCCGAGGGCGAGGATGTTGCTGGCGATGCTCTCGAGGAACGCCGCCCGTTGTTCCAGGCTGGTTTCCCGATAGCGGTCGAATGCCGCTTCGGCCAGGGCGCAGGCGCGCTCCAGGTCATTCGGGCCGGCGCCGCCAAAACTCGGCGCCAGGGCCTCGCCAGTGGCGGCGGCCAGCGCATGCACTTCGCCGTGGCTGCCACGCACGCGGGCTTGGCCGATCAGCAGTTGTCCTGTTACAGGCATGAGTTACCTCTCCGAATAGATGGTATGAACAGCGGTCATTCGTCTTCCCCTTCCAGCACCAGCTTGCTGGACGGCACCCCGGTATTGGCGCCCCAGTAGTAGATGCACAGGGCCATGACCGTGACGGCCAGGGTGTCGTAAGGGTGAGTGAGGGTGCCGATACCGCCGAAGCTGCCCAGGTAGGAAATGACCATGGTCAGGGCGTAAAAGGCGATCAGCCACAGGGACGAGCGCACCTGTTCGCTGAGGCTCAGGTGGTCGGTGGGCACCAGGCGCTTGCAGCCCAGGTAGATGACGAACATCAGGATCTGCAGGCCCAGCAGCCAGGACACCGTGCCCCAGCCGGACCAGTAGACGATCAGCGCGGCGATGACAAAGGACACCGGCCCCAGCAGGCCGAAGCCGCTGACCCGGAACGGCCGCGGCAGGTCCGGCGCGCTCTTGCGCAGCGCCGCCACGCTGATCGGGGCAATCGCATAACTGAGCACCAGGGCCGCCGACACCACATTGATCAGCGCCTCCCAGGACGGGAACGGCAAGGTCCAGAACACCGACAGGCCGAAGGTCAGCCACAGCGCCGGGCGCGGGATGCCGGACTGCTCGTCGATGCGGGTGAAGATCTTGAAGAAGGTCCCGGTCTTCGCCCAGCCGTAGACCACCCGTGGCGTGGCGTTCATGTAGATGTTGCCGCAGCCGCTGGGGGAAATCACCGCGTCCGCCACCACCAGATAGGCCAGCCAGCCGACGCCCAGGGTCAGGGCGATGTCGCGGTACGGCAGGGAGAATTCCTTGCTGATGCTGCTCCAGCCGTTGGCCAGCATGTCGGTGGGAATGCTGCCGAGGAACGCCAGTTGCAGCAGGCCGTAGATCAGGGTCGAGAGCAGCACCGAAAGGATCAATGCGATGGGAATGGTGCGCTGTGGATTACGCACTTCGCTGGCCACCGAAATGATCGGCGTCAGGCCCAGGTAGGCGAAGATGATACCGCCGGCGGAGACCGCCATTTCGATGCCGGACAGGCCGAAGGGGGCAAAGCCCTGGACGTGGAAATTGTCCGGTTTGAAGAAGGTGAACAGCACGCCGATGACCAGCAGCGGCACGACGAACTTGAACAGGCTGATGAGGTTGTTGGACTTGGCGAAGGTCTTGACGCTGGAGTAGTTGAGCCAGAAGAACAGGCACAACAGGGCGAACTGCACCAGCCAGCCGAGAATGGTCGGATTGCTGTTGCCGGCATGGGTCAGCCCAGGAAACCAGGCCGCCGCGTATTGCCGCGCCGCCACCACTTCAATGGCCACCAGGCTGGAAAACGCGATCAGCGTGATGAAGCCCATCAGGTAGCCCAGCAGCGGCCCGTGGGAGAACACCGGATAACGCACCACCCCGCCCGCTCGCGGCAAGGCCGCGCCCAGTTCGCAATAGACGATGCCCAGCAGCAGGACGGCGAAACCGCCGAGCAGCCAGGAGAAGATCCCCGCCGGCCCGGCGATGGCCGAGACATGGCTGGCGGCGAACAACCAGCCGGAGCCGAAGATCGCCCCCAGGCCGATGAAGGTGAGGTCAACCAGAGAGAGCTGTTTCTTGAATTTGCCTTGGCCTGACATAGGCGCGCCTTCTTATTGAGTTATTGGAGTAGGCAGATCGAATGTCGCGCCGGCCTCCCGCGGACGGGGTACCGACGTGGTGAAACACGGCACTGCGCGAGTACCTGATTGTTCTTCTCGTGGACCAGGGCGCCCCCGCCACCCAGCGCGCGGGAGCGTCCTGTTAGCGGGCTTACAGACCGACGTCCGGCAACTGCGGACGCTCGGCCAGGGCCTTGGCGACTATCGCCTTGACCTCGGCCAGGGTCTCGCCCTGCAGGGCCAGGCGGGGTGGACGGGTGATAGAGGAGCCGCGACCGACCAGTTCCTCGCAGAGCTTGATGCACTGCACCAGGTCCGGACGCGCATCCAGGTGCAGCAGCGGCATGAACCAGCGGTACAGTGCCAGGGCTTCCTCGAAGCGTTTTTCCTTGGCCAGGCGGAACAGGGTCTCGCCCTCTTTCGGGAAGGCGTTGGACATGCCGGAGACCCAGCCTTCGGCGCCGACAGCGATGCTTTCCACCACCACGTCATCCAGGCCGGCGAACAGCACGAAGCGGTCGCCCACCGCATTGCGCAGGTCGATGAAGCGCCGGGTATCGCCGGAGGAATCCTTGAAGCAGACGATGTTTTCGCAGTCCTGCAGGGCGATCAGCACGTCCGGGGTGACGTCGTTTTTGTAGATCGGCGGGTTGTTGTAGACCATCACCGGCAAGTCGGTGCCGGTGGCGATGCTGCGAAAGTGCGCGGCGGTTTCATGGGACTTGGCCGAATACACCAGGGCCGGCATGACCATCACTCCGTCGACCCCGACCTTGGCCGCCTCGCGCACGGTGTTGCGGGCGAACTCGGTAGTGAACTCGGCGATCCCGGCGATCACCGGTACGCGGCCGCCGGCGGCGTCCTTGGCGACCTCGATCACCGAGAGTTTTTCCGCGGTGCTCAGCGAGGTGTTTTCGCCCACGGTGCCGCACACCACCAGGCCCGACACGCCATCGGCCACCAGGTTGCGCATGACGCTGTGGGTGGCGTCCAGGTCCAGGGAAAAGTCAGCTTTGAACTGGGTGCTGACAGCAGGGAACACACCGCTCCAGTGGATGGCTTTACGGCTCATGGTCTTGTCCTTGTTGGTTGAGTCGGCCGGGCCGACAGGCGTTGGAAACGAAAAACAGATTCCGCCTTTCGCCGCCCAGGAGCTTGAGGTTTTTCCCGCTCAAGCAAGACGAAATCGGCACATTCGCCCAATCGTCCACAGACCTTTTCCGTCCATTGCGCCTGCGCACTACCCTCCTTCGACCCGCCTGAAATCCCCTGCACCAGCAGCCGCACCGCACGCCTGTAGCCGCTGCCGAGGTACGAGGCTGCGATCGGCTGCGCAGCAGACGCAGAACCTGTATCCCCGACCTTTCTGTCACACCACGTCGTCCGATCTGGCGGACGCTGCGCGTCCGTGCGCAGCCTGCGGCAGCGGCTACAGGATGGGCGAGCCCCGGCACTGTGCCGATTTCGTCATTCGCCGCAGAGAAAACCCACAAGCGATGCGGCCCTTTCCCGAGCCAATCTGTAGGCCTTTTCCGTCAGGTGCTGCCATGAAAAAAATAACCGTCATCGATTCACATACGGGGGGCGAGCCGACTCGCCTGGTTGTCGACGGCTTTCCCGACCTGGGCAGCGGTTCGATGGCCGAACGGCTGGCGATCCTGCAAGAGCGTCACGATCGCTGGCGCACGGCCTGCGTGCTGGAACCGCGGGGCAGCGACGTGCTGGTGGGGGCCCTGCTGTGCGAACCCCAGGCGGCGGATGCCTGTGCCGGGGTGATTTTCTTCAACAACAGCGGCTACCTGGGCATGTGCGGCCACGGCACCATCGGCCTGGTGCGCTCGCTGCATCACCTGGGCCGCATCGCCCCCGGCGTACACCGCATCGAAACCCCGGTGGGCACCGTCAGCGCCACCCTGCACGACGACCTCTCGGTCAGCGTGCGCAACGTGCCGGCCTACCGTTACCGCAGCGGCGTCGAACTGCAGTTGCCCGGCCACAGCCCCGTCCGCGGCGATATCGCCTGGGGCGGCAACTGGTTCTTCCTGATCAGCGAGCATGGCCAGCGCATCGCCCTGGACAACGTCGAAGCCCTGACTCACTACAGCTGGGCCGTGCGCGAAGCCCTGGAGGCCGCCGGCATCAGCGGCGCCGACGGCGGTGTGATCGACCATATCGAGCTGTTCGCCGACGACCCGCACGCCGACAGCCGCAACTTCGTGCTGTGCCCCGGCAAGGCCTACGACCGCTCCCCCTGCGGCACCGGCACCAGCGCCAAGCTGGCCTGCCTGGCCGCCGACGGCAAGCTGGCGCCCGGGGCGACCTGGTGTCAGGCCAGCGTGATCGGCAGTCAGTTCAGCGCCAGCTACGAGCCAGCGGGCGAGCAGGTTATCCCGACCATTCGCGGCACCGCCCATATCAGCGCCGAAGCCACCTTGCTGATCGAAGACAGCGATCCTTTCGGCTGGGGCATCCTCTCGTGAGCGAGCCGGCCGAAGCCGATGTACTGCTGATTGGCGGCGGCATAGTCGGGGCCGCCTGCGCCCACGAAATGGCCCGCCGCGGCCTGCGGGTGCGGGTGCTCGACAACGCCAGCGGCGGCGCCACCGGCGCGGGCATGGGCCACCTGGTGGCGATGGACGACAACCCCGCCGAACTGGCGCTGAGTCACTACTCCATCGGCCTGTGGAACCAGCTGCGCGCGCACCTGCCGGCCGCCTGCGCCTACCGCAATTGCGGCACCCTGTGGCTGGCCGCGGACCCGGCGGAAATGGACCTGGCCCGGGCCAAGCAAATCAACCTGGCCCAGCACGGCGTGGCGGGCGAATTGCTCGACAGCGCAACCCTGGCCGAACTCGAACCCATGTTGCGCAAAGGTCTTGGCGGCGCCCTGAAGATTCCCGGCGACGGCATTCTCTACGCCCCGGCCACGGCCCATTGGCTGTTGCACAACACACCGGGGATCAGTTGCGAGCGGGCCAGGGTCAGCGCCATCGCCGCCCAGCGCGTGGAGCTGGATGACGGCCGTGTGCTGCGCGCCGAGTACGTGGTGCTGGCCAACGGTCTGGCGGCCAGCAGCCTGCTGCCGGAGTTGCCGCTGCGGCCGAAGAAGGGCCACTTGCTGATCACCGATCGTTACCCCCGACAGGTGTCCCACCAACTGGTGGAGCTGGGCTACGCCGCCAGCGCCCACGCCAGCAACGGCACCTCGGTGGCGTTCAATGTGCAGCCACGGCCGACCGGGCAATTGCTGATCGGCTCGTCCCGGCAGTTCGACACTCTCGACCCGGCCATCGAGCCCGAGGTGCTGCGGCCGATGCTGCAACGGGCCGTGGCCTATCTGCCGGGGCTGGCGCAACTGAACGGCATCCGCGCCTGGACCGGCTTTCGCGCCGCCACCCCGGACGGCCTGCCGATCCTTGGCGAACACCCGCGATACACCGGCCTGTGGCTGGCGGTCGGTCATGAAGGCCTGGGCGTCACCACCGCCCCCGGCAGTGGCCGGCTGTTGACCAGCCTGATGCTCGGCGAACGGCCGGATATCGATGCCCATGCCTATCGCCCCGAACGCTTCGCCGAGCTGACCGCCACCCTGACAGGAAGCGCCCCATGATCATCTACCTGGACCGTCAGACGCTGACCGTGCGCGATGGCCTGAGCGTCGCCGCGGCCATCGCCGCCAGCGGCGACCCACGTACCCGAACCTCCTGCAGCGGCCAGCCCCGGGCGCCCTTCTGCGGCATGGGCATCTGCCAGGAGTGCCGCATGACCATCGACGGCCGGCGCCAACTTGCCTGCCAGACCCTGTGCCGCGAAGGCATGCACGTGGAGCGCACGCCATGAGCCAACAACGCCTGACCTGCGACATCCTGATCGTCGGCGGTGGCCCGGCCGGCCTCGCGGCAGCCCGAGCGGCGAGCCGTAGCGAGCTCTCCATCGTCCTGCTCGACGACAACCCACGCCCCGGCGGCCAGATCTGGCGCAACGGGCCCGGCGTCACGCTCCCCGGTATCGCCCGCGAAGCCTTGCAGGTGCTGCAACACTCGCGGCTGCGCTACCTGCCGGGCACCCGGGTGGTGGCCGGCGCTGGTGCCAATGCCCTGCTGCTGGAAGATGCCGAGCAGGCTCTGCTGGTCCACTACCAGAGCCTGATTCTGTGCTGCGGCGCCCGCGAACTGCTGCTGCCCTTCCCCGGCTGGACCTTGCCCGGAGTGACAGGCGCCGGGGCCTTGCAGGCGCTACTGAAAAACGGCCTGGCCGTGGCCGGCGAGCGGGTGGTTATCGCCGGCAGCGGGCCGTTGCTGCTGGCCAGCGCCGCCACCGCCCGTCAAGTTGGTGCCCGGGTCGAGGCGGTCCTGGAACAGGCCCCGTTGCCCGCGCTGGCGACATTCACCGCCGGGCTCTGGCGCTGGCCGGCCAAGCTCGGCCAGGCCGTCGGGCTGGCCACCACTTCCTATCGCTGCAACGCCCATGTGCTCGAAGCACTGGGCGACGATCGCCTGGAAGCGGTGCGCATCCAGCAGGGCGAACAGGTGCGGGAAATCCCCTGCGAACGTCTCGCCTGCGGGTTCGGGCTGGTGCCCAACACCACCCTGGCTAGCCATCTCGGTTGCCAGCTACAGGCCAATGCCATCGCGGTGGACCCTTACCAGGGCACCAGCCTCCCGCAGGTCTACGCGGCCGGCGAATGCACCGGGGTCGGCGGCAGCGAACTGGCGAGGGTCGAAGGCGAGATCGCCGGACTGGCCGCCAGCGGGCAGGCCCGGGAGGCCACCGCGCTGATCCAGCGCCGAGCCCATTGGCAGGCGTTCGCCGAGCGAGTGAGTGAAACCTTCGCCCTGCAACCGGCGCTTCTGCGCCTGGCGCGAGCTGATACGCTGCTGTGCCGCTGCGAGGATGTGCCCTACGCCGCCGTGGCTGGCGAAGCAGGCTGGAGCGAGGCCAAACTGCACAGCCGCTGCGGCATGGGTGCCTGCCAGGGGCGGGTTTGCGCCACGGCGGCACAGGCCCTGTTCGGCTGGACCGTACCGACACCACGAGCGCCCCTGGTGCCGGCGCGGATCGAGACCTTGCTGATGGAGTCGACGCCCGGCGCGAAGTGACGAGCAGACCGTTGCCGCTGGCCGCCCGCCAACGGCGCCGTGGGATTCAAGGATGAGCCAGTAGACCCGAAGTCGCGGGGCGCGCCCCGCCCCCTAACAAGAGCAGCCCTTGATGATCGACACCGCTCAGCTGCACCGCCTGCCCGAAGCCATCGCCAGCCAGGCGCCCGAGGATATTCACGACCTGCTGGGCAGCATGGCCCTGGTGATCCCGCTGCTCGACACCCTGCCCAACGCGGTGTTTTTCATCAAGGACCTGCAAGCCCGCTACCTCACCGCCAACCTGACCCTGGCCCAGCGTTGCGGTTTCAAGAACGTCGCGCCGCTGCTGGGCAAGACCTCGGCCGAGGTGTTTCCCGCCGTGCTCGGCCCGGTCTATACCGAGCAGGACCAGCGCGTGCTGCGCCAGGGCATCACCATCAAGGGCCAACTGGAACTGCACCTGTACGGCAGCCGCGAACCCGGCTGGTGCCTGACCCACAAGCTGCCGCTGCATGGGCGCGACGGGCGGATCATCGGCATGGCCGGCATCTCCCTCGACCTGCAGGCCGCCCGCGACGCGCACCCGGCCTACGAACGCCTGGCCGCGGTCGACCGGCATATCCGCGAGCACTACAACGAAGCCATCCGCCTTGACGACCTGACCCTCATCGCCGACCTGTCCATCGCCCAGCTGGAGCGCTACTGCAAACGCATCTTCCACCTCACACCGCGACAGATGATCCACAAGGTGCGCCTGGAACACGCCTCGCGCCTGCTGCTCGGCGAACTGCCGATCACCGACGTCGCCCTGCAATGCGGCTACACCGACCACAGCGCCTTCAGCCGCCAGTTCAAGGCCCTGACCGGCGTCAGCCCACGGCAGTTCCGGCAGAACGCTGCGCACTGACCTGGGCAGCCCGCAGGCTGAAGTTTTATCGGATGAAGGAATACGCAGGGATTGAAACCGGAGACTGTCTGCAAAAAAGAAGTTTATTCCCTTCATCCGTCCATTCTCTTGAGCGATCTATTTTGGTTCGATCTAAGTACTTAACAAAAGAACATATGCTAGATCTGAAACATTCAAATCTATAACTTAATGTTCCATATGATTTTTATGATTCGCACTATTTTTGTGCCGTTGCGCACCATAAGATGGCGACCAGACAAATTCATAAGCCCCACAAAAAAGTTATTGACAGCTTTCCATTAGACAAGCACTTTTCAGTGCCACAGCCGTTCACACAAACAACACCGAAGACGTCAGGACAGACGCTGGTGCAGATGCGTTTTCTCTATCGAAAGAGGGATCTATGTTCGAGGAAATTGGCAACGACACTCACCAGGCCGACTTTTTAATTCCAGGCCTCAGATTCGAAAAGAACTCTGTCAGTAATACCTATGCTGGAAACGGCTGGTTCAGTCGAAAATTAATGTCCAGCAAGGGTCCGCTCATATCAGACTTCGTCACTCATGAACCCGACTTCAGTTATTCAACCTATGGCATACATGTCGGCCAGGACGATCGCCTGACATTCATGGGGGAAAACGGCAAGAAAATAGAAGGCTTCTTTGTCGATTGCCGAGAAGGCAGTCCTAGTATCCATCAAGTTGTCCAACTCAGATTCTCGCCAAGCCTGTATCGACACTTGGTCATTCCACGAGGCGTGGCTCATACCTTCGATAACCTAGAGTACATTGTCACCCGGGACGAACCAGTCTGGCACTCGGATCAAGACAATGCAGCATGGAATCTGGACAACGATCTTGTTTCAGTCCCTCGTACTACGGAACTTGCAAAGTTTCCAATTATCAAGGCCAACAGATACCGCTTGCCCGATGAAGCCCATCGCTTTCTTTCGAAGATTTCCCAGTCTTTGCTGGAGAACCCCAAATCCTATCTGGCCCGATACCCGGTGACCATTCGCGGCGCCGAACAGTATGTGATGTTCGAGCCCAAGACCTGGTCGGACGATGCCCGCAGCGTCGCTGAACGATTGACGGACGAGGAGTTCTGCGGAGTACGGATAAAACGCAACCGCTATGCCCTGACTGGCGCCAGGTCCTATACGCTGGTGCCCAATACTGCCTCCTGCGTGGCCGACGTCCTGGTGCTTCCAACGTCCGTTCCGGGCACTCCTCACCAGTACTACTGGCACGCCAGAACGAAAAAAACCTATACCTTCCTCAATAATCAGGAACTGCAAATCGACTTGAACCTGATTGATTTCAGGCATGACTCCGCCACTTACGGTCAGCACAAGTCTCTCCAGATCATTTGTGATCCACGCACCAGCATTCATATCGAACAAGGTATTGCCTACACGTTCAACTGCAGTAAACCGACGCTGGTTCGCTGTGAACATGAAGTCTTCGTCAGCCAGAATGAGCCACGCTCGGATATTCCCATGTTCGGTCAGGACTTGATTCCATTCGCTATCGACCAGCCCTATCCAAATATCAAACTACCTGACATGCGCTGCCCGGACATCCTGCTGTACAAGATGGCCAAGTTCGAGCAGCAGACACTGGAAAGAACTTAGTTTTGGGGTGTGCACCCAAGTTGCAAACTTACTTACACCATGGAGATTCACATGAAAGCAACTCAAGAAGCAGTATCCTGGAAAGAAGAGCTGGCTGATCTGGTTGGTTCTGCGCAAAACGCGGAAGAGTCTCTGGCTCTTGCAGCGTTCGAGAAAGCGCTGTCCCCTTACCTGCAAGAACCTGGAGCACTGCGTACACTCCTGGGCAAGATACAAGCCATGGAAATTGTTGCGCTGGACAGCCTTACATCCAAAAAGGAGTTCAACAGCATAGAAGAACTCCAATCGTTCTTGCCTGCCAACATCAAAGCCCTGGCTGCATGATACCGGGCATATAAAAAATTTAACGGATTAAATTTCTGTGCACACCTCTTTCAATTCAACGCCGCGGTCAGTGTGGTCCTTTGTGGCTTTGGGGGTATTACTCATACTTTCCGAAGCCATCTACGACCTGGTATTCGCCAACCTCGCCTATTCCATTAGCGGAACGACGCTCGCTGTTACCACCACCTACGCCGTCGGCTATAGCGCTGAAATACTGGTAACCCTGCTAGGCGCGGGTTTTATCGATCGTTTCAACAAATGGAAACTGTTCATTGCCACGCAACTGGCCAACATTGCGGTGTTTGCCCTGGCTGTTTTTGTCCTCAGGATCTACGACAGCTCCGTGGAGTGGGTGTGGTTTTTTGCCTTCTTCGTCGACCTGATCCATCAGTACTCACGGCTGATCATGTTTGCCTTGATCCCGTTCCTTTTCACCGCTGACAACATCCCCAGAATCAACGGCCTGCTCGCCACCTTCAATGGCATCGCCAGGACCCTGGGGCCGGTCATCGGCGCCCTGGTCATTTTCAACGTCGGCTTGTCGATCTCACTGCTGGCCTCCATTGCCTTCATGCTGGCGGCGCTCGCCTTGACGATCAGCCTGAGCGCCTTGAATGAGAAGACCTCGACCCTCGATATCTGCAGCACGTCGTTTGCCCAACGCTTCCAGGAAAGTGTCACCGGCGCATCAAGAGCCACCATCGATCTGTTGCGCGCTCCACGCTGGCGGTATTTCCTTGCCTCCTATGCCACCTGCCTGCTGGTGGTCAGCGTGCTGGCGCTGCTGTGGGTCCCCTTGCTGCGGGGCTTTCATGGTTTTTCTGAAGCACAGACCGGCTACCTGTTCTCAGTTGGAGCAGCAGGCGCCATAGCCGGCGGACTCGCCTTGCGCGCCAGTGGCCAGGCCTCCCGGGTGCCGGGCACGATATTGCTGTCCCACCTGATCATGATCTCGGGGGTCTGCATCACGTTATGTCTGCGCGGCAACCTCTGGCTCGCGGGCACCGGCATGTTCGTATTCCAGTTCGGTACCACGCTGTATTTTCGTACCACAGCCAGTGCCATCCAGCTCACCGTACCCAAGGAAATCATTGGCAGCTGGTATGGCTCGATAGACTTCATCAGCCGCTTTGCCGGACTCGTGGGCATTCTGCTGGCGGGTTGGGCCTACGATAAGCTCGGGACCTACGCCATCTACTCGATACTCTTGCTCTTGCTGGCACTGAGCAGTTTCAACTGGCGCGGCAGTCGCCAGGCTCGCTGGTTGGTCAATACCTGAGGCTGTGCCCCCTCGGTCCGTCTCAGTGCCCATGACCTGAAGCATGGGCACTTTGCGCGAAAGCCTCCTTGCCCGATGTTACTCGAGCAGCTCGCTGCATAGCTCGTCAGCATCTTGTCGTCCTCTGCTTCTGCATCATCGTTATCGGCATTCCCTGCTCCGAAGGCGCAGGCAACCGCAAGAGACGGCTGGATAGCACCACTCATTGCAGACCTGAGACGATCATTGATTTGATCATTGAGAAATTGACCCACCATTTTTCGAGTCAGCTCATAAAACTGTTCCCGGACTTTTTGGGTAATCACTCCGTCGTACACCCGCGATGCAAAGACATGGTTTTTTCCAGCGCCAGGGCACGCCAGGCCGCACAACCCGGATCAATTTCGTGAACGCCAGGACTTGCGATGAATTATGATGCGCGCCCTTTCGGCTCGCGTTTCAGCGCAGGCTCACAGCGCCACCCCCTCGTTCGCCATCCAAGGCCAGGAACCCTACATGCTTCACCTCAGGAGATTCACCCGAACGCTGCATCGGCAGCAGATCGATGGCGTGACCTTCCATTTCGATCCATCCCACCGGCACGAACTGGACAGGCTGCTACGGCGTTTTTTGGCCAAGCCCGAACAATACCCCACGCTGGATATTCCGGAAGACACCCGGGGCGTATTCCTGCTCGAAGGCGAACGCCAATGGGTGCTCAAGCGCAACCGCCTGACTCACTGGAAAAAGCAGCTGCAGAACTTCCTCGGGCTCAAGCGCAGCTTCGGCCTGCACGACCTGACCAACGAATTCATCAACCTGTCGGTGGTGTCGGGCAAATCCGCCCTCTCGCCCCAGGTCTCGGCGTTTGGCTACAAGGGGCGTTTTCCGTTCCTGCGCGAAGAGTACTTGCTGGTGGGTTTCTGGGCCGATCATTGCAGTGTCGACGACCGCCTGCTGGCCCATCCCGAGCAGGCTGAAACCCTGTTGCCGGCGATCTTCCGGCTGTTCGGCCAGATGCTCGACGACGACTTCGTGCACATGGACCCCCACCCGAAAAACATTCTGGTCGCCGCCGATGGCCGACTGCGCCTGATCGACTTCGAGTGCTGCGCCCACTCGGTACTCGACCGCGACTTCAGCCTGGGTTTCCTGCTGGGTTACTTCTACCGCTTCTGGTTCCGGCGCTTCATCTCACAGCAGGATTACGACCGGCTTTGCGAGGCCTACCTGAGCGCGGAGCAACCCCACCTGGACCGCACCATCTTCCAGCCGGTGTACCAGCGCTTTCGCGACCAAACCGTCTCCCGCAGCACGCGCTACCGCATCCTCACCTGTGCCCGGGCACAAGCGGCATTCCAGCGTGAAATCAGCGGTCTGCCCGAGCAAGCGCGGAAGCCGAGTTGAATCGATATTGAACAATGCCTGGGGGAAACGGCGGCACTGGACGCGGTGCGCCTTCAGGTCATGCCCAAAGACACATCAGCGGCAGAGCCCCACTCAGCCATCCAACTGATCCAGGGCCCGGCCAGCCTTGAGGGCCTTGGCCATTTGTAGGTGGTTTTGCAGTTTCGGCAGGGTCTCTTCGGCAAAGGCCTTGAGTTCCGGTACCTCGGTGATTTCGGCCTGTTGCTGGATCTGCTCGATGGCCTCTTCGGTGGCCTTGACCTGGCTCTCGGCATAGGCGGCGTCGAAGGCTTCGCCTTCCGGGACCTCGGGGATCAGCGCCTTGGCCTTGCTGATCACTTCTTCCCTAGGCGCCACGGGCAGGTCGAGCTTTTTGGCGATTTTCGCCAGGTGCTGGTTGGCGGTGGTGCGGTCGTTGATGACCACGATGGTGTAGTCCTTGACGGCCTTGGAGGACGTCTTCTGGTGGGCCAGGCGACTGGCCTCGATGTCTGCCATGCCCTTGGCCGAGGCGTCATCGATAAACTCCGCGGGGGACTGGGCGAACGCCGCGCTGGCGCTCAGGCCGAGCAGCAGCGCGAGGCAGGTGCGGGACAGATGGGTGGCCATGAAGCTCATGGTGTCGGCCTCCTTTGATCAGGTGACGGCGCACGGCGCCTGCACAGAGTGAGAGTTTTCAGGCCATCGAAGGTTTGAAAAAGTTGCATCGGCCACGACGAACGGTTGGCAAAAAAAACGGCCAGCTCCGCCGCTTCCGTCAAGCGCGGGATGGGCTTCGCTGGGCGCGCTTGGCCGCGTACATCGCCTCGTCGGCGTGCTTGAACAACTGCTTTTCGTCATGGCCGTGTTCGGGGAACAGGCCGATACCGATGCTCGGCAGAATGCTCAGCTGATGGCCGTCCAGGCGCAGCGGCTCGTTGAGTGCCTGGCGAATCTTCCCGGCGACGATGCCGGCATCTTCCGCGTGCTGGATACAGCCGAGCAGCACCACGAACTCATCGCCACCGATCCGCGCCACGGTATCGCTTTCGCGCACGCAGGCCTTGAGCCGGTTGGCCACAGCCTGCAACAGCATGTCACCCACGGCGTGGCCAAGTGTGTCGTTGACCTGCTTGAACCGGTCCAGGTCGACATAGAGCAAGGCCATGCGCCCGGACTCGCGACGGGCTCGGGCCAGGGCGTTGCGCAGGCGCTCGCGTAGCAGTTCGCGGTTGGGCAACTGGGTCAGCTGGTCGTACTGGGCCATGTACTGCAGGCGCGCATGCAGCTGCTTGCGCTCGATGGCGGTGGCGAGCTGGGCGCAGACGTATTGCAGCAACTCCTTGTCCTGCTCGGTGTATCGCTCGTCGCCCGGCGCGCTCTTGACGATCAGCGCGCCGATGGTGCCCTTCTGCGAATTCAGCGGCACACCGAGCCAGCAGGGTGAATGCGGGTCGGCGCTGGCATCCGGCAGCGGCACATAATCGTCAGGGGTCAGCAGCAACGGCTGGCCACTGCGGATCACCTCGGCACACAGGCTGCCGGTCAGCGTGCCCGGCTGCTCCGGGCAACGCTCGCGGTCGTCGACGTGATAGGGAAAGCTCAGCGCCTGGCATTGCTCGTCGTACAGCGCGACGGAGAAATTCAGCGCCGGCAGCCATTCCCCGATGATCCGGTGCACGCGCCGGAACAACGCCAGCAGGTCCTCGGCGGCATGGGCCGCTTCGGAAATCGCATACAGCGCCGCCTGCCGCGACTCGGCCTGCTTGCGTTCGGTGATGTCGCGGGCCACGGCGATGCGCAGCTGGTCGACCTCGGACCAGCGCGCCGACCAGAGGATATGCGCGACCTGCCCGTCCTTGCGCAGGTAACGGTTCTCGAAGTTGGGCATGGGTTCGCCGGCCATGATCCGGTCGGCGGCCTGCAAGGTGCGCGCACGGTCCGCGGGGTGCACCAGCTCGATCATGCGCCGGCCGACCAGCTCGTCCGGCGTGTAGCCGAAAATCCGCTCGCAGGCGGCGCTGACGAAGACGAAACGGCCTTCGACATCCACCGCGCAGACGGCATCCAGCAGAAGGTCGATGAAACTGGCCAGGGGCGCGGAGTTGTTGGTTGCCATCAGGGAACGACACTGCCTGTGAAGATAAAGCGCCGAGTATCAATCCCTGGGTTCCGGCAGCGGCGCAAAGCCGCTGCTTGTCCGTGACTGTCGCAACCTTGCGAACAGCCTTTATGCCTTGTTCGCCAGCAATCCCGGAACGGCATGCAGCAAGGCGTTGATGGCAAACCCGATGAACATCACGCCGCAAAGCCGGGTGATCGCCAGTTCGTGGCGCTGATACAGGGTCCGCACCCGCCGCGCACCGACGATGCCAATCAGAATAGCGTATGCGCCGATGCCGCCGAGGAAACTGAGGAAGATCAGCCAGGGCAGCATCGACCAGTTGAGCAGCTCGGCACGACTGGACAGCAGCGCGGTGAAAGTCGCCACGGCCACCGGGTACGCCTTGGGGTTGGTCAGGCCGAACAGGATGCCGTGCCAGAACGGCTGGCGCGCCGGCCCCTGGGGCTCCTGCCCGCTGCTGCGCTGGCTGCGGATTGCCCGCAGGCCGAGCCAGAACAGATAAAGGCCGCTGAGCACGCCCAGCACATCGAAGGCACTGCTGCCGATCTCCCGCGCGCCGACGATGGCGATCAGCGCGGTGCTGCACCAGACCACATCGCCCAGCAGATGCCCGCAGAGAAAGCCGGCCCCGGCCCGCCGCCCGCGCGCCGCGCCAATGCCGAAGACCGCCAGCACGCCAGGCCCTGGGGTAATGCCGTAGATAAAGCCCGAGGCGAGGACAGCCAGTAACAGCGAAGAAGTCATGCCACACTCCGAAGCGCCGAAGGTGGCGCGGTTTTGATCGCAGGATTCTGCCGGCTTGTGCGCCCCCGCACCACCCCACAATGGTCGTCACAGCGACAGCCAGTCGTCTTGAAGCGGCGGCGAGCGGTCATTCGTCGGTAAAGATCGTCATCCCGGCATAGGGTTGCTGCCGACAGGCGCGCAAGCGCGAGGCCAGATCGCCGACATGGGCTTCCATCTGGTGGCCGTCGGGGTCGAGGAAATAGAACGAGGCGCCTTCGCTGCGGTTGTCGCGCCACTCCCGCACACCGGCAGCACGCAGGCGCTGGACGAACGCCACGAAATGCCCGGCCTCGATGCTGAAGGCGTAATGGGTGTAGTCCGGCACCTCCGCCGAACGGCGCGACGAGTCCAGCGACAGGCACAACCACAGGCCCGGCAGCGACAGATAGGCGCCGCTGTCCCAGCTGGCGTCCAGGCGCAGGCCCAGCAGGTCGCGGTAAAACCCCAGGCTGCGGTTGAGATCGGTAACGGCGAGGGTCAGGTGGTTGAGGCCGGTCAGCATGCAAAGTCCTTGTTAAGAGGAAGGTCCTGAATCGTCTTGAATCAAAGCAGCGTTCGCACTGGACGAATGGCTCTGGCGGCGAGCCCCGATTGGCGATGTAGTATGTTGTATTACAAACCACTACATCGAGATCACCATGTCCGTCATGTCCTTGCGCCTGCCCGATGATGTTGCCGATACCCTGGCTCACTTGGCCAAGGCGACAGGCCGCAGCAAGTCATTCCTCGCTGTGGATGCACTGAGAGAATATCTGGCCCGCGAAGCCTGGCAAATCAACGAGATCCAGAAAGCCCTGACTGAAGCAGAGGCAGGCGACTTCGCCAGCGCCGAAGAGCTGGATGGCGTACTCAACAAATGGACTGGCAATGCACGTTGAGTGGCTGCGCAGCGCCCTCAAGAACCTCGATGACGAAGCCGCCTACATTGCACAGGACAGTCCTCAGGCCGCCGCGGAATTCGTCAAAGCCATCCTGAGTAGCATTCAACACCTGAGCCGTTTTCCTGCCAGTGGTCGCGAAGGTCGCCTGCCCGGTACCCGGGAGTGGGTGGTCCCCAATCGTCCTTACCTGATCCCCTACCGCGTACGTCAGGGACGCCTGCAGATACTGCGGATTTTCCACACCCGGCGCTTGCCGCCTGCCGGTTGGCAAGACGACCGCCAATAGCTCGTGCATTGGGGCCAGCGGCGGCGCGCCCAGGACAGCAAGTCCCGAGCGCGCGGTAAAACATCTGTAGGTATCAGAACGCGCTGCGGAAGATTTCCTCGATCTGGCGCTGGTCGGCGGTGCGGGGGTTGGTCAGGCCGCAGGCGTCTTTCAGGGCGTTGGCGGCCAGGATCGGGATGTCCGTCAGCTTGGCGCCCAGGTCGCGCAAGCCGCTGGGAATCTCGACATCCCGGGCCAGGCTGCGAATGGCGCTGATGGCCGCCTGCGCGCCCTCCTCCGGGCTGAAGCCACGAATGTCCGCGCCCATGGCGTGGGCCACATCGGTCAGGCGTTCGGCGCAGACCATGGCGTTGAAGCTCTGCACATGGGGCAGCAGCACGGCGTTGCACACGCCATGGGGCAAGTCGTAGAAGCCACCCAGCTGGTGCGCCATGGCATGCACGAAACCCAGCGACGCATTGTTGAAGGCCATGCCGGCGAGGAACTGGGCGTAGGCCATGTTTTCCCGGGCCACCAGGTCGCTGCCGTCGTGCACCGCCTGGCGCAGGTTCTGGCTGATCATGGTCATGGCTTTCAACGCACAGGCATCGGTGATCGGGTTGGCCGCGGTGGACACATAGGCTTCGATGGCGTGGGTCAGCGCGTCCATGCCGGTGGCGGCGGTCAGGCCCTTGGGCATGGCGACCATCAGCGCAGGGTCGTTGACCGACAGCAGCGGCGTGACGTTACGGTCGACGATGGCCATTTTCACGTGGCGCTTTTCGTCGGTGATGATGCAGAAACGGGTCATTTCGCTGGCGGTGCCGGCGGTGGTGTTGATGGCGATCAGCGGCAGCTGGGGCTTGGTCGAACGGTCGACGCCTTCGTAGTCGCTGATATGCCCGCCATTGGTGGCGCACAGGGCGATGCCCTTGGCGCAGTCATGGGGCGAGCCGCCACCGAGGGAAATCACGAAGTCGCAGCCACTTTGCTGCAATTGCGCCAGGCCCTTCTCGACGTTGTCGATGCTCGGGTTGGGCTTGGCGCCGTCGAAGATCACCGAATCGATGTCCTGCATCGCCAGCTTCTCGGCAATCATCCCGGCCACCCCGGCCTTGGCCAGGCCAGCGTCGGTGACGATCAGCGCCTTGCGAAAACCGTAGTTGCGAATCGCGACCATGGCCTCGTCGAGACAATCGATACCCATGATGTTCACGGCGGGGATGAAAAAAGTGCTGCTCATGGCGCGTCCTCCAGGCTAGGGGCGGATCGACCGTGCCGATCCGGCAAATGCGCACAGGATCGACCCATCGGTCACGCGCGTTGTTGATCTGGCTCAAGGGTCGGTCGTGATAAAGTCGGCGCCCTGTACACCTTCTGCCTTGAGACGACGAACCGCGATGATGGATTTCCAGGAATTTGATACCGACCTTGAAGACTGGAACGCCTTGCGCGCCAGCACGCCGATCGCCGGCCTGCTGATCGGCAACGGCGCCAGCCGCGCGGTGTGGGAAGACTTCGCCTACGACTCGCTGTTCGAGAACGCCCGCACCGTCGAGGAAAAGCCCCTGAGCCCCTCCGAGCTGAGCGTGTTCGACGCCCTGCAGACCCGCAGTTTCGAGCTGGTGCTGGGCGCGCTGAAGACCACCAGCCGGGTCAACAAAGCCCTGGCCGTCAGCTCCGCGGCGCCGCGCAATCGCTACTACGCGATCAAGGAAGCGCTGATCAATACCGTGCACGCGGTGCACATTCCGTGGCGCCTGGTGCAGCCGGCGAGTCTTTCGCAGATCAACCAGGAACTGCGCCGCTACCGCACGGTGTTCACCAGCAATTACGACCTGCTCAACTACTGGGCGATCCAGCACGACGCCCAGGGCATCGACGACCTGTTCCAGGGCGCCGACCCGAGCTTCGACATCGGCCAGACCGCCAGCCAACAGACCCGCGTGCTGTACCTGCACGGCGGCCTGCACCTGGTGCGCAACCAGGACGGCACCGCGCGCAAGCTGGGTTCCACCGAGGGCACCCTGCTGGGCAACTTCGCCATCAACAACACCCTGAAGACCCTCGACGATGTGCCGCTGTTCGTCAGCGAAGGCCCGGTGGCGGACAAGCTCAAGACCATTCGCAGCAGCGACTACCTGTCGTTCTGCTACCAGCAGTTGCTCAACCACAGCGACGCGCTGTGCATCTTCGGCCACGACCTCGGCCCCCAGGACAGCCACCTGGTGCAGGCGATCCGCCAGTCCGGAGTGCAGACCCTGGCGATCTCGATCCTCCCGCGCAGCAAGGCCTTTATCCAGAACCAGAAGCGGCGCTACACCCAGCTGTTTGAAGGGATGGAAGTGACGCTGCGCTTCTTCGATTCGAAGAGCCATGCCCTGGGCGCGCCTGCGCTGTCGGTGCCGGTCGAACGTTGAAAGCTACCCGCGATCCGTAGGAGCGAGGCTTGTCCGCGATCCAGGCACTGCGGTCTGCCCGCAAGGACGCCATCGCGAGCAAGCTTCGCTCCTACAGTTTTCATGCTGGTACGCCACCTGTAGCCGCTGCCGAGCGCAGCGGCTACGGGCAGCGGTTCGGCGCCGATGGTCTAGGAAAATCCACAATCCGCAGGAGCGGGCTCATTCCTCGCCGCTGTGCACCACCACCAGCAACTGTGCCTGCACCTCGCCCACCGAGCGCAGGCGGTGGGGTTTCTGCGCGTTGAAGTGCAGCGCATCGCCACGGTTGAGGATCACCCGCTCGTTCATGAAATCCACTTCCACCTGCCCTTCGTGGACAAACAGGAACTCCTCCCCCAGGTGTTCCTTGAAGCTCTTGTCGGTGAACTCCCTGGGCGGATAGATGATGAACGGCAGCAGGCTGCGCTCGCTGACCTGATGCGCCAGCACCGCGTAACCCGGCGCCTGGTCGTTGGCCGCCAGCGACTGGCGTTCGTCGCTGCGCACCAGGCTGTAGCTGTCGAGGCTGACCTTGTCTTCGGCGAACAGCTCCTCGACGTTCACGTTCAACGCCTTGGCCAGTTTCAACGCCGCGGCGATCGAGGGCGTGTTCAGGCCGCGTTCGACTTTCGACAGGTAACTCTTGGTCATGCCGGATTTCTCGGCCAGGGCCTCCAGCGTCACGCCAAGTTTTTTTCTCAATAATTTCAAACGGATAGACATGTAGAACGGTTAACCCATCAAGGAGGCGACGATTTGTCCTTGCCAATGACACAAAGTGTCATATAGCCTCTTTAGTGTCATTTGCTTTCACCCAACGACCTTGCGAGCAGCGGGAGCTGGCAAATCCGACGTCCATTGAAACGACCAAAGGACACCGATATGGCCAAGACATTAGCACTACCCAAAGAGCAACTGGTCAAGCAAGCCTTGACCCAGATGCAAAACACCCTGGCGGATAATACGTGGACCGACCGGCAAAAGCTGGCGCTGACGTGCCGCATCCTGTTCGAGAACGGGCATGACTCCGGCCTGGCCGGGCAGATCACCGCCCGCGGCCCGCAGCCGGGCACTTACTACACCCAGCAACTGGGCCTGGGCTTCGATGAAATCACCGCGGGCAACCTGCTGCTGGTCAACGAAGACCTGGAGGTGCTCGAAGGCCACGGCATGCCCAACCCGGCCAACCGTTTCCACAGCTGGGTGTACCGCGCCCGCCCCGACGTGAACTGCATCATCCACACGCACCCGACCCACGTCGCCGCGTTGTCGATGATCGAAGTGCCGCTGGAAATCTCCCACATGGACCTGTGCCCGCTGTATGACGACTGCGCCTTTCTCAAGGCCTGGCCGGGCGTGCCGGTGGGTAACGAAGAAGGCGAGATCATCTCCGCGGCCCTGGGCGACAAGCGCGCCATCCTGCTCTCGCACCACGGCCAGCTGTCCACCGGTGCCAGCATCGAGGAAGCCTGTGTGATCGCCCAGTTGATCGAGCGCGCCGCCAAGCTGCAATTGCTGGCCATGGCCGCCGGCACCATCAAGCCGATCCAGCCGGAGCTCGGTCGCGAGGCCCATGACTGGATCTCCAAACCCAAGCGCCACGCCGCCGCCTTCAACTACTACGCTCGGCAGAACCTCAAGCAACACGCCGATTGCCTGAACTGAAACCACCCTATTCGCTAAAGGAGCGTCGCCATGTCGAACACCCACATTCACGGCATCATCGGCTACACCATCACCCCGTTCACCGCCAACGGTGAGCAACTGGACCTGGACACCCTCGGCCGTTCCATCGATCGCCTGATCGACAGCGGCGTGCATGCCATCGCGCCCCTGGGCAGCACCGGCGAAGGCGCCTACCTGAGCGACGCCGAGTGGGATCAGGTCGCCGAATTCAGCATCCGCCACATCGCCAAGCGCGTGCCGACCATCGTCAGCGTTTCCGACCTGACCACCGCCAAGGCCGTGCGCCGCGCGCGCTTTGCCGAGGCCAAGGGTGCCGATGCGGTGATGGTGCTGCCGGCTTCCTACTGGAAACTCAGCGAAGCCGAAATCCTCGGCCACTACCAGGCCATCGGCGCCAGCATCGGCGTGCCGATCATGCTCTACAACAACCCGGCCACCAGCGGCACCGACATGTCGGTGGAGCTGATCCTGCGGATCTTCAATGCCGTGGAAAACGTGACCATGGTCAAGGAGAGCACCGGCGACATCCAGCGCATGCACAAGCTGCAACTGCTGGGCGAAGGCCAGGTGCCGTTCTACAACGGTTGCAACCCGCTGGCCCTGGAAGCCTTCGCCGCCGGCGCCAAGGGTTGGTGCACCGCCGCCGCGAACCTGATCCCGCAGCTCAACCTGGACCTGTACCAGGCGGTGCTGGACAACGACCTGGACCGCGCGCGCGAGCTGTTTTACCGCCAGTTGCCGGTGCTCGACTTCATCCTCAAGGGCGGCCTGCCGACCACCATCAAGGCCGGGTTGAACATGACCGGGCTGCAGGTCGGCGACCCGCGCCGGCCGGTGTTCCCGCTGGGTGAGGCTGGGCGTAATCAATTGCAGGCCATGTTGCACGCCGTGCGCTGATCGGGCCTTCGCTGTAGCGGCGAGCTTGCGGGCCTCATCGCCGGCAAGCCTGGCTCCTACAGAAGCCAAAGACGCCACCGACCTGTAGGAGCGAGCTTGCTCGCGATGACGCCAGCAGGAGCGCCGCACAACTTGCCCGAGATAGCGGTGCATCAGGCAAAACACCTTGCCTTAAAACGCCGCCCAACAAAAAGCCCGGCAGGTTGTCCTGCCGGGCTCTTTTGTTTCAGAGCAGAAAACTAAACGGTCTTGTCCTTGATGGTGGTGGTTGGACCGTTGGTCTTGACGCTTTCGATACCGCCGTCGCGCGCCGCCTCGGACGAATAGCGCTGGCTATTGCCGATGATCTGGTGGTTCGCCGCCTTGAGGTTGAAATAAGGCTTGCCGTCCTTGGAGACTTCCTTGGCGTAGCGGGCCTCGTTGGGGCTGTTGGTCTGCACCGAAGCGATGCCGTTTTCGGCGGCGCTGCGGGAGGAATACAGCTCACTCGTCAAAATGGTTTCAGCGTTGCCAGCCTTGAGAACGAAGCGGAACTGCCCGTCACTGCTTTTGCTTAATTCATACCATCCAGCCATGGTCCTGCTCCTGAGTGTCCAAAGATGCGAATGCACTTCGGATTAAAGCTTGTCTTTGCCGGTTTACCAGCGTTTGGGGTGTGTTGCTGAGGCACGCAGCATCAGACAGGAAAAATCGCATCCGGTTCATGAAGCGAAACTCATGCAGACAAATAGTAATAATTCTCGATATCATTCGCGACCTTTCTGCCCGGCAGTACTTGCGAAGGATTTTCATGTCTCGCTTCAAGCCCGACCCCACCTCGGCGGACCTCGTCCGCGGGTTCTATGCGGACATCCTGCATTACCTGCGTAAACGCACGGACAACGCCA
Source organism: Pseudomonas sp. GW531-T4 (assembly GCF_017349615.1). Lineage (NCBI taxonomy): Bacteria > Pseudomonadati > Pseudomonadota > Gammaproteobacteria > Pseudomonadales > Pseudomonadaceae > Pseudomonas > Pseudomonas sp. GW531-T4. Next base: position 67,261 of record NZ_JACMZT010000031.1, read on the forward strand.
GCGATGCGGCGGACATGACCCAGGACGTCTTCACCCAATGGCTCGATTACCGCGACCGGGCCAAGGTCGAACAACCCCGCGCCTTTCTGTTCCAGATGGCGCGCAACCTGCTGCGCGATCACTGGCGCCGGCAGAAGGTCAGGCACAAGGTGCACCACGAACCGCATGCAACAGAACCCGAGCCGCTGGCCGACGAACACCACGAGCCACTGCCCGCGGCCCAGCGCCTGCAACGCCTGGAGCGCTTGAAGAGCGTGCTCGCCGAACTCTCGCCGCGCCGCCGCGAAGCCCTTATGCTGCACCGCTTCGAAGGCCTGAGCCAGGCGCAGATCGCCGAACGCATGGGCATCTCCCTGAGCATGGTGGAAAAACACATCGCCTTTGCCCTGCTGCACTGCAAGCAGCGCCTGGAACAGGAACACGGCAAGGAGCAAGCGCAATGACCCGCCCCCACGACACCGAGCAGCAGATCGACAGCATCGATGCCCAGGCGGCCGGCTGGTTCACCCGCAATCGCGAGGACCACAGCCAGGCCACGCGCGACGCCTTCGCGGCCTGGTCCAGCGAACCGGCCCACACCCGGGCTTATGCCGAGTTCGAGCGCTTGTGGGCCGACCTGGCCGAACTCGAACCACTGAACCGACCGACGCCGCTGCCGCTGAGCAAAAAGCCGCGCTGGCGTCCGGCCCTGGCGGTGGCCGCCGCGCTGGTCTGCGCATTGCTGGCCATCGAACTGGGTGCACCGCCGGCGATCTATTCGCAGCAGATCGCCGCGCAACGCCAGGGCATGCGCAGCTTCAACCTGCCCGACGGCAGTACCCTGTACGTCAACGCCAACACCCGTTTGCGCATCGACTTTACGGCGCAGCAACGCAACCTCTATCTGGACCGGGGCCAGCTGTATCTGGAAGTCGCCGCCGACAAGGAACGGCCGCTGTGGGTGCATGCCGGCGCGGCGCGGGTGCGGGTGGTCGGCACCGGCTTCGATGTGCGCCGCGGCGAGAAGCAATTGGTGGTCAGCGTCGCCCATGGCCAGGTGGCGTTCGTTCCCGACGAACAAAAGCCCGACTCGCTGCTGCTCGGCGCCCACCAGCGCGGCATTTATGACTACGCCAGCGGCACCCTGCGGGAACAGCCCGTGAACGTCGCCGAGGTCGCCGACTGGCGCGGCGGCCACCTGGCCTTTCGCAATCGCGACCTGGCCAGCCTGGTGGACGAGTTGAACCTCTATCGCCGCCAGCCGGTGTTATTGGCCGACGGCGCCTTGGGCAACTTCAAGGTCTCGGGCAACCTCGATGTGCGGGATCCGGACGCCCTGATCAAGGCCCTGCCGGCGCTGATCCCGGTGAAAACCGTGGCCCTGGCCGACGGCCGCGTGCGCATCGAAGCCCGGCGCTGAACCTCATATGCGAATATTTTTCATTCGCATATGAGGTTTTAGTTTACTGACGCGTCTTCCTCCGGTCTGCGTTGTTTACGCACACCTTTTCTGGCCTTTGTCGCCGCTCCGGGGGATTTCATGTTTCGCGTGCCTTATCACTTGCAGCTCATCTGTTCGCGTCCGACCTTGCTCGCCGCCTGCCTGGCGTTCAGCCTGCAGGGCCAGGCGCAGATTCAGGCCGAATCGTTCGCCTTCGCCCTGCCCGCCCAGCCGCTGGCGGCCTCGCTGAGCCAGGTGGCGCAGCAGGCGAAGATCCAGTTGCTGTTCGACGAAGAGTTGCTGCGCAACGTGAAGGCCCCGGCGCTGAAGGGCGACTTCAGCCCCGAGGCGGCGATCCAGCAGCTGCTGGGCGGCAGCCAGTTCAGCCTGGTCAAGGTCGACCAGACCTACGTGGTGCGCCCCGCGGAAAACAGCAGCACCCGCAGTTCGGCGCTGCAGCTGGGCGCCATGAGCGTCATCGGCAGCGGCCTGGAAGTGGACTCCGCCACGGTCGGCCGCTCGACCCTGAACCAGGCCGAGATCGATCGCCACCAGGCCACCAACATTCCCAGCCTGATCGCCACCCTGCCCGGCGTCAGCCTCGGCGGCTCGCTCAAGCCCGGCGGCCAGACCATCAACATCTGGGGCCTGGGCGATGCCGAAGACGTGCCGATGAGCGTCGACGGCGCGACCAAGAGCGGCTTCGAACGCTACCAGCAGGGCTCGATCTTCATCGAGCCGGAACTGATCAAGCGCATCGAGGTGGAAAAGGGCCCGCACTCGCCCGAGACCGGCAACGGCGGCTTCGGCGGCACCGTGCATATGGAGACCAAGGACGCCCCGGACCTGCTGCAAGAAGGCCGCGACACCGGCGCCATGCTCAAGTACGGCTACAGCAGCAACAGCCATGAGCAGGCCTACACCGGCGCGGTGTACGGGCGCACCGAGGACCGGCGTTTCGACGCCCTGGCCTACTGGACCAAACGCGACGGCGACGACATGAAGCTGGCCAGCGCCCAGCCGGACCCGCGCAACGCCTACCCAATCAACCCCAAGCGCCTGCCCAACACCGCCCAGGACCTGGACGGCGAGCTGTTCAAGCTGAACATGCAGCTGACCGACGAACATCGTCTGGGCTTCAGTTACATGCGCTCCAACAGTGATATCTGGGCGCCCTTCTCGGCCAAGAGCTACCCGACGCCGCCGACCCAGCGCGATATCGACAAGTACGGTTACGACGGCGCCACCCGGCGCTTCCTCGCCCAGCGCAACACCATCGACACCACCTGGCAGGCCAAGTACCAGTACACGCCGCTGGACAACCCGTGGATCGACTTCGAGGCCAAGTACTCCGACTCCAAGACCGACCAGACCGACGAGCGCGGCCCGAATGCCTATGCCCAGCCGGCCTCCGGTGGCCGCAAGATCACCGTGGGTTACGAGGACAGGATCCTCTCGCTGAAAAACACCAGCCGCTTCAACACCGGCCCGCTGGAACATGCCCTGACCCAGGGCATCCAGATCCGCAAGCACGACCGCGAAGTGGACATGTGGATGCCGGGCAAGACCTACGAGGTGCCCAAGTACAACAACGGGCATTACCAGCCGGGCTTCATGCCCCATGGCAAGGTCGACAACAACGCCTTCTATATCCAGGACGCCATCACCCTGGGCAACTTCACCCTGACCCCGTCCCTGCGCTACGACCATGTGCGCAACCGTGGGCAGAAGAACGACGCGCCGGTCTACAACAGCCCCGACCCGGTGGTCGGCCACGATTACGGCGACAAGACCTACACCGGCTGGTCGCCACGGCTGTCGGCGTTCTGGACGGTCACCCCGCAATTCGCCCTGTTCGCCGACTACAGCAAGACCTGGCGCGCGCCGGTGATCGACGAGCAGTACGAAGTCCAGGCGGCCGGCACCACCCGCTCCTCCACCAGCCGCGACCTCGACCCGGAGCGCATCACCGCATTGCGCGCCGGTAACATCACCCGCTTCTCCGACGTCCTGACCCAGGCCGACAGCCTGCAGATCCGCACCACGGTGTTCCGCAATGAGATCAAGGACGAAATCATGAAGAACCTGGGGATCGGCTGCCCCGAGCAACTGAGCAGCGGCAAGAGCATCGGCCAGGTGTGCAACCAGCCGACCATCGGGGTCTACCGCAATATCGGCGACCTGACCATCAAGGGCTTCGAAGTCGAGAGCTTCTACGATTCGACCTACCTGTTCGGCTCGCTGTCCTACTCCTGGATCACCGGCAAGCATGAAGGCGCCTACACCAACCCCTGGGGGCCGAATGTCTGGGCCCGGGACATCCCGCCACGCAAGTGGGTCGCCACCCTGGGGGTGAAAATCCCGCAGTGGGATGCGCAAGTGGGCTGGCAGGGCCAGTGGGTACGCCAGACCGACCGCGTGCCGAGCGACATCTACCCGAGCGGCCCGGCCAGCGCCGCGGGCGATTCCTACTGGGACCAGTACGAGAACGACCGCTACAACGTGCAGGGCCTGTTCGCCAACTGGAAACCGCAGCAGCCGTACCTCAAGGGCACCGAGGTCAACTTCACCCTGGACAACATGTTCAACCGCGATTACCGCCCGCCCCTGAGCGGCGAAAACGCCTCCAGCCTGGGGCGCAACGCCAAGATCAGCGTGACGCGGTTCTTCTGAAGCGGCGTTGCCTGATCGATCGCCATCGCGAGCAAGCTCGCTCCTACAAAGGAACGCCTATCCCTGTAGGAGCGAGCTTGCTCGCGATGGCAGTACGTCAGACACACCGCGTTGCCCGCATCGCCGGCAAGCCTGGCTCCTACACAAGCCAAGACCGCCACGGACCTGTAGGAGCGAGGCTTGCCCGCGATAGCGGTACGTCAGACACAGCGCATTACCCGCATCACCGGCAAGCCTGGTTCCTACACAAGCCAAGATCGCCACGAACCTGTAAGAACGAGGCTTGCCCGCGATAGCGGTACGTCAGACACAGCGCATTGCCCGCATCGCCGGCAAGCCTGGCTCCTACACAAGCCAAGATCGCCACGGACCTGTAGGAGCGAGGCTTGCCCGCGATAGCGGTACGTCAGACACAGCGCATTGCCCGCATCGCCGGCAAGCCTGGCTCCTACACAAGCCAAGATCGCCACGGACCTGTAGGAGCGAGGCTTGCCCGCGATGACATTCTCACAGCCGCTGGAGGTCCTGCGACCAGCGTGGCCCGGACCATCGCAGCCTCGCTGGGGCTCGGCAGCGGCTACAGGTATTGGTCAGGGAGAGGTGCTGGGCGGAGAAGAAGTTTCGCTTTGTTTTGTAAGGTATTTCCTAGAAAATCCCCAACGCCTTTGAGCGTCTTGTCCCCCTCAAACCGATCAGGCAGTCTGCCTGGGTCGCTGCAAAATCAGCGGCCCGGATGTGGAAGTTCGGTTCTGGAGAGCGTGCAATTCGTCTCATACGAAAACATCAGTGACTTTCAGTCCTGGTGAGTTCGTTTTATGGCGGCTGTACGTGGGGCATCCTCGGGTGCGCCGGTGGCTCCAGACCGGTCTTCCACACCTACGTACGGCTGCCACCTCTCATGTGGAAGTGAGATCCGGCGGTTCCTTGAACAACTGGAGAAATCACCTCATGAAAAAGCTCGTCCCCGATCCACCCCTGCAAGCCCCTCGCAAACTGCGCGACCCGGAACTGGATCGCGCCAACGCCAGCCTGATCGCCACCTTGCAAGGCACACGCCGCCGCCCCTTTGGCCTGCGCGATGGCCAGCACAACCCGCTGTTCGCCGTGCAGCCCGGCGTCAATGCCGAAGACGCGCTGATGCACGTTTCCCTGCTGCTCAAATGCGCCGAGGAGGTTTCCGATGAAATCACCGAACGCGCCAGCGGCGTCGAGCGCGGGCTGATCTGGTCCATGGTGCATTCGGTGGAAATGGCCCGGGCAGTGGTGGATGCCCTGCTCGATGGCACGCGCCCGACCTCATGACCTGAAACGAATCCTGTAGCCGCTGCCGAGCCCCGGCGAGGCTGCGATCGGGGCGCAGCCCCGTAAAACCTGGCGACACGGTATGTCTGATGTGTGGCGTCGCCTGGCTTGGCGCCTGCTACGCAGGCGATCGCAGCCTCGCCAAGGCTCGGCAGCGGCTACAGGGTTGTGGGGGTATTTGGTGGTGCTGCGGCGCTGGCTCAGTAAAACCTGGCGACGCGGTATGTCTGATGTATGGGGTTGCCTGGCTTGACGCCTGCTACGTCGGAGTGCCGCCCAAGTCGATCGCAGCCTCGCCGGGGCTCGGCAGCGGCTACAGGGATTGCGGGGATCGCAGGGTTATTTGGTGGCGCTGCGCACCACGCTGAGTTCTGGCGTGGCGCTGCGGCGCTGGCTCAGGTAGCGGGTGCAGCTGACCCGCAGGAAGGAGGCGAAATTCACCACTTCGCCGCGGTAGTCCATCACTTCTTCGTAGAGTTTGGCGATCAACTGGTTGGTGGTCATGCCATCGACTTCGGCGATTTCGCTGAGGATGTCCCAGAACTGGTTCTCCAGGCGCAGGGTGGTGACCACCCCGCAGATGCGCAGCGAGCGCGAGCGGGACTCGTAGAGGATCGGGTCGGCTTTGACGTAGAGCTCGCACATGCTGGGCGCTCCTCGGTTGGAAGTAGGACGATGGCGCTGCTTCCTGACAGAAAAGCAGCGCCAGCGGGTCATCCGTTTACAGGGTGATTTTGGTGCCCAGCAGGCCGAGGAAACCGGCCAGCCAGCTGGGGTGCGCCGGCCAGGCCGGGGCTGTCGCCAGATTGCCTTGAACGTGGCTGTCCGTCACCGGGATGTCGATATAGGTCCCACCGGCCAGGCGCACTTCCGGGGCGCAGGCCGGATAGGCGCTGCACTCACGGCCTTCGAGAATACCCGCCGCGGCCAGCAGCTGGGCGCCGTGGCAGACGGCGGCGATCGGCTTGCCAGCCTTGTCGAAGGCTTGCACCAGTTGCAGGACCTTTTCGTTCAACCGCAGGTACTCCGGGGCGCGACCGCCAGGTATCAGCAGCGCGTCATAATCGGTCGCCTCGACCTTGGCGAAGTCAAAGTTCAGGGCGAACTGATGGCCCGGTTTTTCGCTGTAGGTCTGGTCGCCTTCGAAGTCGTGGATCGCGGTGCGCACGGTCTGCCCGGCCTTTTTGTCCGGGCACACCGCATGCACGGTGTGGCCGACCATCAGCAGCGCCTGGAACGGCACCATCACTTCGTAGTCCTCGACGTAATCGCCGACCAGCATGAGGATTTTTTTCGCGGCCATGGAGATGACTCCTCTTCAAGGGAAAACAGGAATGTTCAAGGTAGTCCTTATCTGTGGAGCCGGGTAATAACCCGGTACTACGCCTCACCCCAGAAACGCATCAATACTCCGGCCCCGTAGGAGCGAGGCTTGCCCGCGATAAAGGCACCGTGGATTACCTGGCACACCACGTCATCGTTCATCGCGAGCAAGCTTCGCTCCTACAAAAAAGCGTGATCCATGGCCTGCAGGAACGAGGCTTTCCCACAATAAAAGCGACGCGGATTGCCTGATACACCGCGTCATCGTTCATCGCGAGCAAGCTTCGCTCCTACAAAAAAGCGTGATCCATGGCCTGCAGGAACGAGGCTTTCCCACAATAAAAGCGACGCGGATTGCCTGATACACCGCGTTATCGTTCATCGCGAGCAAGCTTCGCTCCTACAGAAGAGCATGCTCTCCGCTGCCCCGTAGGAACGAGGCTTACCCGCGATAAAAGCGACGTGGATTGCCTGATACACCGCGTTATCGTTCATCGCGGGCAATCGAGCGTCGACCGGCCGCTCCTACAGAAGCCGAACTGTATGGATAACTCTGCGTACAGCTGTAACAGGGTGCCGCGGTGGGTTTATGGCTAGATAAGCGCACCTGCCCTTCCCCAATAAAAAACGGTTGTCATCATGTCTTCCCGCGAAAACACCGGCATGGCCCTGGGCCTGCTCGGCGTGGTTATTTTCAGCCTGACCCTGCCCTTCACCCGCATCGTGGTGCAGGAACTTCACCCACTGCTCAACGGCCTGGGACGGGCGCTGTTCGCGGCGATCCCGGCGGCGCTGCTGTTGCTCTGGCGGCGGGAAAAGTGGCCGACCTGGCACCAGATCAAGGGCCTGAGCCTAGTGATCGCCGGGGTGATCCTGGGGTTTCCGGTGCTGTCGGCCTGGGCCATGCAGACCCTGCCGGCGTCCCACGGCGCGCTGGTCAATGGCCTGCAACCCTTGTGCGTGGCGCTGTACGCGGCGTGGCTGTCCCATGAACGGCCGTCGAAAGCCTTCTGGGGCTGCGCCGCACTGGGCAGCGCCCTGGTCCTGGGTTACGCGCTGATCAGCGGCGCCGGCAGTATCCAGGCCGGTGACTTGCTGATGCTCGGGGCGATTGCGGTCGGCGGCCTGGGTTATGCCGAAGGCGGCCGGCTGGCCAGGGAGATGGGCGGCTGGCAGGTGATCTGCTGGGCGCTGGTGCTGTCGACGCCGCTGTTGATCGGCCCGGTCTGGTACCTCGCGGCGCAGCATCAGGGTGCGGTCTCGACGAAGACCTGGTGGGCCTTCGGCTACGTGGCGCTGTTCTCGCAGTTCATCGGCTTTTTTGCCTGGTACGCCGGGCTGGCCATGGGCGGTATCGCCCGGGTCAGCCAGATCCAGCTGCTGCAGATCTTCTTCACCATCGCCTTCTCGGCGCTGTTCTTCGGCGAACAGGTGGAACCGGTCACCTGGCTGTTCGCCGTGGGCGTGATCCTTACCGTGATGCTCGGGCGCAAGACTGCCGTGCAGCAAGCAACCCCAGCACGCGCCCTGTAGCCGCTGCCGCAGGTTCGGGCCGCGTTCGGACGATCGACGGCGTAGCCGGCGCAAAGGCGGTATCCCGGCCCTGTCAGATGTAGCGCGTCGCCTGGTTTGCGGCCCCTTCGGTGCCGATCGCAGCCTGCGGCAGCGGCTACAGGCGCGTGGTCAGCCCAGGTAGCCGTCGGCCCGCAGCAGGGTTTCCAGGCAGTGCTCGCTGATGTGGTAGAACGCCTTGAGCTCGCCGATCTTCGCCAGCAGCTGGGTCGGGTCCTGGGGTTCGGCACGTTTGACCGCGAGGATCATCTTGTTCTTGTTGGTGTGTTCCAGGGAGATGAACTCGAAGACCTTGGTCTCGTAGCCGCAGGCTTCGAGGAACAGCGCGCGCAGGCTGTCGGTAACCATCTCCGCCTGCTGGCCCAGGTGCAGGCCGTATTGCAGCATCGGCTTGAGCAGCGCCGGGCTCTGCATCTGCGGGCGGATCTGTTTGTGGCAGCACGGCGAGCACATGATGATCGACGCACCGGAACGAATGCCGGTGTGGATCGCGTAGTCGGTGGCGATATCGCAGGCATGCAGGGCGATCATCACGTCCAGCTCGCTCGGCGCCACGCTGCGCACGTCGCCGCATTTGAACTCCAGGCCCTGATGGTCCAGGCGCGCCGCCGCGGCGTTGCACAGGGTCACCATGTCTTCGCGCAGTTCGACACCGGTCACCTGCCCTTGCGCCTGCAAGGTGTTGCACAGGTAGTCGTGGATGGCGAAGGTCAGGTAGCCCTTGCCAGAGCCGAAGTCCGCCACCCGCACCAGCTGCTGCAGGTCGATCGGCGACGAACTCAGCGCATGGCTGAAGACCTCGATGAACTTGTTGATCTGCTTCCACTTGCGCGACATCGCCGGGATCAACTCGTGCTGCTTGTTGGTCACCCCCAGGTCGGTGAGGAAGGGCCGGCTCAACTCCAGGTAGCGATTCTTCTCGCGGTTGTGCTCGGCGGACGGCACTTCGCGCTGCTGCTGGGCCTTGCCCTTGAACAGCGAGCTTTTGCCCTTCTTGCTGTATTCGAGCTGCACTTCATCGGTGAGCGACAGCAGGTGCGCGTTCTTGAACGACGCCGGCAGCAGCCCGGCGATCAGCGCCACGCCTTCTTCCAGGGGGAAGTTCTTGGTGATGTCGCGGGTCTTGTAGCGGTAGACGAAGGACAGGCACGGCTGCTCCTTGACCGTCAGCTGCTTGATGATCAGCCGCTGCAAATCCGCCTCGGCCCCCACATGCTTGGCCAGCACCAGTTTGATAAAGGCGTTCTGCGCCAGGCTGGTTTCCAGCAGCTCGAGAAACTGGGCGTGATGATCCGGCGCAAGGCTGGCGGGGGTTGCGGTTGCAGACATGTAAAAGACGCCTCGGGCGATGCGGGGTGTGAATCGGGGAATGGCGGGTATTTTAGGGGGGATGGCCCGCCGGGGCACGGAGTTATTTACCCGGCGGTGCAGATTCTGCGGGAGCGGGCCTCCTGTAGCCGCTGCCGAAGGCTGCGCAAGGTCCGCAGGACCTCCAGCGATCTTACGGACGCCACGGCCTTCGGCCGATCGCAGCCTTCGGCAGCGGCTACAGGAACGGAGGGGAAATCAGGCCAGGACCACCAGGCGGTTGGGCAGTTCGTTGCGCACGTGGGTCACCGGCACATGCACCTTGAGCAGTTCGCCGCAGGCCTCGATGCAGGTGATGAAGCCTTGCAGGGTCTGCCCCTGCTTCACCTGCTGGGTGAAGGTCTGGACGATGGTGTCCCAGGTCTTGTCGTCGAGGCGCTTGGAGATGCCCTCGTCCACCAGGATCTCCACATAGCGCTCGGCTTCGCAGACGAAGATCAGCATCCCGGTGCTGCCGACAGTGTGGTGCAGGTTCTGTTCGAGAAACTGGCGGCGGGCCAGGTTCGAGGCGCGCCAGTGGCGTACCGAGCGCGGGATCAGGCGGGTGGTGATGCGCGGGATGCGGAACACCAGGCAGAGCACGATAAAGGTCGCCCACTGCACCAGCAGCAACAGGTGCATGCTCATCCAGCCGGTGGCGTAATGCACCACGCCCGGCACGATCAGCGCCAGCAGGCTGGCCCAGAGCAAGGGGATATAGGCGTAGTCGTCGGCGCGGGCGGCCAGCACGGTGACCAGTTCGGCATCGGTCTGCTGTTCGACCCGGGCGATCGCCTCGGCGACCTGCCGTTGTTCGTACTCACTCAGTAGTGCCATGTCTTCCCATACTCATCGATTAT
>NZ_JACMZT010000032.1:0-75331 GCF_017349615.1 Pseudomonas sp. GW531-T4
GGCCAGCAGCAACGCCAGGCTGGCGATCACGAACAGCTGCTGATGATGGCCGCCGCTGGCATTGAAGATCAGCGAGTAGGCGGCCCCGGCCAGCGCCTGGAAGCTGGCGAAGGCCACGGTCGCGCGGCTCCAGGCGACCTGTTGGGCATGGGCGTGTTGCTTCAGTTCGTGGACCCTGGCCAGGGCCAGAGGCACGATGCCGGGTGGGAACGAGCCGACCAGTACCGCCAGCCCGCACAGCAGCCACGGCTGGCTGGTGATGCTCAACGCGCCCACCGCCAGCGCCTGCACGATCAGTACCCAGCGGATGCTGCGGCGGGCCCCGAGGTGGTCGGCGAGCATGCCGTAGACCATCGGCCCAAAGATCGCGCCGACCCCATACATCACCCACACCAGCGCCGCCACATGGGTGCCGGCATCGAGGCCGCGGGCCACGTAGTCCACCAGGAACACCATGGCCGGCACCAGCCCGGTGGCCATCAAGGCGTACTGGGTGAACAGCAGGCGCAGGCCGCGGCCGGACGCCGGGTCTTCATGGTTGGCCGGCTCGCTGGCCTTCACCGCGACAGCGGGCTCGGGCTGGCTCTGCGGCCAGCAGAACCAGCTGGCGGCGGTCAGCACCGCGGCCACCAGCCCCAGGCCTAGCCAGGTGTCGCGCAGGCCCCATTCCAGCAGGGCCGGCACCAGGGTGCCGGAGCCGGCGATGCCCAGGCCGATGCCGAGGAAGATCGCGCCGCTGGCCGCGCCTCGGCGCGCCGCCGGTACGTGGGGCAGCACGGTGGAGGCCACCAGCACCATGATGGCGCCGCCGGCAATGCCCGAGAGCAGGCGCCAGACGAAGAACCAGCTGAAGGACAGGGCCCAGGCACAGGCGAAGAACGACAGGGTGGCGACCACCAGCATCAGCCGCAGCACCCGCGGATTGCTCAGGCGCTTGCCCAGGGGATGGCCGATCAGCGCACCGATCAGGTAACCGGCGAGGTTGGCGGCGCCGAGGTAGACCACGTCGGCCTGGACGAACCAGTGGGCCTGGATCAGTTGCGGGATCAGCGGGGTATAGGCAAAGCGCGCCAGCCCGATACTGACCAGGCTGGCGCACAGGCCGGCGAAAATATGCAGCCAGACTGCATTGCGCATGGGGAGTGTCGCGGTGGTAGGCGCTGACATGGGGGCGTCCTTGATGGGTGAGCGGTGGAAAGGGATGGGCTGGGGTGGATTCTGCAAGGCGGCGCCTGTGCGGCGGAAATCATCGGCATCGATAGCGGATATGCCTCGCCGATATCGCCTCAAACGCTTGCGGGGCCTTGGCCGTTCGCCAGTCAGGCCCGGGGGCAAACGCCCCCAGGCCAGTGCCGGTCAAGGCATCTCGGGCAGTTCCTGCGCCCGCAGATCGAACACCAGCACTTCGGCATCCGCGCCGTTGCTCAAGGTCAGTGCCTGTTCCTTGCGGACCCGCACGCCATCGCCTTCCTGCAAGGACAGGCCGTTGAGCTCGACCGAGCCGCGGGCCACATGCACATAGGCGTAGCGGTCGGCGTCGAGCGTCAGGGTGGCGCTTTCCTGGCCATCGATCAGCCCGGCATAGACCCGCGCATCCTGGCGCACCTGCAGCGAACCGTCGGCGCCCTCGGGGGAGATGATCAGTTGCAGGCGACCGCGTTTTTGCTGCGGGCTGAAATGCTCCTGCTGGTAACGCGGCCTGGCGCCGCTGACATCCGGCACTATCCAGATCTGCAGGAAGTGCACAGGCTGGGTGGCCGAGTGGTTGTACTCGCTGTGCGCCACGCCGCTGCCAGCGCTCATCAGTTGCACGTCGCCAGGGCGGATCACCGAACCGGTGCCCAGGGTGTCCTTGTGTTCCAGGGCGCCTTCGAGCACATAGGAGAAAATCTCCATGTCCCGGTGCGGGTGCTGGCCGAAGCCCTTGCCGGCGGCGACCCGGTCGTCGTTGATCACCAGCAGGTCGGAAAAACCCTGCTCCCGCGGGTTGCGGTAGTTGGCGAAGGAAAAGGTGTGGAAGGACTTCAACCAACCGTGGTTGGCGGCGCCGCGATCAGAGGCTTTGCGAAGGGTCAGCATGGGGGAATCTCCTGTCGGGACGGGAATTCGTCCGGTTGAGGAGAAGGCTAATGTTTACCCTGTGATGCAATAAGTAGATGGAAACTGAAAGACTGTCCCTTTCGGGTTGACAATTTTGTGCGCTGAATCACGTATTCTTGTCCGACGATCGCGCGCCGTCCGGGCATAATCTGCAGGGTCGGCGTTAGGCTTTTAACCCTTTGATATCAGTGATCTTTACCCATGAAAACCGTGGCAATGGTGCTGTTTCCAGACTTTCTCCTGCTCGACATGGCCGGGCCCATGGAGGTGTTTTCCATCGCCAATCGTTATCTGGAGCCGAAGGACCATTACCAGCTCTCGACGATCGGCACCGAGCACGGCCCGTTGCGCGCTTCCAACGGCGTCAGCGTCCAGGCCGACATGCATATCGACCAGGCGCGCGACAACTATGACCTGCTGCTGGTGCCCGGGGGGCCGGGGGCCTACAACGAAAAGCATCCACCCTTGCTCGACTGGCTGGCGGGAGCCGTGCGCCGCTCGGCCGTCTATGGCTCGATCTGCACCGGGGCCTTCATCCTCGGGCATGCCGGGTTGCTCGACGGGTTTCGGGTGACGACCCACTGGCACTACACGGAGCGCCTGATCCGGGCCTTCCCCAAGGCAACGGTGGAGACCGATCAGATCTTCGTCGAGGACCGCAACCTGATCACCTCGGGCGGGGTCACCGCCGGCATCGACCTGGCATTGGCGGTGGTCGCCCGCGACCATGGCAAGAAAGTCGCCCAGGACGTGGCCAAGGTGTTGCTGGTGGTGATGAAGCGCCAGGGCGGGCAGGCGCAGTTCAGCCCGTTGATGGCCACGGTGGCGCCGCAGGAAACGCCGGTGACCCGGGTGCAGAACCATGTGCTCGAACGCCTGGACGAAGCCTTCAGCATCGAGCGCATGGCCAGCCTGGCGAACATGAGCACGCGCCATTTCGCCCGGGTGTTCGCCCGGGAAGTGAACATGACGCCGATGGAGTTCCTGCAAAGCGCACGCATCGACCGCGCGCGGAACCTGCTGGAGACCAGCGACCTGCCGCTCAAGACCGTGGCCTACAAAAGCGGCTTCGGCAGCGTGCGCCACATGCGCTTTCTGTTCAGTGAAAAGCTCGGCCTGACCCCCACCCAGTACCGCGAACAGTTCAGCTAGTGCCGGCTTGTCCGTCTGGCGCACCGCGATGGCCGTGACGCTCCCTCCAGGGCGGTTGTACCGTCATCGCTGCCTGCCAAGATACTGGGGAATTCTTGGTAATGGAGGTGCGGGAGCCTGGCGCCAGGCCGGGTTTCCAGCACGTGGATGCGCATGAACAGCGTCAGAGACTTGAACAGTGATGCAGTGCTGCGGTTCGGCCCCTACGCCTTCCACCTGCGGCAGCGGCTGGTCCTGGACGGCGATCGGCCGTTGCGCATGGGCGGGCGTGCCCTGGACATCCTGCGGGTGCTGGTCGAGCGCGCCGGCCAGGTGGTGGGCAAGGACGAACTGATCGCCTGCGTCTGGCCGAACTCGGTGGTCGAGGACATCAACCTGCGCGTGCACATCGCCGCCCTGCGGCGCGCCCTTGGCGAAGGCCCGGACGGGCAAGGCTACATCGTCAACATTCCGCAGCGCGGTTATTGCTTCATCGCCCCGGTGCTGCGCGAGGCGCAAGAAGAGCCGGTCGCGCTGGCCAGCCTGCACAAACCCCAACACAACCTGCCGGCACGGCTGACCCCGGTCACCGGTCGCGACCCGCTGGTCGGCAGCCTGGTCCGGCAGTTGCCAGTGCGCCGCTTCATGACCCTGGTCGGTCCGGCGGGGATCGGCAAGACCACGGTCGCGCTGCGGGTCGCCGAGCTGCTGTTGCAGCACTACTGCGATGGCGTGTGGTTCATCGACCTGGCGGCCATCGACGACCCGGCGCAACTGGTCGAGCACATGAGGCACAGCCTCGAGCTGGACGCCGGCCTGGAGGCGCTGGCAACCCGGCATGCCTTGCTGGTGCTGGACAATTGCGAGCACCTGCTCGAACGCTGCCGGGCCGTGGTCGAGCAGTTGCTGACCTCGGCGCCACGGCTGTCGATCCTGGCCACCAGCCGCGAACCGCTACAGGCTGCGGGGGAGACCGTGCATGGCCTGGCGGCCCTGTCGGTGCCGCCGGCTTCGGCGTTGCACAGCGTGGCCGAGGTCATGAGCCATTCTGCGGTGCAACTGTTCGTCAGCCGCGCCCGGGCCCGCCAGCAAGACTTTGCCTTGCGGGAACAGGACCTGGCAGCGGTGCGCGAAATCTGCCGACGGCTCGATGGCTTGCCATTGGCCATCGAACTGGCGGCGGCGCAGATCGATGCGCTGGCGCTGGTGGGGCTGCAAGCGCAGCTGGACAACTGCTTTCAACTGCTGACCCAGGGCCGGCGCACCGCCGTGGCGCGGCATCAGACGCTCAAGTCCGCCCTGGACTGGAGCTATCAACGCCTGAGCCGGCTGGAGCAGACACTGCTGCAGCGCCTGGCGGTGTTCGACACGGCCTTCACCGTGCGGGCCGCCACCGACGTCATCAGCTGTGCGGTGCTGCGGCCCGAGTGCGTGGCCGAGGTCATGGCGCAGCTGGCGCGCAAATCGCTGCTGGCGCTGGAGCAGGGCCAGGGCACGACGCATTACCGCTTTCTCAACACCACCCGCGCCTACGCGCTGGAAAAGCTCGAACACAGCGGGCAGTTGCGGGTGTTCGAACGGCGGCATGCCCACGCCATCGGCAAGACCCGCTGGCTGTCAGTCAGGAAGGTCTCGTTGCAGCTCATCGAGCAATTCACGGACGCGGGTTAGGTCCGGCGTGGCAAAACCTTCGGTGAACCGGGCGTAGAGTGGTGCGAGCAGCTCATGGGCGCGCCGGGCCTGGCCCTGGCGCTGCCAGAGCCGGGCGAGCGAGGTGGCGCTGCGCAATTCCCAGGTCAGCGCGCCCTGGGCCCTGGCCACTGCCAACGCCTGGTGCAGCACCGCTTCGGCGGTGCCAGGCGCATTGTCGGTCAGCAGCGCCTCGGCCCTGGCGCGCAGGATCTCCGCCGTGCTCCAGCCGGCCGTGCCGCTTTCGGCCCGTTGCAGCAAGGCGTTATCGATGAAAGCGCCGTCCAGGGTCACCATGATTTCGCCGATCAGCCCGACGCCGGATTGCGTCGGCGAGAACTCAGGGGCGCCTTCGATGACCTGCGCATAGTGCCGGCCCCAGGTGTAGAACAGCAGCACCGAATGCTTCTGCGCCTGCTCCAGCAGCAGGCGCAGGAGTTCGCGGGCGGTCGCGGTGTCGCCGTTGTAGTGGGCGATCAGGCAGCCGGCCAGCGCCAGGGTGTAGCAGATGGACGTGCCGTGGTTGATCTGCAAGGCGATCTCCAGGGCCTGGCGCGCGGTGCGCCAGGCTTTTTCCGGATGGCCCTGCAACCAGAGGATCCGCGCCAGGATCGTCAGGGCGGCGACGCTCTGGTCGTACTGCACGCCAAAGCCGCGGGTGAAGCGGCTCAGGTTGCCGCTCTGGGCCATCAGCTGGATGACTTGCTCGGCCTTGTCCCGGGCCTGCGGTTGGTCGCCGGCAAAGTGCAGGGCCAGCACCTGCAGGCGCTGGGTGCTGAGGGACATTGCGTTGGCGCCGGCGTCGCGCAGCGCCAGGTGGTCGAACTGCCGGCTTTGCTCCAGGGCCAGTTGGTAGTGGCCGCAACTGAGGTTGACCGCCATGTGCCCGGACACCGCCTTGAGCTGGGCGGCCACATCGTCGCTGCCTTCGGCCAGGGTCCTGGCGGCGACGAAGGCCTCGATGGCTTCGGCGCTGTTGCCCTGGGTGTGGTAGCAGGCGCTGCCGAGCGCCAGCTTGAGGGCCTGGGTCAGGCGCGGGCAGGGCTGCTCTGTCGCGTGCAGCAGGGTCAGGGCCTTGCGCACATGGGCGCCATGTTCCTTGAGCAGCGACAGCTCCTGCCACAGCGGCGCGGAGACCGCGGCCAGGCGGATCGCCAGCTGTTGCGGGCCCTGGGCATTCAGGCCCCAGTCGAGCGCCGCGCGGATGTCTTCCAGGCTGCGGGCGTGCCGCTCGACCCAGAGCGTCGAGGGGGTCTGTTCCCAATCGTCCTGGGCCTGGTGCATCAGGGCCAGGCAACGTTCGGCGTGTCGCCTGCGGGTAGCCGGCAGCTCGGCGGCCTGCTCGAGTTTTTCCAGGGCATAGCTGCGGGTGGTGTCCAGCAGGCGATAGAACACTTCCTCGTCGCCGACCTCCACGTTCAGCAGGGACTTGGCCACCAGTTGGGTGATCGAGGTAAAGACCACGCGGGCTTCGATGTGCTCGCCGACGATCACCGCCGCGGCCGATTGCAGGGTGAAGCCGCCCCGGAAGATGCCCAGCCGGCGCAGGCAGGCCTGCTCGCAGGCGCTGAGCAGCTCGAAGCTCCAGTCCAGGGTGGCGCGCAGGGTCTGATGACGGCCCGGGGTGATCTGGCCGCCCTGGGGCAGCAGGCGAAAACTGCCTTGCAACTGGCTGAGCAAGCCGGCGAGCCCCAGGTTGCCGACCTGGGCGGCGGCCAGTTCGATGGCCAGGGGAATGCCGTCCAGGCGCCGGCAGATATCGATCGCCAGGGGCAGTTCGGCGTGGCTCAGTTCGAAACTGTCGTGGCTGGCCATCGCCCGTTCGACGAACAACTGCAGGGCCGAAAAAGTCAGGGCCTGGGCGCGGTCCAGCACCGCGATGGGCGGTGGGCAATCGAGGGATTCCAGGCGTTGCACGAATTCGCCCTCGGCCCGCAGGCTCTCGCGGCTGGTGGCCAGGACATGCACCTGCGGCGCCGCGCGCAGGATGCTTTCGCAGAGCGGCGCAATGGCGTCGAGCAGGTGCTCGCAGTTGTCGATCACCAGCAGCATCTGCCGCTCGCGCAGGAAGCTCGCCAGGCCGGCCACCGGTTCGCCGTCGTGCAGCGCCAGGTCGAGGAGGGTCGCCAGGTGGCTGGTGATCATTTGCGGGTCGTTGAGCGGCGCCAGGTCCAGCAGGCGGATGCCGTCGCGGTACTGGCCGATCAGCTGTTCGGCGACCCGCAGGGCCACGGTGGTCTTGCCGATGCCGCCGGGGCCGACCAGGGTGATGAAACGCTGGCGTGCCAGTTGCCGCATCACATTGTCCACCAGCACCTGGCGGCCGATCAGGCGGGTGCGGCGCACCGGCAGGTTATGCCCACTCGGCTCGGTGGGAGCGCCTGCGGGGCTTTGCTCGAAACGCTCGGGGGAGAACGGCTCCAGGGAGAAGGGCGCGACGAAGCTGTAGCCGCGCTGGGCCACGGTGACGATGTAGCGCTGGCCGGCCTGGCCGTCGCCCAGGGCCTTGCGCAGCGCCGCCATGTGCACCCGCAGGTTGGTGTCTTCGACCACGCTCCTGGGCCAGACCCGGGCGATCAGTTGCTGCTTGCTGACCACTTCGCCGGCGTGTTCCAGGAGGATCAGCAGGATGTCCATGGAGCGGCGGCCCAGGCGCAAGGGCCGCTCGGCTTCCAGGATCAGGCGTTGCCCGGGGTAGATCCGGTAGGGGCCGAAATGCACAGCTTGTTCGGGGGCTAGGGTCAACGGCTCACTCCTGCTGCTTTGCTTTTTTCCAGTGCTTCCCGTGGCACCTGTGCGGGAAGGGCGGACGAAGGGCACGACCTTCTATCTCGCGGTTTTCGAGCATGTTCCTCAGGTTTCCCGAACAACGCAACGCGGCGCGGACGGGCGTGCATCCGGTGCGCTGACCGCAGCAATCTCCTTGCCAGCGATGAGGCCCGTATTCATTGGCCGCGGTCCTGGCGACGAGCGGGCAGGGGCGATGCCCGCGCCATTGAAAATTAACAACGTTTAACTCGCCCTGTATCCGCCCTACGCCCAAAACTCCAGGTCTTCATGTCGCCGATCGAAGGGACGATCGTGCATGCCGCGCGAAGAAAAAAGGGATGAACACGTCTGGAGGATGCCGGAATGAGCAAGGTGGTGGTGGTCTATCACAGTGGCTATGGCCATACCCGGGTCATGGCCGAAGCCGTGGCCCAGGGGGTGGAAAGCCACCTGAACAGCGCCTGCCGGCTGATCCCGGTCGAGGAGGTGCACGACCAGTGGGAGCGCCTGCACCAGGCCGACGCCATCATCTTCGGCGCGCCGACCTACATGGGCAGCGCCTCGGCGCCGTTCAAGGGCTTCATGGAAGCCACCGCGGCCTTCTACCTGGCCCAGCCCTGGCGCGACAAGCTCGCCGCCGGCTTCACCAATTCCGGTTGCCTGTGTGGCGACAAGCTCAACACCTTGTTGCAGATGGCGGTCTTCGCGGCCCAGCACTCGATGATCTGGGTCGGCCTCGACCTGCTGCCGGCGCGCTCCAGCAGCGGGGTATTCGATGGCCAGTTGAATCGCCTTGGCAGTTCCCTGGGCGCCATGGCCCAGTCGAATGTCGAACAGTCCCCCGAACACGCACCCCCGCTCGAAGACCGCCGCACCGCCGCGCACCTGGGCCAGCGGGTGGCGCGCCTGGCCGAGCGTATGGCCCATTCATCGATTTGAGTCACCCAACCCCCTGAAGGAGCAAAACGCCATGAGTACATTCACCACGCGCGACGGTACCGAGATCTATTACAAGGACTGGGGCAGCGGCCAACCCATCGTCTTCAGCCATGGCTGGCCGCTGAATGCCGACAGCTGGGAGGCGCAGATGATCTTCCTGGCGTCCAAGGGCTACCGGGTCATCGCCCATGACCGCCGCGGGCATGGCCGCTCCAGCCAACCCTGGTCGGGCAACGAGATGGACACCTACGCCGACGACCTGGCGCAGTTGATCGAACGCCTGGACCTGCAGAACGCGGTGCTGTTCGGCTTCTCCACCGGCGGTGGCGAAGTGGCGCGCTACATCGGTCGCCACGGCACGGCACGGGTCGCCAAGGCCGGGCTGATTTCCGCGGTGCCGCCGCTGATGCTCAGGACCGCGGCCAACCCTGGCGGCCTGCCGATCGAAGTCTTCGACGGCCTGCGCGAAGCGTCGCTGGCCGACCGTTCGCAGCTGTACAAGGACGTCGCCAGCGGGCCGTTCTTCGGGTTCAACCAGCCTGGCGCCAAGCCGTCCCAGGGCATGATCGACTGGTTCTGGATGCAGGGCATGATGGCGGGCCACAAGAACACCTATGACTGCATCAAGGCCTTCTCCGAAACCGACTTCACCGAAGACCTGAAGAAATTCGACGTGCCGACCCTGGTGGTGCACGGCGACGCCGACCAGATCGTGCCGATCGAAGCCGCCGGCATTGCCTCGGCCAAGCTGGTCAAGGACGCGAAGCTGCTGGTCTACCCAGGCGCGCCCCATGGCCTGACCGACACCCACAAGGATCAGCTCAACGCCGACCTGCTGGCGTTCATCGAGGCCTGAGTCGCTCGGCGACCTGCGCCTGATCCATAAAAAAACGCCGGGAGGTTTTTGCCTCTCGGCGTTTTTTATTGCCGGATCTCAAGCGTGTCGCGGCCTTATGCGCTTGCCTGGTTGAGGCAAGGGCGGGCGCGCAGGACCCGGCACCGCCAGGCGAACGGGTTGATGCCTTCGCTGTGGGTGAAGATGTGGCAGAAGTGCGCCTGGTCGCAGAAGCCGCATTCCAGGCTGATCTGCGTCAGGGTCAGGTCGGTGTCCTGGATCAGTTGCTTGGCCCGGGCGATGCGCTGGCAGCGGATCCATTCCTGGGGCGACAGGCCGGTGCTGCACTTGAAGGCGCGGGAGAAATGGCTGCGGGACAGGGCGCAGGCCCGGGCGAGCTCGGTGACTTCCAGGGTGCTGCTCAGGCCGTCGAGGATCATTTGCTTGACCAGGCTTTCGCGCCAGGGAGAAAGGCCGCCGGGGGTGGTTTTTCGGCTTTGTGGGGCGGGCGCCCTGACGGCGTTGTGCTGAGCGTGGGCCATGACGAAATTCCGTGTCGGTGGGCATGCGCCGACGCACCGCAGGGTGGGTCGGGCGCTTCCCGATTTAGAAAACAGGTCTGCGCAGAGGGCTTCATTCTTGGTGGCGTGGCGGGGGCTTGCGAGTTAAACGTTGTTAATTCCGTTAATCCGCAGGTGGGCAGTGGCCGCAACTGAGCACATGGCTGCAATTTTTGCGGCGCGCGGCCGGTGCATGATCGACCTTGTACGGCTGGCTCGGGAGTGGCCGTTTTTCTGACTCGATCAAAAAGGTGAAGGCATGACGCATTCTCTGCTGTGCACGCTGCGCGGAGCAGCCCTGGCATTGGCCCTGACATCGCTTGGCGCCCAGGCGCAGGCACCGGTCCAGGGCACCCAGGTACCCGGTTACTACCGCCTGGCGGTGGGCGACTACGAAGTGACGGCGCTGTTCGATGGCTACAACGACCTGTCGCCGAAGCTGCTCCAGGGCATGACCCAGGGCCAGATCCGCGCCTTGCTGGCCCGCCGCTCGATCGAGACCCCGGGGGTACAGACCGCCTTCAACGCCTTTTTGGTCAACACCGGCAAGCAACTGATCCTGGTGGACACCGGCGCCGGCCAGTGCATCGGCGCCACCGCCGGCATGCTCACGGCGAACATGCAGGCCGCCGGTTATCGCCCGGAGCAGGTCGACGCCATCCTGCTCACCCACCTGCACCTGGACCACGTGTGCGGGCTGGTGGATGGCAAGCAACAACCGCTGTTCGCCAACGCCACGGTCTACGCCGCCCAGGCCGAAGCCGACTACTGGCTCGATCCGCAGGCGCTGGCCAAGGCGCCCGCCGGTGCCCGGGAGTTTTTCAAGATCGCCCAGGACTCCACCGCCCCGTACCGCGCCGCCGGACGCTTCAAGACCTTCGCCAGCGGCCAGTCGCCGGTGCCGGGCGTCGAGGCCCAGCTGGAAGCCGGGCATACCCCGGGCAGCACCACCTACCGCTTCACTTCCCAGGGCCAGAGCATCCTGTTCATGGGCGACCTGGTGCATAACCTGGCGGTGCAGTTCGAGCACCCGGAAGTGTCGATCCGTTTCGACGTCGACAACCAGCAGGCGATCAAGGCCCGGGCCAAGGTCTTCAGCGAGGCGGCCAGCAACAAGACCTGGGTGACCGCGGCGCACCTGCCGTTCCCGGGCGTGGGCCATATCGCCGCGGTGGATGGGCATTTCCAGTGGGTGCCGGCCGAGTACGGGCCTTACCAGCGGGCGGCCAAGGTGCCGATGATCGAGTGACGTGCGCTGGCTGAACACACAAGGGGACTGCCGCTATGAACCGTAACGATCTGCGCCGCATCGACATGAACCTGCTGGTGATTTTCGAGGCCCTGATGTTCGAAAAGAACCTGACCCGGGTCGCGGAAAAACTGTTCATGGGCCAGCCCGCGGTGAGCGCCGCGCTCGGCCGCCTGCGCGACCTGTTCGACGATCCGCTGCTGTTGCGCAACGGCCGCGGGATGGAGCCGACGGCCCGGGCGCTGGTGATCCTCAAGGAGCTGCAACCGGCGATGGATGCGATCTCGGGCGCGGTCAGCCGGGCCAAGGAGTTCGATCCGGCGACCAGCTGCGACCTGTTCCGCATCGGCCTCTCGGACGATGCCGAGTTCGGCCTGTTCCCGCCGTTGTTGAGCCAGTTGCGCGAGGAGGCCCCGGGCATAGTCGTGGTGGTGCGCCGGGCCAACTACCTGTTGATGCCGGCCTTGCTGGCCTCGGGGGAGATCTCGGTCGGGGTCAGCTACACCACCGAGTTGCCGGCCAATGCCAAGCGCAAGAAGTTGCGCGATATCGGCTGCAAGGTGCTGCGCGGTGACAATCGGCCGGAGCCCCTGACCCTCGATGAATACTGCCGGCGGCCCCACGCCATGGTGTCGTTCTCCGGCGACCTGAGCGGCAATATCGACCTTGACCTGGCCAAGGTCGGACGCAGCCGCCGCGTGGTGTTAGGTGTGCCGCAGTTCAGCGGTTTGCGGGCCTTGCTCGCCGGCACCGAAATGATCGCCACCGTGCCCGACTACGCGGCCTGTGCCCTGGTCGAAGGCTGTGCCTTGCGCGCCGAGGACCCGCCGTTCGCCATCGAGGCGGCGCAGTTGTCCATGGCCTGGAGCGGGGTGCACGACAACGATCCGGCCGAGCGCTGGTTGCGTTCGCGGATCGCCCAGTTCATGTCCGAGCCCTTGAAGATCCACTCTGCCTAGATGCGGGCGGTCGTGCCGGGCCCTGGGGCGAAGAGAGCACATATGTTCAATTTTTCCCGCCCGTGCAGCGGCACCATTCACTCTCGGCGTCGACGCCGGGGATTTTTCAAATTGTGTGGGTGCGCCAATGAACGCTTCACCTTGGGATGAACGGGCCCGGGACCTCGGGCTGCTGTTTTTGCGAGTCAGCGCCGGGCTGTTTCTGCTGTGGGTGCACGGCCTGCCGAAACTGCTCGACTACAGCGCTGAGCTGCAACGCATCGAAGACCCGTTCCAGCTGGGCGCCAACCTGACGCTGATGCTGGCGATCTTCGCCGAGGTGCTGTGCCCGTTGCTGATCGTCGCCGGGGTGGCGGTGCGCCTGGCCTGCCTGCCGATCCTCGCGGTGCTGCTGGTGGCATTGCTGGTGGTGCACCCGCAGTGGAGCCTGGCCGAAGGCCAGTTCGCCTGGCTGCTGTTGATCCTGTTCAGCAGCATTCTTATCGCCGGCCCGGGACGGCTGGCCCTCAATGATCGTTTCGCCGGAGCCTTGCGTTATGTCTGATTCCAATCGCCTCGAGGCCAGCGCGCGGCCGGACTCCGATGAGGTCGTGACGCTGATCGTCAAGCACCGGGTCAAGGCTGGCCTGGAAGCGCCTTATGAAGCCTGGTTGCGGCGCATTGTCGGGGTTGCCGGGCAGTACGAAGGGCATCTGGGCGTGGACGTGATTCGCGGCAAGAGCGGCGGCCTCGACCTGTTCACCTGCGTGCTGCGCTTTTGCTCCACCGAGGCGATGCAGCGCTGGCTCGACTCCCCGCAACGCCGGGCGCTGGTCGACGAAGCCGCGCCGATGCTGGCCGACGGCGACCAGACCGAAGTCCACCCGGTCCATGAATTCTGGTTTTCCACCCAGGCTGATGCCGCCTCGCCACCGCCACGGTGGAAACAGGCGTTGTTGACTATGCTGGTCATTCTGCCGCACACCCTGCTGGTGCCGCTGATCTGGGGGCCTGTGCTGCAACTGAATGCCTGGCTTGGCAATTACGTGGTCGCCACTTTCCTGATCACCCTGACCATCGTGCTCTCGGTGGTCTACCTGTTCATGCCCCTGGCGACCCGGCTGTTCGCCCCCTGGTTGCAAGCCACTGTCACCGACCGACACCTGGAGCCCGGCCATGGCCAATAACGACGACCCGACCGATCCTCTGCGCCGCCACTTGCTCGCGGCCGGATCCTTGCTCAGCGCCGCGGCGGCTTTCTGGCCGCGCCTGTCCCTTGCCTCTTCCCATTCAGAAGGACATCCGATGAACGCCGATCTGATTCTGTTCAATGGTCAATTCCACACCGTCGACCGTGAGAAACCCCGCGCCAGCGCGGTCGCCATCAGCCAGGGGCGCTTCGTCGCGGTGGGCACCGATGCCGAGGCCATGGCCTTGCGCGGCAGCGCCACCCAGGTCATCGACCTCAAGGGCCGCACGGTGATCCCCGGCCTCAACGACTCGCACCTGCACCTGATCCGTGGCGGCCTGAACTACAACCTGGAACTGCGCTGGGAAGGCGTGCCGTCGCTGGCCGACGCCCTGCGCATGCTCAAGGACCAGGCCGACCGCACGCCGACCCCGCAATGGGTGCGGGTGGTGGGTGGCTGGAACGAGTTCCAGTTCGCCGAAAAGCGCATGCCGACCCTGGAAGAACTCAACCAGGCGGCGCCGGACACCCCGGTGTTCGTCCTGCACCTGTACGACCGCGCCTTGCTCAACCGCGCGGCCCTGCGCGTTGCCGGCTACACCCGCAACACGCCGAACCCGCCGGGCGGCGAGATCGTGCGCGACAGCAACGGCGAACCCACCGGCATGCTGGTGGCGCGGCCCAACGCGATGATCCTCTATTCGACCCTGGCCAAGGGGCCGAAGCTGCCGCTGGAATACCAGGTCAACTCGACCCGCCAGTTCATGCGCGAACTCAATCGCCTGGGCCTGACCAGCGCCATCGATGCCGGCGGCGGTTTCCAGAACTATCCGGACGACTACGCGGTGATCGAGCAACTGGCCCGGGAGCAGCAGTTGACGGTGCGCATCGCCTACAACCTGTTCACCCAGAAGCCCAAGGAAGAACTCACCGACTTCAAGAACTGGACCGGCAGCGTCAAGCTGCACCAGGGCGACGACTTCCTGCGCCACAACGGCGCCGGGGAAATGCTGGTGTTCTCCGCCGCCGACTTCGAGGACTTCCTCGAACCGCGTCCGGACCTGCCGCAGACCATGGAGCAGGAACTGGAGCCGGTGGTGCGCCATCTGGTGGAACAGCGCTGGCCGTTCCGTCTGCACGCGACCTACGACGAGTCGATCTCGCGCATGCTCGACGTGTTCGAGAAGGTCAACCGCGACATCCCATTCAACGGCCTGCCGTGGTTCTTCGACCACGCCGAAACCATCACGCCGAAAAACATCGAGCGGGTTCGCGCCCTCGGTGGCGGCATCGCGATCCAGGACCGCATGGCGTTCCAGGGCGAGTACTTCGTCGACCGCTACGGCGCCAAGGCCGCCGAACAGACCCCGCCGATCAAGCGCATGCTGGCCGAAGGCGTGCCAGTAGGCGCCGGCACCGATGCCACCCGCGTCTCCAGCTACAACCCCTGGACCTCGCTGTACTGGATGGTCAGCGGCAAGACCGTGGGCGGCATGGAGCTGCACGCCGAAGGCCTGCCGCGGCAGACCGCGCTGGAACTGTTCACCCACGGCAGCGCCTGGTTCTCCTCGGAGCAGGGCAAGAAGGGCCAGATCAAGGTCGGCCAGCTGGCGGACCTGGCGGCCCTGTCCGCGGACTTCTTCAGCGTCGAGGAAGAAGCCATCAAGTGGATCGAGTCGGTGCTGACCGTGGTCGACGGCAAGGTGGTGTACGCCGCCGGCGACTTCTCCAAGCTCTCGCCGCCGATGGTGCCGGTGCTGCCGGACTGGTCGCCGGTGGTCAAGGTGCCGGGGCACTGGCGTCCGACCTCGCCGCTGGTGGCCCAGGTGCACCAGTGCAGCGGCCCGTGCGCGGTGCACTCCCACAGCCACGAGCGGGCGCGCCTGTCGAATGTGCCGGTCAGTGACTTCCAGGGCTTCTGGGGCGCCTTCGGCTGCTCGTGCTTTGCCTTCTGACGATCCACAACAGTGCCGGCCGCAGCGGCCGGCACCCATAGCGACATCCACCCACCTAGGAGTTTCACATGAGCAACGTACCCTACAAACGTCTGGATATTAATGACGCCGTTGTCCTGCTGGTCGACCATCAGACCGGCCTGATCTCGCTGGTCCAGGATTTCTCGCCCAACGAGTTCAAGAACAACGTGCTGGCCCTGGCCGACTGCGCCAAGTTCTTCAAGCTGCCGACCATCCTCACCACCAGCTTCGAATCCGGCCCGAACGGCCCACTGGTACCCGAGCTGAAACAGATGTTCCCGGACGCGCCCTACATCGCTCGTCCAGGCCAGATCAATGCCTGGGACAACGAAGATTTCGTCAAGGCGATCAAGGCCACCGGCCGCAAGCAACTGATCATCGCCGGCGTCGTCACCGACGTCTGCGTGGCGTTCCCGACCCTGTGCGCACTGGAAGAAGGTTTTGACGTGTTCGTCGTGACCGACGCTTCCGGCACCTTCAACGAAGTGGTGCAGCAGGCTGCCTGGGCCCGCATGACCGCCGCCGGCGCGCAACTGGTCAACTGGTTCTCCGTGGCATGCGAGCTGCAGCGTGACTGGCGCAACGACATGGAAGGCCTGGCCAACCTGCTGTCGCAGCGTATCCCGAACTACCGCAACCTGATGAACAGCTACTCGGCATTCACTGCCAAATAAGCCCGGCGTTATCGCCGAGCTGAAAAAATGCCCGCCATTGTGCGGGCATTTTTTTGCCTCGCGGACAGCGCGATCCCTGTAGCCGCTGGCGTAGCCTGCGATCGGCGGCGCAGCCGTCGTAAAACCAGGCGATGTGGTTTTCCAGGCAGATCGCGGACTCAGGTTTTGCGGCAACTGCGTTGCCGTTCGCAGCCTCGCAAGCTCGGCAGCGGCTACACAGGCATCGCGGTCCCTATAGCCGCTGCCGCAGGCTGCGATCGGCGGCGTAGCCGTCGTAAAACCAGGCGATGTGGTTTTCCAGGCAGATCGCGGACTCGGGTTTTGCGGCAACTGCGTTGCCGTTCGCAGCCTCGCAAGCTCGGCAGCGGCTACACAGGCATCGCGGTCCCTGTAGCCGCTGCCGCAGGCTGCGATCGGCGGCGTAGCTGTCGTCAAACCAGGCGATGTGGTTTCCAGGCAGATCGCGGACTCAGGTTTTGCGGCAACTGCGTTGCCGTTCGCAGCCTCGCAAGCTCGGCAGCGGCTACACAGGCATCGCGGTCCTTGTAGCCGCTGGCGCAGGCTGCGATCGGCGGCGCAGCCGTCGTAAACCAGGCGAGGTGGTTTTCCAGGCAGATCGCAGACTCAGGTTTTGCGGCAACTGCGTTGCCGTTCGCAGCCTCGCAAGCTCGGCAGCGGCTACACAGGCATCGCGGTCCTTGTAGCCGCTGGCGCAGGCTGCGATCGACGGCGTAGCCGTCGTAAAACCAGGCGATGTGGTTTTCCAGGCAGATCGCGGACTCAGGTTTTGCGGCAACTGCGTTGCCGTTCGCAGCCTCGCAAGCTCGGCAGCGGCTACACAGGCAGCGCGATCCCTGTAGCCGCTGCCGCAGGCTGCGATCGGCGGCGCAGCCGTCGTAAACCAGGCGATGTGGTTTTCCAGGCAGATCGCGGACTCAGGTTTTGCGGCAACTGCGTTGCCGTTCGCAGCCTCGCAAGCTCGGCAGCGGCTACACGGGCATCGCGGTCCCTGTAGCCGCTGGCGTAGCCTGCGATCGGCGGCGTAGCCGTCGTCAAACCAGGCGATGTGGTTTTCCAGGCAGATCGCGGACTCAGGTTTTGCGGCAACTGCGTTGCCGTTCGCAGCCTCGCAAGCTCGGCAGCGGCTACACAGGCATCGCGGTCCCTGTAGCCGCTGCCGCAGGCTGCGATCGGCGGCGCAGCCGTCGTAAAACCAGGCGATGTGGTTTTCCAGGCAGATCGCGGACTCGGGTTTTGCGGCAACTGCGTTGCCGTTCGCAGCCTCGCAAGCTCGGCAGCGGCTACACGGGCATCGCGGTCCCTGTAGCCGCTGGCGTAGCCTGCGATCGGCGGCGCAGCCGGCGTAAAACCAGGTGATGTGGTTTTCCAGGTGGAATGAGGTGCCGGAACGCGAAAAAGCGGCTATAAAGCGTTCAGCTGTCAACCAGAGAGTGACAATGAACCCGTTCGAAGACATGCGTATTTTTTGCCAGGTCATGGACTCCGGCAGCTTCACCGCGGCGGCGGATCAGTTGGGCCTGTCCAAGCAGTTCGTCAGCCGGCGCCTGATGCAACTGGAGGAGCGCCTGGGCGTGCGCCTGCTCAATCGCTCGACCCGGCGCCTGGACGTGACACCCCTGGGGCAGAGCTATTACGAGTCGGCCCTGCGCCTGCTCAGCGAAGTCGAGCAGGTGGAGCAGGGCATCGCCGGCCAGACCGTCGAACCCCGGGGCACCATTCGCCTGAGCGCGCCGCTGTCGTTCGCCATGGCCCACCTGGGGGAACTGTTGCCGCTGTTCCTGCAGCGCTATCGCGATGTCGCGGTCGAGGTCGATCTCAGTGACCGCCCGGTGGACCTGCTCGGCGAGGGCTATGACCTGGCCTTGCGCATCGGCGTGCTGGAAGACTCGACGCTGATCGCCCGCCGCATCGCCTCGATCCAGCGGGTGTATTGCGCCAGCCCGGCGTACCTGGCCGAGCGCGGCACGCCGCTCAGGCCCGAGGAGCTGCAAGGCCACGACTGCCTGCCTTACGGCCACGGCCGGCAGGTGCAGTGGCGTTTCGAAGGGCAGGGCAACAAGCCCTTGCTGGTCAACGTCACCGGCAGGATGCGGGTCAACAACGGCGAGTTGCTCAAGGACGCGGCCATCGCCGGCATGGGCATCACTTACCTGCCGACCTTCATCGTCGAGGCGGCGCTCAAGGACGGGCGACTGGTGTCGCTGCTGGACGACTTCGAACCCGCGCCCCTGGCCTTGTCGGCGGTCTACCCCCAGCACCGCCAGGGAGCGCGACCGGTGCAGGTGTTTATCGAGTTCCTGCGTGAACAGCTGAATCGTGGCGTGGCGTCGGTCGCGCGATAAGGCGCGGGGAGCATGCGCTGGCGTTAGCGGCAGGAGCCTGGTGCCATCCGGGGCGGTTGCCGGTTCAGCGCCCGAACCCCGCAGGTTCTCCCAATAATGCCTTTTGCCGCCAGGCGGGCGCGCTGGTGGGGAAAAGCACTTCGGTCGGCCGCAAGCGCGCCATGCCGCAGGCCGCGGCGATACGCTGGCGTTGCTGGCCCCGGACAAGCGCTTGCCGATAACTGCTTTCGCTCTGTCGCAGCCCCAGCACATAACCCACGCCCGCCTGGAAATCGCCTGCATGGGCTTGCCACCAGGCTGCGATCAACGGCGGGTCGGGCCAGGGCAGGTTCTCATCGGGGTCCATGATGACATTGGCATCCTCAGGGTCGTCGTTCGGGCCGGCATCGAAATCCGGCAGGTCCTGCAATTCCAGATCGAGCAGCGCCAGGTCGGCGCCAGTCATCAGGCTGAAGGCCTCGCCAGCGACGCGGGCATGCGGCAGGTCGCTCATCTGCTGGATCAGCCACGGCACACTGACCGGGTCGCCCAGCAGCCCAACCGCCTGGATGCCGATGCGCCGCTGCTCGGGGTTCTGCATCAACTGGCGGATCCAGGCGATGCTGCGCTCGCGCTGTTGCCAGGCCAGCAATACGCAGAGCGCGCGGTACTGGAATTCGCCCGCTTGCTCGGCGAACTGGCGCAGCGGCTCCAAAGCTTCCTCGTCGCCCATCTGCGCGGTGGCCCAGTTGGCCCAGAAGCGTGGGGCTGCGTCCTTATGCTGGCGGTGGGCACGAATCGCCGGCATCAGGTCACGACGACGCAGCTCGCCCGCCATGCGCGCGGCCTGGGCGATAACGGCCGCATCGGCATGCGCCAATCCTGCAATCAACACTGCCCCCGGATCACGCCGGTGCATGCCGCAGGCGGCCAGGCCGATGCAGCGAAACAACGCTTCCGGCGAGCCGAGCAGCTTCTCCACCCAGGGTTCGACTCGGGGCCAGTCCAGCCAGCCCAGTGCGGCACCCATATAACGGGCACCGTCGGGGTGGGCGCGCAGATGTTCGGCCAACTGGGCCATTGCGCAAGTATTGGCGGCTTCGAAGGCCAGCACCGTGGCTGCGAATATCTCGCCCTCGGCGTTGGGGTTGAGCTGCTGGAGCACCAGGTCCAGGCTCTTTAGCCCGCCTATCTGCAAAGCATCCAGATGAGCTTCGATGCGCTTGTCGAGATCGAGCAGGTGCGCCAGGTCGTAGTGGGGGGCGTGCACGGCAAGGTCGCGCAGGCCGGCCAGAAAGGTGGCCTCCTCAATATGCTGGTCGATGACGATACTGAGGCTCGTCATCGATCAGTTTTCTGGGCAAACATGGCGCCGCCACGTGCTGCCGTCGAAACTGAGCACGCATTCGTCGCCTGCCACCCACAGCACATCGGGCTTGGCATCGATGGCGTAGTAGGCCTTTTTGCCCTTCAGCGGCACCTTGGTCTCGCGCAGCTGCATGCCGTCGTACTCGAGCAACTGGTCGGTTGCGGTCACGTAGAGCTTGCCGGCGAACTCAACCATGTTTTCCAGCACTTCGGCGCACAGGTCGCGATCACCGATATCTGTCCATCCCGCCTGCGCGCTGCCTCGTAGCAGGATCCCGCCGGACCCGCCGATGTACACCACACCATCGGCGGAGCAGTGCACGCAGTAAAGCGGCAGGTTGGTGGGTGCCACCGATGCCTGCCAGCCTTTGCCGTCCCAGTGCCAGATGGCGCCGCCATCGCCGACGGCATAGACGTCGTCGCGCGAGAACCCGTCAATGCCGTTCAGGCAGGCCGTGACCTCGTCCACCAACGGAACATAGAGCCCCTGGTCGATGCGCTGCCAGACGCCCTTGCTTTGCCTCAATACCTGGTTCTGTGTGCCGCAGGCATACAGTTCGCCGTCCACCTCGCAGAGGTCCATCAGGTAGACATTGTCGATGTCCAGCGTGGTGTCGGTGCTGGACTGCCCGGAGGGGTGTTCACGGAGTAGCCCGGCCCGCCCGAGGAAACAGTAGTTACCTTTCTGCTGCCCGTGCAGCGGTGCTCTCTGCAGAGCGCTGTAGACCACCTCGGGAATGTCGTAGACATGGAACCAGTCGTCCTGGTCGATCATCATCACCCGGGTTACGCTGGGCTCCGCGCCCTCCAGATAGAGATGCCCGCCGAGCAGCGCCTGCTCCGGTCCGATCGCGATAATGTTGGTGAAGTAGAGGGCGGTTTCGCTCTTTGCCATGGTTCAGATCCTATGGGCGTCCTGCGGGGGCTGGTGCGGAACGTGCGGGTGGTATGACTTTGCCCGCCGCGCCCGAGGCACGGAGGTTCAAAGTGTTGGTGCAGCCAGGTCCTTTCTTCGGCTTGGCCTTGTAGTACTGGTCGAGCTGGAAGGCAACGCACTCCTGCTCTTTTTTCGTCAGGTCGCGCGGGGGGCTCAGTGCGCCTCCTGCCGAGGCGGCCGCAGTGTTGCGTGCGGTTTCGTATTTGAACGGCTTGCCCTTGTCGAAGTGGTCCAATTCGACCGGATCGAACTTCGCATGGCAGCGTTTGTGCGAACCCTGGTGCTGGTTGCCGCGCGACACGCAGATCACCGGGGCTTTCGAGTGACTGTAGCCGGCCTTGCCGCGCATGCAGCGGCCGGGTATCAGATGGTGGCCGGTTTGCGCCGCTCCGCTCGCTGTGTTCGGACAGGCCTTGCTATAGGGCTGCAGGCGCAGGTGTCCCATGCCGGCGCACTTGCCGCCCGGCTTGAAGGCCGCCTTCATCTTCGAGGTGTGCGGCCAGGTTGCCGTGTTGCCAGGAGACGGATTGTGGTTGTGGGTGGTCAGGTCGAGATGGCGAACGACGTTCAATCCTTCGAACTTCACGTCCATCGACCAGGAGATGAAATAGACCTTCCCGGTGTTGGTACTGGTGATAATGCCTTTCTTCGGCGCTCGACCTGCCTCGTCGCCATAGCTCTTCTTGAAATGGCTCTTATTCTTGAGCATCACTTCCTTGCCGGTGATCTTGATGGTCCGACTGCCCTGCGTCGTGTCCTTCGACATGCCGGTATTCGGATAGGGGATCGGTACGCCCATGGGGGTAGGCGGTGCCTGTGGCGGGGTGAAGCAGACGTCGGGAAACGAGGCTATCGATTTCCCCGAGGCCGACTTGCAGGAAAGTTCTCGACCATTGGCGTAGACCTCATTGGCCATCTAGTTCGCCCTCACACGCTGGTAGCCGAGCACCATCGCCGCCCGCTCGCCCCCATCATTGCTCGAATGGCAGAGTACCTGCGCGCTGTGGCCGTAGCCTTTGCGCGAGGCAGCCAGGGCAATGCACAGCAGCGCGGGTCCGCTCATGGCCCCGCACTCGCCGATGCAGTCCGCGGGGCTCCAGAGCTCGACGCGCTCCTTGCGTACCCGCAGGGTCCGGCTCAGGGCCAGCGCGGCTTCCTTGAAGTAATACTGCTCACCCGTCAGGTCGGCGAGACGATAGTCGACATGCTCGAAACCGAAGCCGCAGTCATCGAACGCCGCTTTCACCGCCTGCGTGAGCCCGTCCGCGCGAAATGGCAGCCCCTCGCTTTCGACAGTAGCTTTTTCCCTTCCGAAACCAAGCCCAAGGCATAGCAGTTGCGGCTCTTCGCTGGCCCGCACGGCCGTCACCAGTATCGCCGCAGCTCCTTCGCCAGGAATGAAGCCGTTGTCGCAATGACTGCTGAGTAGCCGGTCTCGCTCCTGATAGGCCGCGAGCGTCGCCCCGGTGAGATAGGAATCGACACCTGCGATCAGTACCTTCGAACATCCCTGCTCGATGAGTTTACGTGCGTTGATCAATGCCACCGCGGCGCTCACCCGGCCCCGCGGGATCACGCAGGAGCGCTCGTGAAAGCGCTGGCCGAGGCGCTCCTCGATGGCCCGCAGCAAGGACTCGTCCAGGCGCTCCAGGCGTCCTGGCCGGTCGCTCTCGGCCACGCCGAGCAGCAGCGGTATGCCGTGGACGTCCTCGTCGGACAGACCGGACAGGCACTCTGCGATGGCCATGCTGGCCATTCCCACCAGTTGTGCATATCCGGAGGACGGCTCAGGCAGGATCACGGGCGCGCCGACCAACCATTCCCCTGCCTGGTCAATGAAACGGGTCTCCTGGAAGTTGTCGATAGCGCAACGGATCGCCGCGCAGCTCGCGGGGGCGCTGAGGCCAACGGCGCTGACCATGCCGGAGCCGACGATGCAGAGCGCGGTCATCAGGGCGTCTCCTCGGGCGTGCGTTTGGCTTTCACCAGGGCCGACAGCGACGGGTAGTAGTCCTTGCCCAGTTCGCGGGCGCGCCACCAGCCCGTGGACATGCTGCCCACCAGCACCTGGGCGATTTCGAACAGGTTGCGCTTGAGCGGGCGGCTGGTGCGCCAGGTGATCTCGACGCGTTGCGTATCGGTGTCGATCAGCAGGGTGTCGATCACCGCCTGCACGGTTTCATGGCCGCCTTTTTTCAGGAAGAAGGTCACCGGCACCTGCATTTCGGGAATGCGAAAGCCCGCGCGCTCCTGGGGCGTGAGGTTGAGCAACAGCACATCCTCGCCACCGCGCAGGTAGTGGGTCTGCTGATCCTCGGGGGCCGCCTGAAAGTAGCGCTGGTCGAAATCCGCCGGCAGAAAGGGAAAGCAGTCGGCCAGCCAGGCCTCGTCGTAGGTGCCGGCGAAGCGCGCGCGTTGTGGCCAGCCACGGCCGATGGGGCCGAGGGCCATGGGGCGGAAGTCGCCAGAGGGGCTGTCGATCGGTTTGCCCAACTCCTCGGTGCTTGGCATCGGCATACCGACGATGTCGGCACTGTCGGCGCTGCGCGGGTACCAGCCGCAACCGATCGGATTGTCCAGGTAGCAGTGACGCAATTGGGGGTCGTTGGCGATCGGATGGCTGCCGCCAAACGCCCGGGCGTAGGAGATGTCCTGCTCGGTAAACGGCTGCGGCAAGCCTGGAGCAACGCCCAACAGCCCCGATTGCCATTGCCGTGGACCGAGGACGGAAAAAGCCTTGCTCATCCGCCCGACGCGAATGCCCGCGGTCAACTGCGTCACGGGGCGCCCGCCTGGGGCGTAGGCCTTGCCGCGGACCAGGACATCGCAGCATGGCTTGACCGGGGCGAAGTCCATTTCCTGCAGCGGGGCGCTGAGGCCGGGCTCGCCGAGGAAGGTGTCGGCCATCAGCAGCGGTTGCTGGGTGTCGGCGAGGGTGGCCGCGCGGCCGTCCAGCGGCAGGTTGAACGTGCCTTTGGCCACCACCACCAGGGATTCGCGGCCATCGGGCGCCAGGCCCTGGGTATAGGCCGCAAGCAGTTTGCTGGCGTTGAGCAGTTCCATAGGCCGGATATCCGTTTAGTTGATCTGCACCGAACCGCCCTTGATGCGGTTGACCCCGCTGGAGCGGCTGGACAGGTAGGCACCCTGGATGATCACCTTGCCCGCGCGGGTCAGGGTGATGCTGGCCTTGCCGCAACGCAGCACGATCTCGCGTTCGGCGCTCAGTTCCAGGCAATGCTCGTCCAGCCGCACGCTGGCGGCTGGCTCGGGCGGGGCGTCCGCGCCGAGCAGGCGGCCGATCACCAAGGGGCAAGCCGGGTCGCCGCCTTCGAACATCAGCGCGACCTGGCCGCCGATATCCGCAGGCCCCAGCAGCGCGGTGCAGCGGGCAACGACGCCGCTGGCATCCGGGCAACCCGGGTAAACGACCCTGGGCGCACTGGCGTGCGGCAGCTCGAGCAGGGTGCCGATGACCACTGCGTCGATGCGGGCCTGTATGGGTAGCGGGTGCTGAATCGTCATATACACACCTCCACTGTGCTGGCTCTGTACGAAAAGTGGCTGCGCGCTGGGCGCCTTCGGCGCTACGCGGGCCATGCTGCGTTAAAAACAGGCCCTAGTTCTGCAGGATCTTCTGGCCTTTGACCACAACGTTCCTGTTGGCCTTGATGTTGATGGCGCCGGAGCCGTCGATGGTGATGTCCTTGCCGCGAATCATGATGGTGCCGTCCTTCTTCATGGTGATGCTGGCCGCGCCTGTGGTCAGGGTGATGGAGTCGCCGGCGGTGAGGGAGAAGTTCTTGCCGACGTCCAGGCTGTCGTTCTGCTGGATGTTGGTGGTGCGGTTCTGGTTAACGTCGCGGGATTCGTTCTGGCCGATCTGGGTACTCTGGTTGCCGTTGATCTCGATACCTTCGTTGCCCTTGACCGTTTCGTTGCGGTTGCCGGTGATGCCGATGGTCTCGTTGCCGCCCACGTCCTCGGTGCGGTTGCTGACGATGGTGATGGTTTCGTTGGCACCGACCTTTTCCCTGCGGTCCGCGCCTATGGTGATGGTCTCGTTGTTGCCAACGTCCTCGGTGCGGTTGGCGCCGATGGTGATTTTCTCGTCGCTGCCGACATCCTCGGTACGGTTCACACCGATGGAGATGGTCTCGTTATTGCCGACCTTTTCCTTGCGGTCCACGCCGATGGTGATGGTTTCGTTGTTGTCGACGGTTTCGGTGCGGTCGTGTTTGACGTGCACGGTCTCGTCGTTGTCGATGGTCTTGCTGCGGTCGTGGCCGACCCAGTGGGTCTCGTCGTTCTCGACCTCGATGTCCTGGTTTTTCTCGGCATGGATGAACAGCTGCTCCGCGCCCTTTTTGTCCTCCATGCGGATTTCATTGAAGTTGGCTGGCGAGCCTTCCTTGCTCGAGCGGCTTTTCACCCCGCTCTGGGTGGCATTGGCCGGCAGCTCGTAGGGCACGGTCTGCTCGGCGTTGTAGACGCGGCCGGTGATGATCGGGCGATCCGGGTCGCCTTCGAGGAAACTGACGATCACTTCCTGGCCGATCCGCGGGATCTGCACCGACCCCCAGTTCTTGCCGGCCCAGGCCTGCGACACGCGCATCCAGCAGGAGCTGTTTTCGTTGGATTGGTCGTGGCGATCCCAATAGAAATGCACCTTGACCCGGCCATACTGGTCGGTCCAGATCTCCTCGCCAGCGGGGCCTACCACCCTGGCGGTCTGCGGCCCGCGGACAATCGGCAGGGGCGTCAGGGGCAGGGGGCGGAAGGCCTGGCCGGCATCCATGCAGTCCAGTTCGCTGATGAACTGCTCGGCCAGGTCCAGCTGCCCGCTTTCATAAAGCTCCTGGCGGATCTGATAGCGGGCGACCACCACCAGGTATTCGCGATTCTGGTCGGCGCGGTCGTAGCCGGTCAGCTTGAACAGATGCCCGCAGCCCAGGCCGCGCGCCCGACCGCGCAACTGCACGCGCTCGAACTGGCTGTGAATCGCCTGGATGCGGGTGCGTGCGTAATGCTCGCCATCCTTGCTCTGTACGTATTCGCCCGGGTAGTCGTAGAGCGGATGGTCGCCGTTGCTGTGGCTGCGCGAGACGCTGGAGCGCACTTCGAGGCTGGCGCCGGGGCGCTGGAAGTCGTAGTCGTTCAACGCCAGCGAGCCCGGCTGGACTTCCCGCGCCAGTTGCCAGTCGTAGAAGTGGTCGCGCTCGCGCATCTGCTGATCGGGCGGGAAGAAGGGCACCGAAGCGTAGTCTGCCACCGTCGAGTGGGCGCCGTAGGCGTCGGCCAGCACCAGGACATGCCGCGCTTTCTCATGGCGGAAGTAGTAGTAGATGCCTTCCTGCTCCATCAGCCGGCTGATGAAGTCGAAGCTGGTTTCGCGGTATTGCACGCAGTATTCCCACTCGCGGTAACTGCCGCTCAGGTTGTCTTCGAAATCGGAGAAACCGAGGTCGCGGAACACCTGCTTGATGATGTCCGGCACCGTCTTGTTCTGGAAAATCCGGCAGTCCGAGGTGCGCGTGAGCAGCCAGAACCAGGGCCGCAGGCTGACCCGATAACCGGCGAACTGGCCGTGGCCGGTCAGTTGCCGGCAGCCGCAGGCAATGCCGTGGAAATAGCGTTTGCCGCCGCCGTGCAGCTCCAGGGTCAGGCCCATCGGCTTGCCCAGCAGCTGGTCGAATTTGATCGCCCGGTCTTCGGACGTGAGGTCCAGTTCGTAATGGAACAATCGCCCCAGCTCCTCGCTGCCTTCCATGCTCTGCAACAGCAGGACCTCGCCGCCGAGGGGGCTGTCGACCTGCACCAGGCGATTGCTTTGCGTGATTGCCATAAACGGCTTCCTCTGGCTCGCGTTGGGGCGTCAGTCATGCGGGTCGAATGCGTAGTGCAGCGCATTGTCCCGCTGGCTGATGCGCACGCCCGCCAGCGGCTTGCCCTCGAGCATGCGGGTGAGAAACTCCCGGCTCATGTCCGGCAACAGGGTATTGGTCAGGATGGCGTCGATCATCCGTCCGCCGCTCTCGATCTCGGTGCAGCGCGAGACGATCAGGTCGACCACGCTGTCGTCGTAGGCGAAGGGCACCTTGTGTCCGCTTTCCACGCGCTGCTTGATCCGCTCCAGTTGCAGGCGGGTGATGGCCTTGAGCATCTCGTCGCTCAGCGGGTAGTAGGGGACGGTCACCAGGCGCCCGAGCAGGGCCGGCGGGAAGACCTGGAGCAACGGCTCGCGCAGCGCCTTGGCGATGGCATCGGGATCGGGCAGCCGTCGCGGGTCACGGCACAGGCTGGCGATCATCTCGGTGCCGGCGTTGGTGGTGAGCAGGATCAGGCAGTTCTTGAAATTGATCAGGCGGCCTTCGCCGTCCTCCATCACGCCCTTGTCGAACACCTGGAAGAAGATTTCGTGCACGTCCGGATGGGCCTTTTCCACCTCGTCCAGCAACACCACGCTGTAGGGTTTGCGCCGCACCGCCTCGGTCAGTACGCCGCCTTCGCCGTAACCGACATAGCCGGGCGGGGCGCCCTTGAGGGTGGAGACGGTGTGCGCCTCCTGGAACTCGCTCATGTTGATGGTGATGATGTTCTGCTCGCCGCCGTACAGGGCTTCGGCCAGGGCCAGGGCGGTCTCGGTCTTGCCCACGCCCGAGGTGCCGGCGAGGAGGAACACGCCAATCGGTTTGCTTGGGTTGTCCAGCCCGGCGCGCGAGGTCTGGATGCGCTTGGCGATCATCGCCAGGGCATGGTCCTGGCCGATGATGCGTTTTTTCATGTGCTCGTCGAGCCTGAGCACGGTGTCGATTTCGTTGCGCGCCATGCGCCCGACCGGGATGCCGGTCCAGTCGGCGACCACCGCGGCCACCGCCTGGTAATCCACGGTGGGCAGAATCAACGGGCTTTCGCCCTGCAAGGTGGCGAGGCGGCTCTGCAGCTCGCCGAGCTTGTCGCGCAATGCCGTGCGTTCGGCTTCATCCAGGCGCGGCGATGGAGCAGCGGCCTCGTCGCTGGTGTCGTCCAGCGGCTCGGCGGCGGCGCGCAGGGTGGCGCGGGTCGCCAGCAGTTCATCGACCAGGGCTTTCTCTTCGCTCCAGCGACTCTCCAGGGTCGCCAGGCGTTGGCGTTCCTCGTCGAGGGCCGCCTCGACCTCCTGCTGGCGAGTACCGATGGCGATGCCGATGGCCTGCTCGCGGCCAATGATCGCCTGCTCGGTGCTCAGCGCCTCGATGCGTCGGCGGCTGTCGTCCACTTCGGCCGGCACCGCATGCAGGCTGATGGCGACCCGTGCGCAGGCGGTGTCGAGCAGGCTCACCGACTTGTCCGGCAGCTGCCGGGCCGGAATATAACGGTGCGACAGCTTGACCGAGGCCTCCAGCGCCTCGTCGAGGATCTGCACCTTGTGGTGCTGCTCCATGGTCGAGGCGACGCCGCGCATCATCAGGATCGCCTTGGCCTCGGACGGCTCGTCGACCTGCACCACCTGGAAGCGCCGGGTCAGGGCCGGGTCCTTCTCGATGTGCTTTTTGTATTCGGCCCAGGTGGTTGCCGCCACGGTGCGCAGGGTGCCACGGGCCAAGGCCGGCTTGAGCAGGTTGGCGGCATCGCCGGTACCGGCCGCGCCGCCGGCGCCGACCAGGGTATGGGCCTCGTCGATAAACAGGATGATCGGCTTGGGCGAGGCCTGCACATCCTCGATGACCTGGCGCAGGCGTTGCTCGAACTCGCCCTTCATGCTCGCGCCGGCCTGCAACAGGCCGACGTCCAGGCTGCGCAGTTCGACGTCCCTGAGGCTCGGCGGCACGTCGCCGGCGACGATACGCAGGGCGAAGCCCTCGACCACCGCGGTCTTGCCGACCCCGGCTTCGCCGGTGAGGATGGGGTTGTTCTGCCGGCGGCGCATGAGGATGTCGACCAGTTGGCGAATCTCCTCGTCGCGCCCGACTATGGGGTCGAGCTTACCGCTGCGGGCCTGTTCGGTGAGGTCTACGGTAAAGCGCTTGAGCGCCTCCTGCTTGCCCAGCGCACTGGGCGCCATGGCGCCGCTGGCTTCGCCCGGCGTGGCGCCAGCGTTGAAACCGTCGCTGGCGGCCAGGCCGTTTTCCGGCGAGTCGCCGAGGTATTCGTCGAAACGCTCGATCAGGTGCTCCACCTTGATCTTGTCGAACTCGCGGGAGAGGGCCGCGAGTGCGTGGCGCAGGCTCGGTGTCTTGAGCATGCCGACGATCAGGTGGGCGCTGCGTACCTGGCTCTCGCCGAACAGCAGACTGCCATAGACCCAGCCGCGCTCCACGGCTTCCTCGACCTGCACGGACAGGTCGGTAATCGAGGTCGAGCCGCGCGGCAGGCGGTCCAGGGCGTCGGTGATATCCCTGGACAGGCGCGCCGGGTCGAGGCTGAACTGACGGACCAGGCGGTGCAGGTCGCTGTCCTGCAATTGCAGGAGCTGATGCAGCCAATGCACCAGTTCCACATAGGGGTTGCCGCGCAGTTTGCAGAACACGGTGGCGGCTTCGATGGCCTTGTAGGCCGGGCTGTTCAACTTGCCGAACAGCGCGACGCGGCTGATCTCACTCATGATCGCGGCTCCTTGAGGGGGTGGTATGGCTGGCGTATTCGCGGACCAGCAGCAGGTCGTCGGCATCCGTCGGCGGGCTGCCGAGCCAGGTGTCGAAGCCCAGGCGGGTCTGGCCGTCGAGATCGATGCGCGGCACTTGCGCGCGCTGTAGCAGCAGATTGACTTCCCAATCCAGCTCCTCGCCCTGGTACTCGGCGACCCAGGCGGCCAGTTCGCCGAAGCTGTCCTGGCCGGGCAGCAGGCGTTGGTATTGCGCAAGGCTCAAAGGCCCCAGGCGGATGCGGAATTTATGCTGGCGATCCCAGACGTGGGTGCCCAGGCTCAGGTCGCTGCCGAGCGAGCACAGCGCCACGCCCAGCTGGCTGCGCTGCGGCAACTCCAGCCACTGGCCGACGTATTCCTCGATGCTCACCGGCACGCCGAAATAGTCTTCCAGGATCGCGCGCAAGCCGTCCGGGTAGCGGGTCTGTGCCGCCAGGTGGCCGGTGAAGTGGTAGCGCGCCGAGTCGGCGATCGGGCCCTGGCCGAGCAGGCTGGTCATGCCCCGCCCGGACAGTGCGGCCAGGCGCATCGACCAGTAGTCGTGGTCGGGGCGGTCGTGGCTGACGGTCGGCCGCGCCTCGGCCCAGGCGCGGTAGAACAGGCACAACAAGCGGTGATTGAACACGTCGAGAAAGCGCGTGAAGCTGGCGTCGCCGCTGTTGCGCTGGCGATCGCGGGCGTATTCGGTCAGGTGCAGCGGCAGCGGGCCGTTGGGCCCGGTCAGGCCGAAAAACAACTGCTCGATGCGCGGCGCGGCGCCCTCGGGGTCGGTCTCGATGCTGGCCAGGGTCGAGGGGGCGAAGCCGCAGTCGGGTTTCTGCCCCAGGCGCAGCGGGTCGTCATGCAAGCGCAGGGAATGGCCGATGCGCGGCCGGTCGCTGGCTTCGCACTCGATGCGCCGCAGCGCCTGGAAGAAGTCGTAGGCCCAGGGCTCATCGGCCATCCGATCGATGCTGTGCAGCGGTTTCAGAGGTTCGGTCGACATCCGGGGTGCGCCTGCCATCGCATGATTTCGCCACGCTCGGTGGTGCGCAGCACGGTTTCGGTGAAGCTGTTGATCGACACGTAACGGGCCAGGAAGCGCTCGAACACCGCGCCCAGCAGGTACACGCCGGTGCCACGGAAGGCGTTTTCGTCGAACTCCAGGCTGATCTCCAGGCCACGGCCAAACACGATCGGCCCCGGCATCGGCAACCGGCGGGTGCAGGGCGTGCTGCGCACCTGGCGCAGGCCTTCGATTTGCAACTGCAGCGCCGAATCGCCGGGGTCGCCGTACAGGCGCAGCAATTCGCGCAGCGCCGCGGCCCCCTGGCCCTGTTCGCTCAGCGACAGGTAGTTCAGCGATAGCTGGCTGATCAGCCGCCAGGCGCTGGCGTCGTGCGCGCGGCTCGGCCGTGGCCGGCTTGGCCCGGCCAGGCAGCGCACGGCCAGCACCGGGGCGCTGTCTTCCAGGGTGAAATCGCTTTTGCCGGTACCCACCGGCATCAGCAGCGGCAGGTCGCGGTTGGTGCACAGGGCGCCGAGGCCGAGCTGGCGCAAGTCGTGGCGATAGGGCGCCTGGTTGACATCCACCAACGAGACGAAGGTTTCGCTGCCGATATAGGTCGAGCGGGGCCCGCGGCGCCGTTGCTGGCTGGACAGGCGACGCGGCTCGCGGCGGACGATGTAGTAGGCCTGCTCGCGGCCATAACGCAGCGGATCGCGGATCGCATAGAACGGCTGGAACGGCTGCTCGGGGCCGCTGCCATGGCCGGTGACCTGGGTCAGGGAGTGGATCTCGAAATCCAGCGGCCGGGTGCGGTCGGCGATCACCTGGTGCTCATGCACCCGCTCGCTCAGGTGAATGCGATCGGCGCGGCGTGGAAACAGGTTCACCGCCGGCGTGCAGAAGGGCACGAACTGGGCCGCCGACACCGTGCCTTCCAGGGTGCTGTCGAGGCGATCGAACAGCACCACCAACTCCAGTTCCTGGCTGCCGCAGCGCCGCACACCGACGCTCAGCCCGGTGAAGTCGACGAACAGAAAACGATTGGGCAGGGCGAAATATTCCTGCAGCAGGCGATACCCCTGGAAGGCCCGGGGCACCACTGGCAGCACCGCGTCCTGATCGTCGAAGCCGCGCGGTTTGAGGCTCTCCACAGGCAAGCGCTCGGCCCAGTCGCCGTCGACGCTCTTGATAAACACGGCACAGGCATTGCCGAGCAACTGCTCGTACAGACGAAAAGGTTGCTCGTCGGCGCCATTGAGGTAGAGCGACAGGCTGTCCAGCGCCAGGGCGTTGAACGGCAACCCGGCGCCGCAACGCAAGCGCAGGCGCAGCCCGGCCTTGGCCTTGGGTACGCTGGCGGCAAGGCGGCCGAGGGTCGCTGCCGGGTTGCCGAAGTATTCGGCATGGCCGACCTGCAACGGCCACAGCGTCACCGCATGGGCGCTGCGGTATTCGCAGGCGGTCTGCTCGCCATGGCCGAGCTGGCCACGCAGGGCGGCCTGGCGTTCGACCGTGAAGCCGCTGGTCAGTGAGCCCTCGTTGGGGTCGGCGACCAGCTGGACCACCACCACCGAAGGCGTTGGCGCCAGGTAATGCGGGTAGGCGATTTCCAGCAGATTGTGGGTGAAGGTCGGGTATTCGGCGTCCAGCTTCAGGTGGACCCGCGCGCTCAGGTAGGCGAAGCCCTCCAGCAGGCGCTCGACATAGGGATCGGCGCATTCGATGCCGGACAGGGTCAGGCGGCTGGCGATCTTGGGGAACTCCTGGGCGAACTCGGCGGCGCTCTCGCGGATATGCTGCAGCTCCTGGTTGTAATACTCGAGCATGCGCGGGTTCATTGGCGTCTCCTGGCGGGCTCGGCCGGTGTCACCTTGACGTGCCCGGTTTCCAGGTCGAGGGCGGTGCTGAGCAGCAAGCGCAGGGGCACCGGCTCGGCCCACAGATCGCCCTCGATCTCGAAGCTCAGGGCGTTGTGGCTCATGTCATTGCCGTCGAGTCGCGCGCGAACCTTCAACGAGCCTTTGAGGATGCGCGGCTCGAACGTGGCGATGGTGTCGCTGAACAAGGCTTCGATGGCCTGTACATCGACACTCGAGGCGGTATGTCCGGCCAGGGGCGGCAGGCCGAAATTCAGCACCGAGTTGCCCGCCGGCATCTGCGCGGCCTGCTCCGGATCGAACAGCACGCAGGTGTTGAACAGCCAGGCCAGATCGCGCAGCACGCACGCTTTGAGCTGGGTCAGCGACATGACGCGGCGCTCGGCGGCTTCTTTCGGGTTGTGCGGATCATCGTCGGTCA
Source organism: Pseudomonas sp. GW531-T4 (assembly GCF_017349615.1). Classification (NCBI taxonomy): domain Bacteria; kingdom Pseudomonadati; phylum Pseudomonadota; class Gammaproteobacteria; order Pseudomonadales; family Pseudomonadaceae; genus Pseudomonas; species Pseudomonas sp. GW531-T4. Next base: position 32,609 of record NZ_JACMZT010000032.1, read on the forward strand.
GGCGATCGAGCAACGAGGGTTGCAGGCGTTCTTGCAGGGTCAGCTCGGCCATTTTCAGTTATCCCTGTCGGCGCAGCCGAGGCTGCGCAGTTGATCCCGCAGGGCCCGCAAGGCGCCGCCCAACTGACCTGCACCCATCGGCTGTTCGGCGTTCATTGCCATCTCCTTGTTCGCAGGCTTCGAGCCGAGCCCTGGCGTGCGGTCAAGCGTCGGGGTCGAACAGGCCGATAAACATTTTCTCATCCCACTGGAAAGGCGGGCAGGCCGTCACCCGGCTCACCGCCGACGAGGCTTCCAGAGTCTGATCGGAGCCGCTGCGTAGCGCTTGGATCTCGGTGCGGCAATCCCGACTGGGCGAGGGCAATTGCTCGCTGCTTTCCACCAAGATCACCTGGCGTGTCCCCACCTGCTTGGTGCGCAGCGTGCCGCTGGGGTCACGGTGGAACTGGCAAGGCCATTTCAGGCTCAGGTCGATGCCGGGTTGCTGCGGGACCAGCACGCGACAGTTGCCATTGCGCTCTTCCAGCAGCAGGTCCCGGGCCAGGAAGCGCGCCTGGGTGGCGCTGTCGGCCGGGTTCTGCGCGCAGGCGGGCAAAATCAGACCCGCCAAGCCCGCGACCATAAGGCGAAACCGGCGCTGACTCATGACAGCTCCCAGAACCACACCTGGGCGGAGTGGTTGGCCGGGTCGTCGTAGGTCTTGGTGAAACCGCGACTCCACAGGTCGATATGGTCGCCGGCCGCGCGACTCTCGCCACTGCGGGTAAAGCAATCCTTGAAAAAAATGATCCCGTTCTTCTCGTTGAGCTGCAGCTTGGCCTTGGCCGCATCGGTAAAGATGCTCGGCCGGCCCAGATGCTGGCGCCACAGCCAGTTCGCCAGCGACTCGGCGCCGCGGGCGTGGCCGTGGCTGCAGCGCGGTTCCGAATAGGTGTGGCCATCCACGAGGATGCTTCGCTCGGCGTTGAGCGTAATGCTCATGCGGATCGCGCATTGATTTTCCCAACCGCCATCGCAAGGCTGGCTTTCAGTCGGGTAGTTGTTCCACAGATTGATGAACGCGGGTCTGGCCATCATCGAACCTCCTGTTGCGCCGTGGCCCCTGGTACAAGCCGAGCACCCTGCGGCAGGGCTGCAGGGTGGCTGGCGTCACACCTTGACGTTTTGGCGGATATTCCAGCCGTACTTGACCGGGCCGCCGTCCTTGGAACCGTCCTGCTTCTGCGGTTGGTAGTCGACCAGCACCTGGCCGAAATTCAGCGCGATGTTTTCGGTCAGGCGATCCGCGCCGCCACTGCCGCCGGTGCCGATCGAGGACACCAGGACCTCCTTGAGGGTGATGGTCAGGTACTCGACCGGATCGTCGCCGCCGGCCTTGCGCACCGTCAGCTTGGCCTCGTCGTAATGCTTGCCGCTGGAGCAGGCCATCATCAGGTTGGGGGAGGATTTATCCACCCACTTGGTCAACGTCAGGTCGTGGATATTGACCTTGCCGGCACCGCCGCCACCGCCCACATGCATGTTGCCGGACTGGGCCATGGCCCAGCTCCAGGAAAGCACGTCGATCTCCTCCTTGTGGTTCTTGTCCTGGGACTCGCCCTTGACGTCGCCGATCTTGATAAACATATCAACAGCCATCATGCCTCCTTGAGTGGTCTACACCACTGTGCTCCAGCGATTGGCCACGCTGTGTTGCAGTGCACCCGCCACCACGGCGAGTGCCACCGGGGATGGATCAAACCGCCTTGGCGGATGGAAGCTTGGATACCAGCCGCAGCGATACCGTGAGCCCTTCGAGCTGGTAGTGCGGGCGCAGGTAGAACTTCGAGCTGTAGTAACCGGGATTGCCCTCGACCTCTTCGACCACCACCTCCGCCGCGGCCAGGGGGTGCTGGGCCTTGGTGGTTTCGGTGGAGTGGGCCGGGTCGCCGTCCACGTAATTGAGAATCCAGTTCTGCAGCCAGCGCTGCATGTCGTCCTTTTCCTTGAACGAGCCGATCTTGTCGCGAACGATGCACTTCAGGTAATGGGCGAAGCGGCAGGTGGCGAACAGGTAGGGCAGGCGTGCCGCCAGGTTGGCGTTGGCGGTGGCGTCGGGGTCGTCATACTCGGCCGGCTTCTGCAGCGATTGCGCGCCGATGAAGGCGGCGAGGTCGGTGTTCTTCTTGTGCAGCAGCGGCATGAAACCGTTCTTCGCCAGCTCCGCCTCGCGCCGGTCGGCGATGGCGATTTCGGTCGGGCATTTCATGTCCACGCCACCGTCGTCGGTCGGGAAGGTGTGCGTCGGCAGGTTCGGCACCTCGCCGCCGGACTCCACGCCGCGAATCCGCGAGCACCAGCCATAGAGCTTGAACGAGCGGTTGATGTTCACCGCCATCGCATAGGCCGAGTTGGCCCAGGTGTACTTGGAACTGTCGGCGCCGTTGGTTTCCTCCTCGAAGGCGAAGGCATCCACCGGGTCGGTCTTGGCGCCGTAGGGCAGGCGGGCGAGGAAACGCGGCATGGTCAGGCCGATGTAGCGTGAATCCTCGGAATCGCGCAGCGAGCGCCAGGCAGCGTATTCCGGCGTGGTGAAGATCTTGGTCAGGTCGCGCGGGTTGGACAGCTCCTGCCAGGAGCCCATGCCCATCACCGTCGGCGAGGCCGCGCTGATGAACGGCGCATGCATCGCCGCGCAGACCTTGGCCAGCTCGCCGAGCAGCTCGACGTCCGGCGACGACTGGTCGAAGTAGTAATCGCCCACCAGGCAGCCGAACGGCTCGCCGCCGAACTGGCCGTATTCCTCTTCGTACATTTTCTTGAAGATCGGGCTCTGGTCCCAGGCGGTGCCCTTGAACTTCTTCAGGGTCTTGTGCAGGTCGCCCTTGGCGATGCTCATCACGCGGATCTTCAGCTGCTCGTCGGTTTCCGTGTTGTTGACCAGGTAGTTCAGGCCGCGCCAGGCGCTTTCCAGTTGCTGGAAGTCGGCGTGATGCATGATCAGGTTGACCTGCGCGGTGAGCTTGGCGTCGATTGCGGCGATGATCGATTCGATGGATTTGATCGCGTCGTTGGAGATCAGCTCGGTCTTGCTCAGGGCCTGTTCGGCCAGGGTGCGCACGGCGCTTTCCACCGCCTCGCGGGCGTGCTCGGTCTTGGGTTTGAACTCTTGCAGGAGCAGGGCGGCGAAGTCGCTCGGTTGTTCGATCGCGGCGTCTGCCTGGGCCTGCGGGTCTTTCATCAATTCGGCCATGGTCTGCGTCCTCTGTCAGGCTTGCGGCTCGGGTTCGGTCGGTTTCGGCGCACTGGCCAATGCCTGCAACAGCGCCGGGTCCTTGATCGCCTTCATGATCATGTCCTCGGCGCCGGTCTTGCCGTCCATGTAGGTCAGCAGATTGGCCAGCTGGGTGCGGGCTTCGAGCAGTTGGTTGAGGGCATCGACCTTGCGCGCCACCGCGGCCGGGCTGAAGTCGTCCATGCTCTCGAACGTGATGTCCAGGCTCAGGTTGCCTTCGCCGGTCAGGGCATTGGGCACGTTGAACGCCACCCGCGGTTTCATCGCCTTGAGCCGCGAGTCGAAGTTGTCGACGTCGATCTCCAGGAACTTGCGGTCGGCCACCGCCGGCAGCGGTTCGGCGGGCTTGCCGACAAGGTCGGCCATCACCCCCATGACGAAGGGCAATTGCACCTTCTTCTCCGCACCGTAAAGCTCTACGTCGTACTCGATCTGCACCCGGGGAGCACGGTTACGGGCGATGAATTTCTGGCTGCTGGTGTTAGCCATTTTTCCTCCTGCGCTGCCTAGGCGGCTGTGTTGGATGGGCGTCGGTTAAGCGTTTTCACTCGGACTGTTCCCCTTCAGGCCCGCGCAATTTTTCGAACTGGGAAAAGCCGTCCGGAATCAGGTTGCTCACGATGGTGGCGAAATCCGCGCTGACCAGGCTCTTGGCGCGGCTCAAGAGCACGGGCACCGGGCTTGAGGGCTCGTGCCTGACGTAGTAACCGAGGATCCGGTCGAGGCTGCGCAGCACATCGTCACGGTTGCCGATCTCGCCCGCGATGCGCGGCGCGGCGGCGCTGGGGGCCGTGGACATGGCTGCATCGACAGGCTCGCCGGCTTGCGCGACAGCGCTGGAAACGCCCGGCTGCGGGGCGTGCTCGGCGATGATTTGCACCGCATGCCGAAGCAGTTGCTTGATCGTGCCCAGGTCCGCGCCGTGGTTGGAGCCGACCCGTTCGTTGACCTCGCGCTCTATGGTCAACAGCGTGCCATGGGCATCGTTCAGGGCGGCGCGGCAGGCCTCGAGCTGTTCGCCCGCGCAGTCCTGAAAGGCCGCGCCGAGCTGGTCCGGGCTGAGGCTTTCACTGGCGAAGCGCTGCAAGCCGGCGGCATTCAGCGCGGCCCGCAGGCCGACGTTGCCAAAGGCCCGCGAGCTGATCAGCGGCATGCCCCAGAGCAGGCGAATGACCGGCTCGGCGTTTAGGCCGGCGAGGGCGTTGATCCGGAAAGTGGGGTCATTGCCATCCTCTGCATCCAGCTTGGGATGCAGGTCGTCCCAATACTGCGCGAGCAACTGCTGGATCAGCTGTAACCCTTGCACCAGGCCGGGCAGGCCTTGCAGGGCAATGGCGCTTTGCAGGAAGTAGTTGGCGATGCGCAGGTCTTTGCTGCGCGTGAACAGCTCGACGCAGAGGTCGCGGACCTGGCGCCATTCCGGCGGTGTGGCGGGTAGCACGGCATCGCCCATCTGCCGTTCGGGCTGGCCTTGCGCCGCGCGTTCAAGCTCGAGAAAGGCGGCGTCGTACTCGAGGTCGCCGCCACAGGGGGAGTCAGGGGAAATGGTTTCCAACAAACGCTGTACATCCATCACGGACGTGATCTCCATATCGGCCCGGCAATCGGCGCCCGGTCAGGGCGAGCGCACGACAAAATCCCTTTCCTGCAGATGCGTGTTCTATCCAGACCCACTTTTTGGTCATTTCTGGATTCAATAATTGAACTGAAGTTTTAGCCCAGTTCAATTGTTGTCAAGAAACTCTCCGACCAATGGGGGGAACCTAGTGATGTTTGAAGATAGGTGGTGGGTGGTGGTTCTTTTAGTTTCTTTTGTTATAGGGCTTATTTGAAAAAAGCGAATATAAGCGCAGGAACTTTGAGGGCACGGAAATCTTTTAGGGGGCTATACTCGCTTTGCACTCGCTGGCATGCCCGAGCTGTTGTTATTGAGCAATACCGTACAAGGAGTTCTAATGCCGCTGCGTTTGACAATCACCAGTTATCACAAGCTGACTCCCGGCCAACGGGCGGAGTTCGAGCTTGATCGCGGTGAGCTGAAAATCGGTCGCAACCCCGAGAACGACTGGGTACTTCCAGACCCGGAGCGCCTGGTGTCCGGCCAGCACTGCGTCATTCAACTGCGTGACGGCACCTACTACCTGACCGACACCAGTACCAATGGCGTACAGCTGATGAATGCCGGCGTGCGCATGCACCGCGGCAACAGCGAACCCTTGCGCGACGGCGAACTGCTGCGCGTCGGCGAGTACGACATCCTGGTGCAGATCAACGGCGCGCCACAGATCGTCAGCGGCGCACCCGGGATGAGCGATCCCTTTACCGGCTTCGATGCGCTGATCAAGCGCCAGGCGCCGGGCGAGATTCCCGCCGCGGCGGCGCCCCCCAGCAGGGTGCAGATCCACGCGGGCGGTTCGCCCCTGGACACCAAGCCCGACCTGTTCGATTTTCTCGCGTCCCCGGCCGTCCCCCCTCCGGCCCTGGCCGACCACGTGCCGCCCGAACGCCATGATTTCCGCCCGCCCGAGCCACAACGCGCCAGCGCCCCCCCGGCCAGCGAAACCGGCGCGGCACCGGCGATTCCGGCGGATTGGGACCCCTTCACCGAGCTGGGTGCGGGCCCGGCGCCGGTGGCGCCGCCCCCTGTGCAAGCCCAGCCGCAACCATTGCCAGCGGCATCGGAGAATATTGCCAGCAGCGCACCCGAACCGGCCGTGCAACGGGCTGCGGTCGCGCCTGCAGCGCCGGCAATCGGGGGCGACAATGAACAGGTGCTGGAAGCCTTTCTCAGGGGCGCGGGGCTCGAGCACTTGCGTATCGACAGAGGCGAAACCCGCGCGCAAATGGAGGCCATCGGCCGCAGCTACCGGCATATGGTCGAGGGGTTGATCGAGGTGCTGCGCGCCCGTGCCAGCCTCAAGGGTGAGTTCCGCATGGCCCAGACCATGATCCGCCCGGTGGAGAACAACCCCCTCAAATTCGCCCCCAATGTCGATGAGGCGCTGCTGTTATTACTGCGTTCCGGCAACCAGGCCTTCATGCCGGCCGACCAGGCGATCAAGGAAAGCTTCGACGACCTGAAAGCGCATCAACTGGCCGTCATGGCGGGCGTACAAGCCTCGATCAAACACCTGCTCCAGCGTTTTCAGCCAGCGGTACTGGAAGCGCGTTTAAGTCAACCTTCGGCTATTGGCGCTTTGCTGCCCGGTAGGCGTCAAGCGCAATACTGGGAGTTGTTCACGGAACTCTATGCGAGCATTTCCAGGGAGGCCGAAGACGATTTCGAGGATTTGTTCGGGCGTGAATTCAGTCGAGCCTATGAAGAACAAAATACCAAGTTGCGAAAAGGCTGAGTGCCATCGGTTAGTTGGATAAAGGCTAATGGCTATTAAATAGTGAGTTGATCTTGTTTGGCTATCGGTAGTTTCGATTTGGAATAATAAATGTCAGTGAGGACGACGACATGCCAAAGTTCTTGTTGTTCGCAACAGTACTGCTGCTGACTGCCTGTAGTTCGAGTCCGCCGCCGCCCCCTACGCCTACTGTCGTTGTCATGCATATCCAGGCCGCTGCCGATCTGAATCTTTCGGCGGGCGGCCAGGCGACGCCGGTGCGGGTGCGTTTGTATGAGTTGAAAAACGGCGGAGCCTTCAGTCGCGCCGACTATTTCTCCCTGGTGAATGCCACCGGCGCGACCTTGTCCGCGGACCTGGTGGCGCAGGACGAATTGCTCATCCAGCCGGGTCAACGGCTGACCCTGGAGCGCACGCTCGACGAGCAGAGCCGTTTGCTCGGCCTGGTGGTGTCTTACCGTGAACTGGACAGCGCCGTGTGGCGCCAGGTGGTCAGTATCCCGAGCAATGAAACCACGCCATTGACGGTTTCCCTGACAGCCAGGGCGATCAGCGCGGCAGCCACGAAACCTGCGAATTAGTCCTGTCGAGGAAGCCAGCCCATGTCCTGGAATAACCGTGTGGTGTGGTCCGAAGGAATGTTTCTGCGGCCGCAGCATCTCCAGCAGCATGATCGCTACATGGAAGCCCTGATCGATGGCCGTTGCCGCCCGTTGAGCGCTGGGGGCTGGGGGTTCTCCGAGCTGCGCATCGACGAGTCCCTGCTCAGCCAGGGCAAGGTGGCGATTGTCAGCGCGCGCGGGGTGCTACCCGATGGCACGCCTTTCGACATTCCCGGCGACGATCTGCCGCCGCCGCCACTGAACGTGAACGACAACCTGCGCGATGCGCAGGTCTTCCTGGGCTTGCCGCTCAAGCGTGCCGGCAGCCGCGACACCGTGGGGGAGGGCGAGGCACCGGGCAGTGCGCGCTATATCAGCCAGGTGCGCGAAGTGCGCGATGACAACGCCGCCTTCGAGAGCCGCGCGTCGCTGGCGATCGGCGGCAAAGCCCTGCGCCTGCTGACCGAGCGCGACGGCCTCGGCGAATATGCCTGCCTCGGTTTGATCCGGGTCCTGGAAAAACGCGCGGACAATGCCGTGCAGCTGGACGACGACTATATTGCGCCGCTGCTCGATGTGGCCGCCTCCGGCGTGCTGGCGGCCTTTCGCAGCGAGCTGCAAGGGCTGTTGCACCAGCGCGGCGAGGCCCTGGCAGGCAGGGTGGTGGCCTCGGGGGCCGGCGGTGCCTCGGAGATTGCCGACTTTCTGCTGCTGCAACTGGTCAATCGCGCCGAGCCCCTGCTCAGCCACCTGGCCCGGTTGAGCCCCTTGCACCCGCAGGACTTCTATCGCGAGGCGGTCTGCCTGGCGGGGGAGTTCGCCACCTTTTCCGCCGCCGGGCGTCGCCCCAGCGACTACCCGGCCTATGCCCACGACGACCTGGCGAGCAGTTTCGCCCCGGTGATGCACGATCTGCGGCAAGCCTTGTCGATGGTCATCGATACCCGCGCCACGCCGATTCCCATCGTCGAGAAATCCTACGGCGTGCATGTGGCGATGCTGGCCGACAAGAGCTTGCTGGAAATGGCCAGCTTCGTCCTGGTGGTGCGGGCCGAGGTACCGGCCGAAACCCTGCGCACGCATTTCCCCCAGCAGGCCAAGATCGGCTCGGTGGAGCACATCCGCGACCTGGTCAACCTGCAGTTGCCGGGCATCGCCTTGCTGTCCATGCCCGTGGCGCCGCGGCAGATTCCCTATCACGCCGGCTCAAGCTATTTCGAACTGGACCGTGGCAGCGAGCACTGGAAACAGTTGGCCAACTCAGGGGGATTCGCCTTTCACATTGCCGGCCAGTTCCCGGGCCTGAACCTGGCCTTCTGGGCCATCCGAGGATAATTCGTCATGCACCCGATCGATGATCCCTTCGGCAGCTCTGGCGTAGGCGGCACTTCAGGCGGCGCCTCGCCGGGCGGCAACGACCATACCCTGATCATGCCGCGGCCCGGCGGGCGCTCCGTCGATGCCTCTGCCCCAAGGAAGGATGGCGCCAGCGCCGCCGATCCGCACATTGCGATGCCGGGCGCGCCAGTGGCGAGCAGCCTGGCCCAGGGCCTCAACCCGCTGGAGCGGGCGGCCGGCCCGATACTGGCGCTGCTGACCCGCTTGCGCAGCACCCTCGCTCACCCGCAACCGGCCAGCCTGCGCGCCCAGTTGCTGGCCTACCTGCGCCAGTTCGAGGAGCAGGCGCGCGCCGCCGGCGTCGCCCAGGATGAGGTGATGCTCAGCCGTTATGTGCTCTGCACCGCGCTGGACGAGGCGGTACTCAGTACGCCCTGGGGCAGTACCAGCGACTGGGGCAAGCAGAGCCTGCTGATCACCCTGCACAACGAAGCCTGGGGCGGCGAAAAAGTCTTCCAGCTGCTCGAGCACTGTCTGCAGAACCCACAGCAGCGCCTGCACATTCTCGAGCTGCTGTACCTCTGTATCTGCCTGGGCTTCGAGGGCCGCTACCGGGTCATGAATGACGGCCGCAGCCAGCTGGAGGCCTTGCGCGAGCGCACCAGCGCGACCATTCGCAGCGTGCGCGGCGAATTCGAGCGCGAGCTGTCGCCGCATTGGCGGGGGCTCAGCGTGGTGCGCGATCGCTTGTCGCAATTCCTGCCGCCCTGGGTTGGCGTGGCCATTTGCCTGGCCGTGCTGTTGCTGCTGCTGTTCGGCTTGCGCCTGAAGCTGGCGGCCGACGCCGAGCCGGTGTTTCGCAATATCCACGCCCTGGGCGAGATCCCGGTGCAAACCATCGACCGTCCAGCGCAGCAGCCCAGGTTGATCGAACGCCCACGCCTGGCGCGCTTCCTCGCCGAGGACATCAAGGCCCAGCGCGTCGCCGTGGAGGATGCGCTGGATCGCTCGGTGGTGACCATTCGTGGCGACGAGTTGTTCGCCTCGGGCAGCGCGAGCATTTCCGAACAGTTGCAGCCCTTGCTGCTGCGGGTCGCCGATGCCCTGCGCCAGGTCAAGGGCACGGTGCAGGTCACCGGGCACAGCGATAACCGACCGATCGCCACCTTGCGCTACCCCTCGAACTGGAAGCTGTCGCAGGATCGGGCGCAGCAAGTGATGGAGATCCTCGCCGCCCGCAGCGGGCAACCCCAGCGCTTCACCGCCGAAGGGCGCAGCGACGCGGAACCTGTTGCTTCCAATGACAGCGCCGCCGGACGCGCCAGGAACAGGCGCGTAGAGATTACCGTGCTAGCGGAGGGCAACCAGTGAAGGCCTTTATCAATTTCCTGGTGCGCTGGGTGGTGCCGCTGCTCGGCCTGCTCGCCCTGAGCCTGGTGATCTGGTTCCTCGGTCCGCTGATCATCGTCGCCGCCTATGAACCCTTGGCCCCGGCGGCCGTACGCTGGGCGCTGATCGGCCTGTTGTTCCTGGCCTGGATCGGTGTGCGCGTATTGCGCATCGTCCAGGCCCGGCGCAACGCCGCCAAGGTCATGCAGGGCCTGGCGGCGGTGGCGCCGGATGCGGCCAGCGTCGCCACCGCCGAAGAGCTGGCGGCCCTCAAGCAACGCATGGACGAAGCGCTGCTATTGCTCAAGCGCAGCAAGCTCGGCGGTAACGAGCGGCGCAACCTTTACGAGCTGCCCTGGTACGTGATCATCGGCCCGCCGGGCTCGGGCAAGACCACCGCGCTGGTCAATTCCGGGATGCACTTTCCACTGGCCGAACAGATGGGGAGCGGGGCGATTCGCGGCGTCGGCGGTACGCGCAACTGCGACTGGTGGTTCACCGACGAAGCGGTGCTGCTGGACACCGCCGGGCGCTACACCACCCAGGACAGTCATGCGGCGGTGGACAAGGCGGCCTGGCTGGGCTTTCTCGACCTGTTGAAGAACCAGCGCAAGCGCCGGCCGATCGATGGCGTCTTCGTCGCCATCAGCCTGTCCGACCTGTTATTGGGCAGCGAGGCCGAGCGCAGCGCCCATGCCCGGGCCATCCGCACGCGGGTGCAGGAGCTGTATAGCCAGCTCGGTGTGCGCTTCCCGATCTACGTGATGCTCACCAAGTTCGACCTGGTGCCGGGGTTCATGGAGTTCTTCGACGCGCTGAGCAAGGAAGAGCGCGCCCAGGTCTGGGGCGTCACCTTTGCCCTGGACGATGGCAAGAGCCCCCAAGGCCCGCTGGCCCGTTTCGACGAGGAGTTCACCGCCCTCGAGGCGCGTCTTACCGAGCGTTTGGTGGAACGCCTGCAACAGGAGCGCGACCCCAACCGACGCGATCTGATCTACGGCTTCATCCAGCAGTTCGCGGCGTTGCGGCACAACCTGTCGTCCTTCCTCGAGGGGGTATTCAAGCCCAATCCCTATGAAGAACGTGCGCTGTTGCGCGGGCTTTACTTCACCAGCGGCACCCAGGAAGGCAGCCCCATCGACCGTCTGATCGGCAGCATGGCGCAGAGCATGAACCTGGATCGCCAGCACCTGGCGCGCCAGACCGGCACCGGTCGCAGTTACTTCATCACCCGCTTGTTCCGCGATGTCGCCTTTGGCGAGCGCGGCCTGGTCGGCAGCAACCCCAAGGTCGAGCGCCGGCATCGCTGGATCAATCGTGGCGTACTCGCCGCCAGTGCCGTGGTCTTGCTTGCGGTGACGGCCATCTGGGTCGCCAGCTACCGCGCCAATCAGGCCTATATCGCCGAGGTGGATGCGCGCCTGGCGCCGCTCAAGGGGCAGGTCGAATCGCTCAGCCCGGCGCAGCGCGAGGTATTGGCTGTGCTGCCGCTGCTCAACGCCGTTCGCCATGTCGCCGACAATTCGCTGTCCTGGGCCGAAGGCTATGGCCTGTTCCAGGGCGACATGCTCGGCGCCGAAGCCACCAGCGTGTACCGCAAGCTGCTGATCGCGGTGCTGGCGCCACGACTGCTGACGCGCATCGAGGAACAGTTGCGCAGCGGCGGCAACACCGAGTTTCTCTACGAAGGCCTCAAGGTCTACCTGATGCTGGCCAGCGCCGAGCACTATGACGCCGATGCCATCAAGACCTGGATCAACCTCGACTGGGACCGCAGCCTGCCGCGCGACCTGGCCCCGGAACAGCGGCTGGCCCTGGCCGAGCATCTCAATGCGCTGTTCGCCCACAAGCCACCACCGGCGAGGCTGGATGAGGAACTGCTGGCCGACCTGCGTCGGCAGTTGCAACAGATGTCCGTGGCGCAGCGGGTCTACAGCCGGGTGAAACGCCAGAAGCTGCCCGAGGGCGTAGCGGATTTTCGCCTCAGCGAAGCGGCCGGGCGCGACGCCGCCCTGGTGTTCACGCGCAAGAGCGGCAAGCCGCTGAGCGATCCGTTATCCGGTTTCTATACCTACCGCGGCTATCGCCAGGCGTTCATGGTCGCCAGTCTCAGCCAGTCCGGCGCCCTGGCCGAGGAACAATGGGTACTCGGCCGGCCGCTGAACGACAACCAGGATGTCGCCAGCCTGGCCCTGGAGGTGCGGGCCCTGTACTTCCAGGATTTCCTCAACCAATGGGAAACACTGCTCGGCGATCTCGACTTCGTCTCGGTCAACAGCATCGCCCAGGCTGCCGATGTGCTGCGGGTGCTCTCCGGGCCAAACTCGCCACTGAAGAAACTGCTCGCCGCAGTGGCCAAGGAAACCAACCTGCAACAAGAGGATCGCCTGCTGGCCGAGAAGCTCAAGGCCGCCGACGGCACCGTGGACAAACTCAAGCAGCAGCTCGGCTCGCTGGTCGGCCAATCGGCCCAGGAAGATTCGTCGGCAGCCTCGCAGGTCGATCCCATCACCGCGCGCTTCGCCGAGCTCAATAGCCTGCTGGCCACCAGCGGGGAGGGGCCCGCGCCGATCGACGATCTGCTGGCCCAGCTCAACGAGCTCTATGTGCAGGTCAGCGCCATGAGCGGCGCCAGCGGCGAGGCCTTGCTGGGCGAGGCGAAGAACCAGGCGGTGGCCACGGCATCGCGGGTCAAGCTCGGCGCCGAACGTCAGCCGCCACTGGTGCAGAAGCTGGTCAACTCGGTGGTCAACGCCACCACCAGCAGCATGATGGGCGGCATCCGCACCCAGCTGAACGCGGCCTGGATCAGTGAGGTGGTGAATGTCTACCGCCAGTCCCTGGCTGGCCGTTACCCCATGGTCAACTCCAGTTCGCGGGAGGCGACCCTGGAGGACTTCGGCAACTTCTTCGGCGTGGGCGGGGTGATGGACAACTACTTTCGCAAGTACCTGCAACCCTACGTCAACACCTCGACCAGCAGCTGGCGCTGGCAGCCGGGCGCAGCGGAAAAACTCGGCATAGGCCCGGGCGTGCTGCAAACCTTCCAGCGCGCCGCGGCCATTCGCGATGCCTACTTCCGCGCCGGAGGCACCCGGCCGACGGTTCGCTTCGAGCTCAAGCCCGTGGCGATGGACGCCTCCATCAGCCAGTTCCTGCTCGACCTGGACGGCCAGCAGCTCAGCTACGACCATGGCCCCAGCCGGCCGATGGCGATGCAATGGCCCAGTCCCAACAGCCTGGGGGTGGTGCGCCTGTCCGTCACGCCGCCCACCAGCGCCGGTCGTTCGGGGCTGACCCTGGAAGGGCCCTGGGCCTGGTTTCGCCTGCTGGAACAGTCCGACCTGACCCAGGGCAACGCCCCGGACCGCTTCACCCTGCGCATGCGCGTCGACAGCTCCAGCATCTCCTGCGAGCTGCGCGCCAGCAGCGCGTTCAACCCGTTCAAGGGCCGGCTGCTGTCCGGCTTCAGCCTGCCGGAGCGCTTGTGAGCAGCCCCGGTTTCTACGGCAAGCTGGCCGGCCGCGGGGACTTCATCCACCGCGGCCTGTCGCCGAGCTTTATCGAGCGCTGGGATGCCTGGCTCTCCGCCGGCATGGCCACCAGCCAGGCGGCGCTCGGGGCGGCCTGGCTGGATGCCTACCTGGTCAGCCCGCTGTGGCGCTTTGCCGTGGCGCCGGGCCTGCTCGGCAATGAGGCGGTGGTGGGGGTGATGATGCCCAGCGTCGACCGGGTCGGGCGCTACTTCCCACTGACCATCGCGTTGCAGCTGGAGGCCGAGACCGATCTGGGCGCGCTGGTGGCCGGCCCGGATGACTGGTTCGAGGCGGCCGAAGCCCTGTTGCTCTCGACCCTGGAGCCCGAGGCCGATGTCGAGGCCTTCGAGGCCGCGGTGCCGGCCCTCGGTAGTCCGGTCTGTAGCGTGCAGGTGCTGTGCATGCCGGCGCTGGAGGGGCAGATGCGTTTCGCCGCCACGACTGCGGCGGCGCGCGGGGCGGTGCTGCTGCAGCACGCCTGCGAGGGCGCGAGCCTCTGGTGGGGCAAGGGCTCCGGACGGGTCGCCGCTGGGCTGCTGCGTTGCCAGGGGTTGCCGGCGGCGCAGGATTTCAGCGGTTTTCTGCTGGGCGAGGGCGGCTGCGCGTCGCTTGCGCAAACCGTGCAGTTCGATTTCGGGAGCTGATTTTAAGAGCTGATTTTGGAAGCTAGGGACATTTCGGGAGCCAGGGCATGTCGTCAGCCGTAACGCGTTACGAATCCGCCAGCCACAGCCATGTCGGCATGGTGCGTCAGGTCAACGAGGATGCCTGTCTGGATGCCGTGCAAGCCGGCCTCTGGGCGGTGGCCGACGGCATGGGCGGGTATGCGGCGGGCGATTTCGTCAGCAGCCTGATCGTCGACACGCTGCGCGCCATCCCGCCCGAGCCCGCCTTGCCGGCCTATGTCCAGGCGTTGCGGGCGGGGCTGGAGCAGGCCAACGCGGCGGTTCGCCAGGAAACCGCGCAGCGCGGCGTCGGCATCATGGGCAGCACCCTGGTGCTGCTGGCCGCCCGAGCAGACAAGGCCACCTGCCTGTGGGCCGGCGACAGCCGCCTGTATCGCCTGCGCGAGGGCCAGCTGGAGGTCATCAGCCACGACCACAGTTATGTCCAGGAGTTGCTGGACAGCAGGCTGCTCAGCGAGGACGAGGCGCGCGAGCACCCCATGTCCAACATCGTCACCCGCGCCGTGGGCACCCAGGACCGGCTGGAGCTCTCGGCGGTGGACCTGGATGTGCGTCCCGGCGACAGCTTCCTGCTGTGCAGCGACGGGCTGACCAAGACCGTCGAGGACCATGAACTGCGCGACGTGCTGGGCAACGCGAGCCCCTATGAGGTGGTCCGCAGCCTGGTGCACCTGGGGCTGACCCGGGGCGCTCCCGACAACATCACGGCGGTAGTCGTCAATGCCCACTGAAAACGCATCAGCTGAAGAACGCTCGAGTCTGGACATGGACATTCCCGGCTATGCGATCGAGCGCGAGCTGGGCGAGGGCGCCATGGCCACGGTCTACCTGGCGACCCAGCGCTCGCTGGAGCGCAAGGTGGCGCTCAAGGTCATGGCCGCCGCGCTGGCCGCCGACCGCAGCTTCTGTGAACGCTTCCTGCGCGAGGGCAAGACCCTGGCGCGGCTCTCCCACCCGCACACAGTGACCATCTACGACATCGGCAATGTCGGCCACTTCTACTACATGGCCATGGAGTACCTGCCGAACGGGACGCTCAAGGAGCGGATTGCCGAGGGGCTCAGCCCGCAGCAGGGCCTGGTCTACCTGCGCCAGATCGCCCTGGCCCTGGGGTATGCCCATGCCCAGGGCCTGGTGCACCGGGACGTCAAGCCGGCCAATATCCTGTTTCGCGCCAACGGTTCGGCGGTGCTCTCGGACTTCGGCATCGCCAAGTCCCTGGAAGACCACACCCAGTTCACCCAGGCCGGTTTCGCCGTGGGCACGCCCAGCTACATGAGCCCCGAACAGGCCCGCGGCCAGCAGATCGACGGGCGCACCGACCTCTACGCCCTGGGGGTGGTGCTCTACGAGATACTCACCGGCAAGCTGCCCTATATCGGCAGCGACTCGCTGTCCACGGCCCTGGCCCACTTGACCGAGCCGCTGCCCGAACTGCCCATCGCCCACGGCCGTTACCAGGGGATCCTGCGCAAGCTGCTGGCCAAGGACCCGGCCGAGCGCTTTGCCGATGCCGATGCCCTGATCGCCGCGCTGGACCATCTGCCGCCCGCCGGGCCGGCCGAGTCCGAGGCGACGCAGTTGCGCCCATTGCCGTTGCCGCCCACCGCGGCGGCCGCCGGCCAATCCGCGACGACCGACCTGGGCGGGCTGGCGCCGGTTTCCCTCGACATGCCGCCGCTCGCTGCGCCAAAGCCCGCGCCTGAGCACGCACCCGAGCCAGCCGCCACAGCCACCCGGGCCGCAAGCCTCGGCGCAGAGCCGCCGGCCGGGTCGCGCGGGCCGTTATGGGCACTGTTCGGTGTGGTCGTGGCCGGGGTACTGGCCTTGGCTGGCGGGGGCTACTGGTGGCTGCGTCCGGCGCCGCCGGTGGAACCGCAAAACGACCAGGTCGAGGCGCAAAAAACGCCGGCTGGCGATGCGCAGGACTTGCCCGCCAAGACGGCCAGCGCAGCGCAACCGCCGCTGGCGACGAACGCCGATGGCGGCGACCGTCCGCTGCTGATGCCGGGCAAGAAAACCCTGTTCCAGCGGGTGCTGAGCAAGCCCGGCGCACAGGTGTCCGGCCAGCCCGGGGTTGCGCCCGACGGTGCGGCGCTGCCGGCGTTCTCGGTGCTGTATGTCTATCAGCGCAAGGCGGTGGCGGGTGGCAGCTGGCTGGAGGTCGGCGCCGCCAGCGATGGCCAGCGCGATGGCTGGTTGCCGGCCGAGCAGGTCAGCGACTGGAAGCAGAGCCTGGTGCTGAAATTCACCGAGCGCTCCGGTCGTTCGCCGGTCATGTTCCTGCGCGAGGAGAGCAGCCTCGAACGGTTCCTGGCTGACACGGCGCAGGCCCGCGCGGCCCTGCACAAGGCGCAGAACGAAGGCAGCGTGGACCCGCAGATCGTCGCGCTGGAGCCTGTGGCCAGCGCCATCCCCCAGGACCAGTTCTACCTGCTGCCGATTTTCCAGGCCCGAGAGAGCTTCGATGCCAACGGCCAGCCGGTGCAACTGCTCAACGTGGCCTCCATCGACCCCGGCAATACGCCCCAGGGCAAGGCCGAGGGGGCGGCCAGGGCCGGCGGCGATGCCTTCCGCACGGCGATAGTGCTGGTGGTCGACACCTCGGTGTCGATGCAGCCCTACATCGACCGGGTGCGTAAGGTCGTGCAGGCACTGCACCAGCAGATCGCCGACCGTGGCGACCTGGACAGCGTCAGCTTCGGCCTGGTGGGGTTTCGCAGCAATGTCGAGAAGACCCCGGGCCTGGAATATGTGGCGCAAACCCTGGTGAGCCTGGAGGAGGGTCGCGATCCACAGCGCTTCCTCGAGCTGGCTGGCCAGGTCAAGGCCGCCCAGGTGTCCAGCCACGCCTTCAATGAGGATGCCTTCGCCGGTGTGATGGCGGCGGTCGAGGGTACGGACTGGAGCCCCTATGCCGGGCGGCTGATCCTGCTGGTCACCGACGCAGGCGCCCTGCGCAAGAACGATCCGCTGGGGCGCACCCAGATGAACGAAGCCGAGGTGCGCGAAGCCGCCCTCAGCAAACAGGTCAAGATCTATGCGCTGCACTTGCGCACCGAGGCCGGCCGGAAAAACCACGGCTTCGCCGAGCAGCAGTACCGCAGCCTGACGGCCGACGCCAACCCGCAGATCGGCGACCTGTACATCCCGGTGGCGGGCGGCGATGTCGGTCGCTTCGGCGATACGGTCGCCGAGATCGGCTCGGTATTCGCCGAACAGGTGCATCAGGCGCGCAACAACCAGCTGCCGAGCCTGCCGCCGCTACAGGGGGCCGCGAGCGTCGCGAGCAAGGCCACGGCCATCGGCTACGCCATGCAAATGGACTTTCTCGGCCGCCAGTCGGCGGTCCGTGCGCCGCAGCTGATCACCGCCTGGACCTCCGACCACGACCTGACCAACCCCTCGCTGCCGGCCTTCCAGGTCTGCGTGCTGCTGACCAAGCTGCAGCTCAACGACCTGCAGCAGTCGCTGAAACTGATCGTCGATGCGGCCCGCCGTACCCAGACCTCGCCCAAGGATTTCTTCCAGGAAATCGCCAGCGCCAGCGCCCACATGAGCCGCGACCCGACGCGGTTGAAGCAGGGCGGCAACCTGGTCGAAGGCGGCATCCTCGGCGAGTACCTGGACGGCCTGCCGTATCGCAGCAAATCGCTGAGCATGACCCAGGACCTCTGGCTGTCCCTGAGCGTGGCCGAGCAGCAGGACTTCATCGACGAACTGGAGTCGAAGATCCGCCTGTACGAGACCTTCCACAACGACATTGCCAACTGGGTCCGCTTCGGCGAGGCCCAACCGGGCGATGCGCTGTACCGCGTGCCCCTGGCGACGCTGCCCTGATGTTCAAGCTCAGGGATGTCCGCAAGACCCGCGGCGAGGGGCCACAGCGCTACAGCCTGGTGGTGCCCCAGCTCGACCTGCGCCCGGGTCAGCGCCTGGCCCTGGTAGGCCCCAGCGGCAGCGGCAAGAGCACCTTGCTGGACCTGCTGGCCCTGGTGCTGTCGCCGGACCCGGGCGGCGTCTTCGAATGCCGCGCCGACGACCGTACGCTGGATGTCGCCGGGCTCTGGCGCAGCGGCCGCCAGGATGTGCTGGCCGGGTTGCGCAGCCGGGTCATGGGCTATGTGCTGCAGACGGGCGGGTTGCTGGGGTTTCTCGACGTGCAGCGCAACATCGGGTTGTCGCGGGCGCTGCTCGGCCTGCCGGCCGATGCCACGATCTGGCGCCTGGCCGAGCAGCTGGAAATCGCCGACCAGCTGCACAAGCTGCCGGCGGCACTCTCCGTGGGCCAGCGCCAGCGGGTCAGCATCGCCCGGGCCCTGGCCCATGGACCGAGCATCGTGCTGGCGGACGAGCCCACCGCCTCGCTGGACCCGCTGAACGCCGAACGGGTCATGCAGCTGCTGGTGGCCCAGGCCGAGGAGCGCGGCGTGTGCATCCTGGTCGCCACCCATGACGAGGCGCTGGCCCGGCGCGCCGGGCTGCAGTTGCATCCCTTGCAGGTGCAGCGCGGCGCGGATGGCGGGGTCACCGCGACGCTGGCGGGAGGTGGTTGATGCGGCTTGCCCTGATGGCCCTGCTGGCCTGGCACGACTACCGCGCCGAGGTGCGCCTGTCGGCTTGCGCGGTCCTGGCCCTGGTCGCCGTGCTCGCGCCCTTGCTGGTGCTGTTCGGCCTCAAGTTCGGCCTGGTCACTACCCTGACCGAACGCCTGGAGCGCGACCCCGCCGTGCGCGAAGTGGTGCCCATGGGCGGCGGGCGCTTCAGCGCCCAGGCCATCGCCGAACTGGCCGCGCGTCCCGAAGTCGCCTTCGTCGTGCCGCGTACCCGACAGATCGCCGCGACTGCCGACCTCTACCCGGACTCGGCTGGCCAGGCCTTGACGGTCGAGATGATCCCCACCGCCGCGGGCGACCCGCTGGTGGCGCCCGCGCTGCTGCTCCAGGCGCCGGACCAGGTACTGCTCAGCCAGCGGGCGGCGGAGAAACTCGGGGTCCAGGGCGGCGACGTGCTGAGCGCCGCGTTCGGCCGTCAGGTAGCCGGGCGCCAGGAGTACCAGCGCACCCGCCTGCGAGTGCAGGGGGTCTTGCCACTCGCGGCCTTCCCGCGCGATGCGCTGTTCGCGCCCCTGGCCCTGCTGGAGGCCGCCGAAGACTACCGCGACGGCCAGGCCTGGCCTGGGTATGAGCCACAGCTGAACCCGGCGCGGGTGTATCCGGGGTTCCGTCTCTACGCCGCGGACCTGGACGGCGTGGAGCGCCTGCGCCGGTATTTCGCCGAGCGCGGGCTTGAGGTCGCGACCCAGGCCGGCATCATCGCCCAGGTGCGCTCCCTCAGCCACAACCTGACCCTGGTGTTCTGGATCATCGCCAGCCTGGCCCTGGCCGGGGCCTTCGCGGCGATGACCGCCAGCGCCCTGGCCGCCGTCGAGCGCAAGCGCAGGGCCTTGTCGGTGTTGCGCCTGCTGGGTTTTTCGACCGGCGCCCTGATCGCTTTCGTCGTACTGCAGGCGCTGTACACCGGGGTGTTCGGCCTGCTGCTGGCCTGGGGCTTGTACGGCATGGCCGAAACCGGGCTGAACCGGCTGTTCGCACCGGCGGCGGGGGAGTACGCCTGCCGGCTGCTGCCGGTCCACTACCTGCTGGCCCTGCTGCTGACGCTGCTCTGCTGCCTGCTGGCAGCGGCCTGCGGTGGCTGGCGCGCGGCGCGGATCGAAGCATCGGAAGGATTGCGCGATGTGTAACTGGCTGAGGGTTCTGGTCTGGCTGAGGGGCCTGGTTTGGCTGAGGGCTCTGGTCTGGCTGAAGGCTCTGGTCATGCTGGCGCTGGCCGGCACAGTACAGGCGGAGAGCGCCCCGGCGGATAATCCGAAACCGCTGCCCGATGACCTCAGCCTGCCGCTGCCCTGCGACGGTGAACTGGTGTTCCGCTACGTCTATGTCCTCGCCAAGGGCACCCTGGACGACCGCGAGGTCAATCTCGGCTACCCCTTCAGCGATGACGATCCGGGCTACCGGCAATCCTTCATCTCCGGTTACCGGCGCGACTACATCAACGGTCAGTTCGTCCTCGACGACCTGCCGGCCGACTGGCAAGCCAGGATCGCCCCGGCCCTGCCCAAGAGCGGGGCCGACAGCCTGCTCAAGCCGATGTTCTATTTCGTCGGCAAATACGAGGTCACCGAGCGTCAATACGCCCTGGTCATGGCCCAGGAGGCGGCCTTGGCGGGGCAGGGCGAGGCACCGGCCTGCGCCCCCATGAACGACATGTCTGCGCGTTTGCCCAAGGTCAAGCTGTCGCGCCTCGAGGCCGAGCGCTTTGCCGCGGTGTACAGCGCCTGGTTGCTCAAATACCACCGTGACCGGTTGCCGGTCAGCGGCCGTGGCAAAGCGGTCGAGGACGGCGGCATGGGCTTCGTCCGCCTGCCGACCGAAGTGGAGTGGGAATTCGCCGCCCGCGGTGGCCAGGCGGTCAGTCGCCAGGCGTTGGAGGCGCGGTTGTTTCCGCGCAAGGTGCAAGGCAGCGACAGCGATGGCCCGCTAGGGGACTGGGCAGTGTTCAGCCAGGTCGCCGGGGGCACGGGGCAGGGCGCGCGGCTGTTGCCGATCGGGCTGAAAAACCCCAATCCATTGGGACTGTTCGACGTGATCGGCAATGCCGCGGAGATGGTCCAGGAGTCCTTCCAACTGGTCCACGCCGGCCGCCGCCAGGGCAGTTACGGCGGCTTCGTGGTCAAGGGTGGCAACTACCTGGAAGGCGAGCTGACGCTGTTCACCGGCATGCGCCGGGAGTATCCGCTGTTTGCCGCCGACGGCAGCGAACAGCGCAACGCCACCACCGGTTTCCGGGTGGCCCTGGGCGCGTTGTCGGCACCGCGCTCTCGCTACGAGGAACTGTTCGAGCAGTGGCAGCAGGAAGGCCGCCTGGCAGGCCTGACCGATGAAATCGAGGCTGCCGAAGATCCGACCCAATTACTCGATAGTCTCATCGCCAGCAGCACCGACCCGAATTTGCAGGCCCGCCTGGCGCGGGTGAACGAAGAGCTCAAGCGCAATGTGTCGCTGATCGCCCGGCAGCGCGAGGAGGCCGCCGGCAACCTGATCCAGTCGGCGGCCCTGGTGGCCGAGACCGTCAACAACTACAACATTCGCCTGACCAACCTGAAGAAGGATCGCGATCAGGCGCGGGCCGCCCAGGACGAAGCCACCGCCAAGCTCTATGAAACGGCTATCGCCAATGGACGCAGTGCGCTCGAGGGTGCCCTGGCGATCTACATCGACAACCTGGCGAACGGAACGCGCTACACCGACGCGGTGATCCAGGCGCAGTTCCAGCGGACCCGGGAAGAGCTCAATCACAAGCCGGTGCTGGGAAAAAGCCTGGTCGCCCGGGCCACGCTTTTCGTCAGGCACGTGGGCCAGTTTCGCCAGCAGCGCCGAGCCGATCCGGAGACGATCCTGAAGGAGCTGCTTGGACCCTGAGCAGGGTGTCGGAACGGCCGTCGGTGGCGGCGAAGACCAGCTAGGCTGGATGTAGCGTCGGCAGGCTTCGCTCACGTCGGACAGCGCTCACGCTGCGCAGAAGCCGAAACGGAATTGATACGCACAAAAAGGAGAGACATGACCATGGATACTTCACTCAAGAACTGCGCTTCGATCCTTGCTCGTACCCTGCCGTTGCCTACCGCGGTCTGCTGCGCCCTGCTGCTGGGCGGATGCGCGGGCTTCGGGGCTCCAAGCTCGAAGGTCGCGGCCCAGACCAAGGTCGAGTACTACCCGCAATGCTATGAGCCGGTCAGCCAGTTGCGCAGTTCCGACAAGTCGATGACCAAGTCGGTGGCCACCGGCGC
Source organism: Pseudomonas sp. GW531-T4 (assembly GCF_017349615.1). Classification (NCBI taxonomy): domain Bacteria; kingdom Pseudomonadati; phylum Pseudomonadota; class Gammaproteobacteria; order Pseudomonadales; family Pseudomonadaceae; genus Pseudomonas; species Pseudomonas sp. GW531-T4. The sequence goes on from NZ_JACMZT010000032.1 coordinate 54,636, forward strand.
CATTGCCGGTGGCCTGCTCGGCGGCCTGACCGGGGCCCTGGTCGGCAATAGCGGCGATGCCGGCCGCAATGCCCTGATAGGCGCCGCCGCCGGGGCCCTGGTCGGCGGCGCGACCGGCTACTACAGCGAACGCCAGAAGCAGATCAGCGACGACCGTGCGCGCATTGCTTCCTACGCCAGCGACATCGACCACAGTACCGGCGAAATCGACCGCAGCATCAGCTACACCCGTACCGCGCAGAACTGCTACCAGCGTGAGTTCACCTCACTGCTCAATGCGCGCAAGACGAAGAAGATCAGCGACAGCGAAGGGCGCCTGCGTCTGGCCGAGATCGTCAGCGGCCTGAAGGAAACCAACGAGCTGATGGCCGCCGTGGACGGGCGTGCGGGCGAGAGCATCGAAGTCTACACCCAGGCCTATGAGAAAGACCTGCAGACGGTCGGTGTGCAACGCCAGGACGTCGCCCAGGTGGCCGCCGTGAAGCCTCCGGCCGCCACCGATAAGAAGGCGACCAACAAGAAGGCCAGCGTCAAGCCGACGACGAAGAAGAATGTGCCCAAAGAAGCCGTCACCACCGAGCGCACCTTGCAGCAAGCCACGGCCAAGCGTGAGGAAGGCCAGAAAATCGCTGCCCGTGGCCAGACCATGGTCAACGACGTGTGCAGCAACCCCGACATGGGTGACTGGGCACCGCCTGCTTGCTCGAAAGCCTGATGCGAGAAAAAGGGCAGCGGGATCCTGTCTATGGCCATCATCGACAGGTATCTGGCTCGTCACCTTGATCGCCTGGTCGAGGACTCTGGCAAGGAGGGGGTGGGCCTCTTTCCAGGGTTTGGGTGAGCCGATTGGAAGCTCAATCTGTTTGACGACGACGTCCTTGATGTCCGGCGCGGCCAGCCCAGCAATGAATTTCTGGAGGTCGACGGGTTTGGGGGGAGAGGTGCCGTCTTCTGGATTGAGCGGCGGGCCACATCACGTCGTCGGGTGGCGGTATTTTTGTATTTTGTGTTAATTAGAAACAATCGTGGTAAGCTGGCCGGCGGATGATTGGAGCGCTCCGACAAAGCCTCGATCAGTCAACGGGTGTCAGGGGCGCGCTCTATATCCCCTCATCTGGCATGACGTCCTGTTGAGTCTTGAGACGACCTACTTCGTCCAGATGCTTCCAGAGAAATTGCGCGGCTTCTTCGCGCCGATCAGATTCGATGAGGTCGAGCAAATGGATGTGCTCCTGGCATTGCGCCATAAGACGGGTGCGGTCGACGTTGGCCTTGTAGCCGATGAAGCGCCTGAGCTGATTCTGCTGGCGTATGGCATCGATGAAAAACACATTGCCGGAGCACTGCACGATCAGTTCGTGAAACTGGGCGCCCACCTGGAACAGCTGGGCACGGGACAAGGTCTGGATATCCCCGTCGAGCAGGGCCTGCTGTTGCTGCCTGGCCTGGGCGAACGCGGCGTGATTGACCTGATAACCCGGCTCGAGCAGGGCCGCCGGTTCGATGGCCATGCGGAAGCGGTAGCTCTGGATGTGTGCCTGGGCGTTATGCACGAAGTCCTTCAGACCCCATCCTTGCCCCGGCTTGCGTTCCACCATGGCTTCGCTGGCCAGCCTGTTCAAGACCTTGAGCAACTGCCCGCGCGGTACTTCGTAACGGCGCAGCAGCTGGGCTTCGAAAAAGTGCTCAGGTATCTCGCCCCCCAGAATGTCGTCGACCACCCGAAGGTAAAAGTCTTCGAAAGGATCGCTGGCGAGCGGGAAGGTCGTTTCTTGAATCTGCCCGGCGTCTTGTTTCAGAAAGTAGCCACGATTGGGTTCCTGGATGGCGAGGTCCCATTCCGCGAGCAAGGCAAACACTCGCCGGACCGGCGAGCGCGAAACACCCAGCGCCTGGGCAAACGTCTGCTCGCGCAACGGCTCGCCGGCTTTCATCGAGCGCGCGCGAATCATCTCGATAACGCGGGGGGCCAACTGCAAGGCGAGGTCTTTCTTGATCACAGGCTCTCTCTCGGATGAATGACGTCAGTCCGTTTCCGCTGGGGCGGGTGCCCCCACCAAACTGGAGTTGGAAAATACCATACGAAGGTGTGGGTATCTGCACAAAGAGCACTGGCGGATGGGGCGAACAATCTGGTCGAGGTACATGAGCATGAAGGCTCCACGTATTTTCCTGATCCACGCGACGGCACTGGCGATCGATCCGATCGCGACGGCCTTTGCCCGGCATTGGCCGCAGGCACAGGTGATCAATCTGCTCGAAGACTCGTTGTCCCGGGACCGCGTGGAGGAGGGCGAACTGACCGCGAGCATGAAGGCGCGCTTTCTGACGCTGTCCCATTACGCCGTGCAAAGCGCAGCGGACGCGATTCTGTTTACCTGCTCGGCTTTTGGCGATGCCATCGACCTGTGCAAGCCCGAGATTGCCATTCCACTACTCAAACCGAACGAAGCCATGATCAACCTGGCTCTCACGCAAGCATCGCGTATTGCGGTGCTGGCGACGTTCGAGCCGACCATCGTCTCGATCATGGCCGAGTTCAGGCAAGCGGCTGAGCACAGCGGTCGAGCGCTGGAGCTGGTGCCCTATTTTGTCCCTGGGGCGATGCAGGCGTTGAGTGAAGGGGACAAGGAAGGTCACGATCGCGCCATCGTACAAATGGCCACTCAGGTCGACGCCTGCGACCTGATCTGTTTCGCCCAGTTTTCAATGACCAGCGCCGCAGGGCAGGCGCAGGCTCGCTCCGGTCTGCCGGTGTTGACTACGCCCGACAGTGCGGTGCTGGAGATGCGCAGGATGCTTCAGGCCGATGATTTCATTTCTTCCCAGGACGGATGTTTACCCCATGCTCAAGTTCAATGCTCATCTCGGTTTCCAGTTCAATGAATGGCCTTTTCTGCAGCGCATCGAGGCTGCCGCCGCCGCTGGTTTTCGGGCGGTGGAGTTCCCGTCGCCCTATGAGTTCGACGCCAGTCTCCTGGCCGACCACCTGGCTCAGCACAGCCTGTCGTTGATTCAGTTCGCGGCACCGGCCGGGGTTACCAAAGGCATTGCTGCCTTGCAGGGCAAGGAAGAAGAGTTTCGCGACGGCTTGCGCCAGGCTGTGAGCTACGCCAAGGCGCTGGCGTGTTCGGATGTCCACATCATGTCAGGAGTGACGACACAGGATGAGGCGGCGCTTACCTTTGGGAGCAACCTGGAGTACGCAGTCAAATACTTCGAAGACCAGGGGCTGCGGCCGCTTATCGAAGTGATCAGTGCGCAGGCGATGCCGGACTACTACATGTCTGACTTCGACAAGGCGCATCAGGTGCTGGAGCGCTTTGCGAGTGTCGGGCTGATTCTCGATCTTTACCATGCCCAGCTTCTGACCGGAGATGCAGCCGGGGTTCTGGCCCGGTTTTATGACAGGACCGTCCATGTGCAAATTGCCGACTGCCCGGGCCGTCACGAGCCGGGAACGGGGAGCATGGACTTTGCTGCCTTGTTCGCGGCGCTGGAGCAGCGTGGCTACCCAGGATGGATCGGCTGTGAATACCGCCCCTCCGGCGCTACTGTTGCGAGCCTTGACTGGATCAAGCAGATAAGTGCCTAGGTTCTGTGCGAGACCCTTTGAAAAGCTGAATGGGCAGAGATGGCGGCGATTCTACCCATAGCTTTTCAATCGCCGCCATCAAAGGCAGACGCCCCAGGTAGCTGCAGTGGTTATATCTACTGGGGTGAAATGTCTGTCACAACATCCTGACGTGCGTAACCGGCAACCCTGACGAAATCCGACAGATGCCAGATATCGCCGTTAGCGGCCCAGGTTCCATCCACCACGTCGTTTATCACGATGGAGGTCATCAGCACACGAGGATCTTCCGCGCTCAGGCAACCGGCAATTGCCTTATGCAGTACTGCGGCGTAGTGAGCCCGGCGCCCGGCATTCAATTCTCCGGCAGGAGCCAGTACCTGTATGTGGCAGGGTATGAATTGGTCGAAGTCGCTACGCCCACCACACATCCAGCGTGAATCAGCAACCTCATCGAGCATGACCCAACACAGAAGCCGCTGACGAGGATCATTGCCGAGCCCGGTGGCTTCTACTGCTGCGCAGTCAACAGCTGCCAGAAGTTGTTGAATGGTGCCTTCGCTCAGCACATTGGCGGGCAGTTTAATCGTGATGTTTGGCATGAATGGATGTTCCTGATGAGAGGGACACCATTGAAGCGTTATCCGCTTTGAGGCGGAATTGGCTGATCAGACATCTTTCGTGCAGAATCGGCCAATGAACGATTTCATTGTTGTTGTCCCCCCTGGGGCGTTTGCCTCCAGCGTCACGTTGTCCTTGGACATACTTTCAACTGCATCAAAGTTGGCGCCACGGCTAGGTTTGCCAGAGCCGCGCTGGATTGTCTGCTCAACAGTAGAGGGGCCCATTTCATTAGGTGGAGGTCTGAGTCTGCTCACGCAGAGCTTGACACTCCCGTCTGATGGACGAGCCTGCTGGATTCTTCCTGGGTTGGATGTTGATGATTCGACTGAGTTGGAGTCGAGTTTGCTGCAGCCTGAGATTGAGTCAGTGCTGGCCGCTTTACGTCAGCATGTGGCCGCTGGGGGGACTGTTGCGGCGTCATGTTCAGCCGTATTTCTCTTGCACGCAGCTGGACTGACTGAAGGGAAGACGGTTACGACGACTTGGTGGCTGGCCGCCACATTGCGGCAGCTAGCGGCAGGTTGCTGTAACGTCGACCCGGACCGTATGGTGATTGAGGATGCTCCCCTGGTTACTGCGGGCGCAGCCTTGGGGCACACCGATTTATTGATGCACTTGATCGGCCAACGTTTTGGTCCGGAACTGGTCGCCGCAGTGGCCAAAGCTTTGCTTCTAAATCAGCGGCAGTTGCAATCACCCTTTATGGTGCCGGCGTTGATGGCACATGGTGAGCTGATTGCGCAGCTGATCGCTCATGTCGAGGTGTCGCTTCCAATGCCGGTGAGTGTTGATTCTCTGGCGGAAAAGATGCGAATGAGTACCCGAACATTATCCAGGCGGGTATCCAAGGCTACAGGGCATGGGCCTTTGCACTTAATTCGAACTGTCCAGTTGAATAAGGCGCGAGCGCTACTGGAAAGTAGTCGATGCTCGGTGGAGTCTGTCGCCGAGCAAGTGGGTTTCAGCGATCCAACGGCTTTGCGCCGCCTCTTGAAGAAGCACTTGAATGCGACTCCGAGACAACTGAGGTAGTGCAACTCAACGGGCGAACGGGATTAGCGATCTGTTGCCGCACAAATGGGCAACCGTTTGAACATCCAGAGTGGTTGGCCTGATGCTTGTCAGTCGTTCAATTGGTATCGCGATGTCGACGTAGCCACTCATCGACGACTTCTCCGAGAGTCTCAGCCCGGTCATTCTGTCGTTCGTATTCATCATCTTTCCAGTATTCGCCGTCCTTCTCGGCGCCTGGTACGAAGGCACGGCCATCTCTCGACAGTTGATCCTCTATTCGCTGTTGCTGCTGGCAGGCTTTGCCATCACCAAATTGCCGGTAGAACGGCTTCTCGGATGGGGCAGATAAGCAATGGGCATTTTGAATGCTGGCAATCTCTCGGTGGTCAGGGGCGGATTGCCAGTTCCTCATGCCCAGAAACTCCCCTGACAACGGCTAGAGAGGCTGGGCTAGTCGGGTGCAGGTGAGTACAGGCGTCCAGCTCGGGCCCAGTCCTGGGGGGCGGTTTCGGTAAAGATCACGTCGACGGATTCAGTCGCACACTTCAGGATTTCGGCGGCCAGCCGAGTCGCTTCGGCGGCGTACAAGGCTTTCTGCTGCTGCGTTCGGCCTGGCAGGAGTTCGACCCGGATAATGGGCATGACGACATCCTCAACGAAACGATGGGGGGAGGAGAGCGCCGGCCCACCAGCGAAGGTCCGGCGCTGTTCTCCGTTCACTTGATGGGTTCGACCTTGAACGAGCGATTCATCTTGTACAGGGTTTGCGCGCCGAGCCACTTGTCGAAAATCGCCTGGCTTTCGCCGGACGCTTCCATGTCCTGCAAGGCGCCATTGACGGCCTGGAGCATGGCCTTCTGGCCTTTTCGCACCCCCAGCCCCCACACCTCGCGGCCGATGGCAGGCTGAACGATGGCGTAGCTGGATGCATTGGCGCCGAGACGGCTGGCAAGTTTATGGAAGGTCTCTTCGGAGGTGCTGAAACCCTCGACCTTGCCTTGCATCAGGGCGGTGAAAGCCGTCGATACATCCTCGAAGCCGATGGCCGTGGCGGTGGGTATCTGCTCCTTGATGTAGTTCTCGCTGATGGAGCCCTTCACGAAGCTGATTCGCTTGCCCGCCAGATCGCCGATAGAGGTGAAGCCACGGCTGCTCCGTGCCGCGACAATGTTCTGGCTGACGTAGTAGGCATCCGAGTAGTCGATTTGCCCGGCGCGTTGTGCCGAGTACGCCAGGCCGGCTGCCAGCAGGTCCATATGGCCCTGTTGCAGTTGGGGGATTCTCGCCTCGATGGATACCGGCTTGATATCCGCCTTGACGCCGAGTCTCTTGGCGACCGCATTGCAGATATCCACGTCATAACCGACGACGGCTCGACTGCCGGTGTCCGTGTAGCCAAAGGGTTCGAAAATATCCAGGACCCCGCAAAGCAGTGTCCCCTTGGTTTTGACATCAGCCAGCTGGTCCGCACGCACCTGGGCCGTGGCCAGAAAAAAGCAACCTGCAACCACCGGAATCAGGACCACTGTTCGAAGTTTCATTGCGACATCCTCAGATTTCTTGTACTGAAATTTGCATGGCCTGTTGAGCCAACACGAACCCGTTCGCGTTGTTTCCAGGGGGGCGATTAGCGGACCAGGAAGCCGTTTTTCAGGGGATCCCGATCATCGAGAATCCAGTTGCAGAAACCGCAGATATAAGCGGAGCCGGACACTTCTGGAATGACGGCGGAGAACTCGCCGACACGGGTTTCATCGATGACTTTGGCGCTGAAGACGGACCCGATGACGGACTCGTTGACGAGCACATCCTCGCGGGTGATTTCACCTCGCAGATACAGTTGGGCAACTCGACCGCCCGTACCGGAGCCGGTCGGCGAGCGATCGACTTCCCTGTCCGCGAAGATGCAGCAGTTGGCCTGGGTCGATCCCGGATGGCGCGGTGCGCCGTCGATGATGGTTCCATAGATATGGTTGATGCCCGCAATGTCGGGATGAACGACCGGGCAGGCCAGGTTGGCGGCCTTTTTGACTTCTGCGCCGAACTGCTTCAGCGCTTCAATCGACGGCTCGCGAATCTCCAGGCCATGGGGCGCTGCGTTGGTATAGAAGTAGAAGGCGCCGCCGTAGGCGATATCGCCGGTGACGGCGCCATAGGTAGGCGTCTCTACCGTCACATCGCGCTTGTAGATAAAGGACGGGACGTTGATGAAGCGCACGCCGTTGGCATGGCAACCATCCCACTGCACAAAGGCCTCGATGAAGCCGCAGGGCGCGTCGATACCCACGCGGGTTTCCGGAGTCTGCCGCGTTACCCAGCCCAGCTCCACCGCGGCAGTGGCGAGTGCAATGACGCCGTGACCGCAGTGATCGCTGTACCCCTCGTTATGCACGAAGATGATGCCGAAATCGGCATTCGGGGAGACGGGCTCCGTCAGGTAGCCGCCATACATGTCGGCGTGACCGCGCGGCTCGAACATCAGCGCCTGGCGGATCTCATCGGCGTTTTCCAGCAGCCAGGTCCGGCGCTCGATGATGGTTTTTCCCTGCATGCTCGGGAGACCCGAGGTGACGATGCGAAACGGTTCGCCGCCGGTATGGACTTCGACGGTGCTAATGGTGCGAGAAATTTGCATGGATAGAGTCCTTTTGAAGATGTAGCGATCCGCAAGAGCGCTGGCCGGTTCAGCGGCCCGCGCTTGCGAGGGGGGGATCGGCTATCAGCGACCGGGTTCGTTCACTCGCCCGCGGCGAGCGCCTGAAGCGCCACACGAGCGGCGGCCAGGTCCCAGGCTGCGGTGCCCACGCTCTTGAAAACGGCGGGGCGAGACGTGTCGACGTCCTTGCGGAGCGCGTCGGCCAGCGAGCTCACGCGCGACCAGTCAATGCCGGCCTGCAGCAGGTCGCCTGCCTCGTGCCGGGCGCCGGCCGGGTCGTCGGCGTAGAGGTCGCTTGCGTCCAGGGTCACTTTCCCCAGCTCGGCCATTTCCGGTTTGAAGGCGCCTACGCCTATGACAACTCGCCCCGCCCGGGCGGGCTCGTTGTAGACCGGCTCGGTGCTGGTGGTCAGCGTGATGACGACGTCCACTTCAGCCGGAATATCAGGGCCACAGGGCTCCAGGTGCTCATGCAGCTGGCGATTGCCGGTGCAGAACTGCGAGGCTGCCTGTGCATCCACCCCACGTACCCACACCGTGCTTTGCGGATAGATCGCATGGATTGCCTGCACGTGGTAGCGCGCCTGGACGCCGGTACCGAAAAGCAGGATCTGCCGCGGCTCCCGTTTGAGCAGGGTACGGATCGCCAGGAGCGTCACCGCGGCGGTACGGCGCCCGGTGAGCTCCGGCCCATCCAGCAGGCAAATGACCTGGCCGGTGGCTGCGTCGCAAAGGGTCACGGTGCCATGGATGGTGGGAAGCTGGCGTTGGGTATTGCCGGGATGGACGTTGACCAGTTTGTGAATGCCGATGTCCTGGGCGGTGGCGGGCATGCTCAGCATGACTCCAGCCTCGCCCAAGGGGACGACCATTCGCTCCGGGCTGTGGATTTGGCCGGCTGCCACCTCCAGCGCTGCCTGTGCGATGGCCTCGACCAGCCTGTTGAAGTCCAGAAGCGCCGCAGTCCTGGCCCGGTCACAGATGATGATCGGGGCGTCGTTGTGTGCGGTTGCAGCAGGGAACCGAGTACTCATGCAGATGCTCCAGGTGGAAAGTGACATTCAGTGGCGGTGGATATCGGAGAGGAATTTTTCGGCACGGGGGTGTTTCGGCGCGCTGAAGAACGCCTCCGGAGGGGCGACCTCCAGGAGTTCTCCCTGGTCGATGAACCACACGACGTCCGCGACTTCGCGCGCGAACTTCATCTCGTGGGTAACGCACACCATGGTCATGCCTTCACTGGCGAGCGCCTTCATGACGGCAAGCACCTCGCCCACCATCTCGGGGTCGAGGGCACTGGTCGGCTCGTCAAACAGCATCACCGGAGGTTTCATCGCCAGCGCCCGGGCAATCGCCACGCGCTGCTGCTGGCCGCCGGACAGTTGGTTGGGGTAGGCATCCGCCTTGTGCCCGAGCCCGACCTTGGCCAGGAGCTCCAGGGCCATCTCCAGGCTCGCCTGGCGATCGGCCTTGTTGACCCAGAGCGGCCCGCAAGTGACGTTCTCCAGCACCGAGAGGTGGGGGAAGAGGTTGAACTGCTGGAAGACGAAGCCGATGTGGCTGCGCAGGCTGTTGATGTCGACGCGCTTGCCCTGCACGTCTTGTCCGTTGACACGGATGGTGCCGGCGTTGATTTCCTCCAGGCGATTCAAGGTGCGAATCAGCGTGGACTTGCCGGACCCGGAGGGGCCACACAGGACCACGACTTCGCCTCGTTTGACCGCGGCGGTGAAGTTCGTCAGTACGCGATGCTCGCCGTACCACTTTTCGACGCCGCTCAATTGAATGATGAAGTTTTCCTGGGGCTCGGCGCCGGTGCGCCGGGCGATGGATTTCATGGTCGTCATTGCGCTACAGGCTCATTGGAAGTACGGACGCGGGGAAGGGGGAACGTGCGGGAGTTGCGGCGCTCGATACGCGCCTCCAGCACCCGAACGGACTGTGTCAGGGTGAAGCAGATGGCGAAGTAAACGAGCGACAGCACCAGGAAGACGCCGAAGGGTTGCGTCAAGACGCTGCTGTTCACTTGGTTGGCGGCGTAGGTCAGCTCATTCACCCCGATGACGTACCCCAGCGAGGTGTCCTTGATGGTGGTGACGAACTGGCCAACCAGGCTGGGCAGCATGTTCTTCAGCGCTTGGGGCAGGACGATCCTGCAGGTCCGTGTCCAGTAGCCCATGCCCAGGGCCGCAGCCGCTTCCACCTGGCCGCGCGGCAACGCCTCGATGCCGGCTCGAACGATTTCGGCCAGGTAGGTGGCCTGGAAGATCACCAGGGTCACCGCCATGGTCGTGAACCCGGCAACGGGGCGTCCCAGGATCATCGGTACGATGAAGTAGGTGGCAAAAATCAGCATGACCAGCGGGATGCTGCGAAGTACGTATCGCACCGCGCAAGCCGGGTAGCGAAGCACCCTGTACCCGCTGAGCTGGGCCAGCGCGAGCAGCACGCTCAGGGGGAGGGCCAGGCCGATACCTGTGATCGACAGGAGCAGCGTGGCAACCACGCCACCCAGCGGACCATTCGGGTAAGCCCCGATCAGGAACAGAAGCCAGTACTCGTGGATGATATCGAGCATGATCAGCGTCCCTTTATCCGCAGGCACTGGCCCAACCAGTTGCCAAGGAACAGCAGGCCGAGCGCGACCACTACGTACATCACGGTGCTGATCGCGTAGGTTTCGAAGATGCGGAAGGTGGCGCTGGAGATCTCCTTGGTCACGTACGTGAGTTCCATGACGCCGATCACCATGGCCAGGCTGGTGGTTTTCACCAGCATCACGGTGCCGCTGACAAGCGGGGCGATGGCGACGCGCAGGGCTTGCGGCAGGACTACCCGGCGCATGGCTGCGGCGTAGCTCAGGCCCAAGGCTCGTGCGGCCTCTTGCTGGCCTTTCGCAATGCTGCGCAGGCCGCTGCGGATGTCCTCGGCGAAGTAGGCGCCGTAGTAGAGGGCAATGGCCACCGCGGCGAAAATGAACTCGCCATGGTTGGCGTTGACCCAGTCCTGGAGGGCCTCAGGCAGTACGCTGCCGACCCCGAAGTACCAAAGGAAGATATGGACCAGTGGAGGGACATTGCGCTGGTACTCGATGAAGGCCAGCACCAGAAGTTCCAGGGCCCGCACTTTTGTCATGCGCAACAGCGTGAGTGCCAGGGCGATCAGGAAGGCGGCCAGCCAACTGGTCACGGAGAGCAGCAGCGTGAGCGCCAGGCCGAGAAGGAGCGTCGCCCCGTATTCGTTCAATAACGACATGTCCTGCCCTCATTGATGAGTGAATGGGCAATGAGCCCCTGGCTGGGAATGTGAAATCCCGAACGTAGAACCGACCACTCTCAGCTTCATGTTTTTGTTATTCATTGGAGCCTTCTGCACAACAAGGTTGTGGGGAATTGGTTTTATGGAAACCGCATTAAGCGTTGGCTGGTTATTTCACTGGGCAGGACTGGCGGATATCGCGAATACCGGTCTGTTTTTTGCTCCAGTTGTCGGCTAACCTACGTCCAGTTTTGGCAGGTTGCAACGATGGAAGGGCCCGGAAAGTTCTGATTCGGTTTGGAAAACGACCTGTTTGATAAGGGAAACCAGAAAATTGGTCGTGATACGCCCGATTTAGAGCGGTTTGTAAGGTAAGTCTGAAAAATTGGTAAGGTGGTCTTGAAAAGCAACCCAAGCGATATGCAAAGCGATTTCCGCCCCAAGCAAATTTACGAACAAGTGGCCGATGAAATTCGCGCAGGAATCATCAATGGCGCCTACCTGCCCGGATCGCGCCTGCCTTCGGAGCGGGACCTGGCACAGCGTTTCATGGTGAGCCGGCCCGCTGTTCGTGAAGCGATAGGCGCCTTGCAGAATGAAGGGATGGTGGTGACCCGCCTTGGCTCCGGCACCTACGTTGCCGAGCGGGTGATGGAGCAGCCCTCGATGCAGGGTGACTCCAGGTCAGAAGCGGACTTCAGTCCCAACAGCGTTCTTGAGGTACGCCTTTTGATCGAACCGGCTATTGCGCGACTGGCGGCCAGGCGCGGCAAGCGCAATGCGCAGGCTGAGCACTATCTGGCCCAGATGGCCGGTGTGAAGGACGTCAATGACATAAGCCAGCAAGCCTTGTGGAGCGAATCCGACCGCCTTTTTCACCGTCAGCTCGCGGTCATGACCGAGGATGCGCTGATGGTGAAAATCGCAGATGAGGTTTCAGCGAGCATGGCGCAGCCGTTGTGGAATCGCTTGCGCGACGACGGCATATACGATGCCAATCGCATCCAGCTCTATGTGGCGGAGCATCGTTTGATTTACGAAGCGATAGTCACCGGCGACGAAGAGGCAGCGGCCTTCTACGTTGAAAACCACCTCAAGCGGGTGCAGCGCGATATCAACACCCGCGAGTGACAGGCGGGCGCCAGGCCCGGCAAGCCGGTCCAGGAAGCGGTCGTTCCCGGACCGCTTGCTGACCTGAGTGACTCTCTGACCCGCAACCCTGCGATCGAAGTCAGTCGCTTGCGCACAAAAACTACCCCTCCCGCATACCTGTTATCCGCTGCGAGCGCACCGCTGGTCATCGCAAGATCGGCCAGTCAATCCAGTAACTAGACTAATCGGGATACCCCCGGCGCTGCGTGTACTGCACCTGTCGCTACCGACAATCGGATTCTTCTGGGCGAAGCAGGTGTGCGGCGCCCCTGTCGCGCGCCTGGAAGGCCTGTTCCGGCATCCCGCGGCGCCCTTGCAGCGGCCACTTCCCAGCGACCCACGATGGCGCCAAACGCCCGTGCCAGAGCCCTCTGCTCTCAAGGCCGCGGGGCGCTTGCGCATGCGTGCGCGCCGGGCCGTTGGCGGGACCATTCCGGGTGCCCGAGGCGAACCGGCCAATGGCTGCACGCAGCTGTCCGGCATGATCTAAGCTCCACAAAGGCTGGCCTTTCGAGCAGAGGTTTTCAATGCAAAGCACACCTGAAAACAGTCTGAAAAATGCGTTGAAGGTCTGTCGAGACAGCTTTGTTTTCGTCGGTTTTTTCAGTTTCTTCATCAATGCGCTGATGCTCGTCCCGACCTTCTACATGCTCCAGGTGTATGGGCGGGTGATGACCAGCGGCAGCCTGACCACCCTGGCCATGCTGACGCTGATCATGACCGGGCTGGTGATCACCCTCGGCTCCCTGGAATGGGTGCGTTCGCGCATCATGGTGCGGGTCAGTACCCGGCTGGATGTGCTGCTCGGTCGCCAGGTCTACAAGGCCAGTTTCAAACGGGCCCTGGACAGTGGCGGCATGGATGCCTCGGCCCAGTCGCTCAACGACCTGACGGGCTTGCGGCAGTTTCTTTCCAGCAGCGGCCTGTTCGCCTTTTTCGACGCCCCCTGGTTGCCGATCTATATCGCGGTGATGTTCCTGTTCCACCCCTGGTTCGGCTGGGTCGCGACGGGCAGCGCGCTGTTGTTGATAGTGCTCGCCTTCGTCAACGAGAAGCTCACGGGGCCGGTGTTGGCCCAGGCCAACAAGGAGTACATCGGCGCGACCCTCCATACCACCAAGAACCTGCGCAACGCCGAAGTCATCGAGTCCATGGGCATGCTGGAAACCCTGATGGATCGCTGGGGGCGCCGGCAAAGAAGCGTTCTGCTGCTGCAATCGCTGGCGAGCGACCGGGGCGGCATGGTCACGACGCTTTCGCGGACTTTCCGCCTGCTGGTGCAATCGCTGGTGCTCGGCCTGGGGGCTTACCTGGCGGTGGACCATCAGGTGGGGGCCGGCCTGGTGTTCGCCGGGGCCGTGCTGCTGGGGCGGGCACTGGCGCCCATCGACCTGATGATCGGCAGCTGGAAGGGCTTTATCGCGGCCCGTTCGCAGTACAACCGCCTGAACGACATCCTCGGCAAACAGCAGGCGCAACCCGAGCGCCTGTCCTTGCCCGCGCCCGAGGGCAACGTGCAGGTCGAGAACCTGATTGTCGCGGCACCTGGTTCGAAAACCCCGATCCTCAAGAACATCAGCTTCAGCGTACCGGCCGGTTGCGTGGTGGGCATCATCGGCCCGAGCGCCTCGGGCAAGTCGACCCTGGCCCGGGCGCTGATCGGCGTCTGGCCGCCGCAGCATGGGGTGGTCCGGCTGGATGGCGCGGACATCAGCACCTGGGACAAGCATGAGCTTGGCCCGTATATCGGTTACCTGCCCCAGGACATCGAGCTGTTCGAGGGCAGCATCGGCGAGAACATTGCCCGCTTCGCCGAGATCGATTCGGCGAAGGTTATCCAGGCCGCCAGGACCGCTGGCGTCCACGAAATGATCCTGCTGTTGCCCGATGGCTACGACACCGTCATCGGCAGCGAGGGCGTCATGCTCTCGGCAGGGCAGCGCCAGCGCATCGGGCTGGCCCGCGCGCTGTACGGCAACCCGCGGCTGATCATTCTCGACGAACCCAACTCCAATCTCGACGAGGTCGGCGATCGCGCGCTGGCGGCCGCCATCCAGCAGATCAAGCACACCGGCGCGACCCTGTTCGTGATTACCCACCGCACCAACATCGTGTCGCAACTCGACCGGCTGCTGGTGATGAAAGCCGGGATGGTCGGCCTCTACGGGCCGCGCGAGGAAGTGCTGGCCGAACTCAGCGGGCAGCAACCGCCGGTCCCGAAACATGCCGGGCCAGTACCGGTGGTGACCAACGTGGCGTCGATCGATGCCCGTAAGGACGATGGCGGTGAATCCTATGCCTGATCGTCAAATCGAAAGCTCCTCCGACCTGCCGGTATCCGATCGCAAGGCCCACCGCCTGGGCATGGGGATTGTCGGCGTGACCTTCGGCCTGTTCGGCACCTGGGCGGCGCTCGCGCCCCTGGATGGCGCCGCTTACGCGCCGGGGGTGGTCACCGTGCAGACTTACCGCAAGACGGTCCAGCACCTGGAAGGCGGCATCGTCAAATCGGTGTTGGCCCACGATGGCGACATCGTCAAGCAGGATGATCCGCTGATCATCCTCGACGATGCCCAGCTGCGCTCCGAATACGAGGCGACCCAAGGCCTGCTGGTCGCGGCCAGGGCCATGGAGTCGAGGCTGATTGCCGAGCGCGACGGGTTGCCGGCGATCGACTTTGGGGCGATGCCCGAATCCGCCAGTGTGCGAGGAGAGGAAGCGCGCCAGGGCGAGACCCAGGTATTCAACGCGCGGCGCGGC
Source organism: Pseudomonas sp. GW531-T4 (assembly GCF_017349615.1). Lineage (NCBI taxonomy): Bacteria > Pseudomonadati > Pseudomonadota > Gammaproteobacteria > Pseudomonadales > Pseudomonadaceae > Pseudomonas > Pseudomonas sp. GW531-T4. The sequence continues at coordinate 69,674 of NZ_JACMZT010000032.1, forward strand.
TCGCGGCTGGGCCAGATCTCGGTGCTGCGCGAGCGCATCGGCCAATTGCACCAGCAGATCAAGGGCCTGGAGTCGATGATCGCGGTCAAGGTGCGCCTGGAGAAATCCTACAGCGGTGAAATCGGTGAGTTGACCGAGTTGCTCAAGGAAGGGTTCGTCGACAAGCAACGCCTGCTCGAGCAGGACCGCAAGCTGGGGATGCTCAGGTCGGAGGTGGCCGATCACCGTTCCACCATCGACAAGACCCGCCTGCAGATCAACGAAACGCAGTTGCAGATTCTCCAGGTCGACAAGGATTTCAATTCCGACGTGGCCAAGCAACTGGCCGAGGTGCAGACCAAGATCTACGACCTGCAAGAGAAGAACTCGGCCCTGGAAGACCGCCTCAGCCGCATCGTCATCCGTGCCCCCGACGCGGGCATGGTGATCGGCATGACGGTGCACACCATCGGCGGTGTCGTGCGTTCGGCGACGCCCTTGCTGGACATCGTGCCATCGGTCTCGGAACTGATCATAGAGGCCCAGGTGGCGCCGGTGGACATCGACCGCATCGGCATCGGCAAGCGCGCCGATATCCGTTTCGGCGCGTTCAACAGCTCGACCACGCCGGTGATCGAAGGCGAGGTCAGCAGCGTCTCGGCCGACCGGCTGACCAACGAAAAGACCGGGACCGCCTATTACCTGGCGCGGGTCCGGGTCACCGAGCACGGGGTGCGCACCTTGGGTGAGCGCAAGTTGTTGCCGGGGATGCCGGCGGACGTGCTGATCATCACCGGGCAACGCACGCTGTTGCAGTACCTGATGCAGCCGGCCCGGGATGTGATGTCTCAATCAATGATCGAGGAGTGACCGTGGGAGCGCCGTCAGTTCTGCTAGGGAGTGCATTCATGCTGGCAGCGGGGGCCGCCTTGGCGCAAACCGCTGCGGTAACGTCGACCGGGGTCAGCGCCTCGACCTATTCCACCGACCTCATGCAGTTGTATCGCGAGGCGCGGCTGGAGGATCCACAGGTCCTGGCGTCTTTTGCGCAAGCGCAGGCCGGCAAGGAGCATCAACGCGAGGCGCTGGGAGCGCTGTTGCCGCAACTGTCGCTGAATGCCGGGACGAACCGGATCCACCAGGAAAACGACCTGATACAGGAGCGCAGTTTCGATAGCGAAAGCTACAGCCTGGTGCTGCGCCAGTACCTCTACAACAAGGCCGCGTGGGAGAACTACCAGAAGTTCAAGAGCCTGGCCAAGCAGTCTGAATCCGAAGCGCTGGATACCCAGGCCGAGGCCGCGGTGGAACTGGCGCGGCGCTACTTCACCGCGCTGGCGGCCGAGGATGAGCTGGAGCTGGTGCGGGCGGAGCGGCGAACCACGCAAAAGAGCCTGGACCGGGTCAATGCGCTGTACGAAAAGCAGATGGCAATGGTTACCGACCAGCTTGACCTCAAGGCCCGGGTGGACCTGCTCGCGGCCCAGGAGCTGGATGCCCGCAACCAGGCCCGCATCAGTCGCGAGGCGCTGGCGGAAATCGTCGGCCGGCCGGTCAAGGAGAAGCTCAACCGGATTCGCAACGACGCGCAACTGCGGGTGTCGGCGCAGAGCCTGGAGTCCTGGGTACGCGATGGCATGGAGCTGAACCCGACGCTCAAGGCCAGCGAGAGCGGCGCCGAAGCCGCCAACGCAGCGTTGCGCAGTGGCAAGGGCGGGCACTATCCGACGGTGAGCCTGAACCTCAGCGCGCAGCAGACCAACGAGGGCTACAACAACACCCTGGCGCCACGCACCGACAGCTATGTTGCCGGCATCGGCGTCCAGGTGCCGCTGTACAGCGGCGGCTCGACCTCGGCGCGGGTCCGTGGGCTCTACCAGGACCAACTGGTCGCCGAGCAGCAGCTGGAAGCGATCCGGCGCCGGGTGGTCAAGGAGATCACCAGCGCCTACCTGACCGCCAATTCGAACGGCGAGAAGATCGACGCCAGCCGTTCGGCCCTGGCCTCGGCCCAGCTGTCCCGGGTGGCGGCGGAGAAGGGGCTGAGCTACGGCATGGTCAACGCCGTCGATGTACTGGCCAGCGTGCGCAACGAGTTCCGCGCCCGGCGCGACCTGCTCAAGACGCAATACGAGTTCCTCAGCAACGTCTTCAGCCTCAATCGCTGGGCGGGCAAACCGCCGGTGGAAAGTGTCGAGAATGTGAATGCCTGGCTCAGTCCCGGTAGCGCCGGCCAGGCCATGGGCGTTGGCATCGAGGACCAGGAGTAGACACCGGGACAGTGGTGTCCCGGCTGGCCAATCACTTCTGTGGGGGATCGGCGTCGAGCCGCTGGTTTCATGGCACTGCCGGCTTCGTCGATAAATTGACGCCCTTAATAAACACTGACTTATCCGCGCGCCACTCGTCTGTTAATTGACGAGCCTGGTTGGATCCGAGTCTGCCCGCAGGTCCCCCGCAGCGCGCCTAAGACCTTGATTTGCAGGGGGCAGGGCGCCTCGGGGGAGCATCGACCACGTGACCCGCACCCGGCCTGAGTCGAAGACCGACGGATGGGTTGGCAGGCAGCACAGTGGGCTGGCCTAGACTCAATTGAGGGCTCGCGGATGCCCTGCAGCACATGCAAACTATTGATAGTTATTCTTATTTATGTGGTTTCAATAGCTTTGCCGGGCTTCGGGAAACCCCCGCAATGTCTGCCTGTACCCCGGGTCGCCAAGACCCGGGTGGGCACTTCCAGAGCCTGTCGGCGCTCGCATCCGTCCTTCAAGAGCGAGTGGCCGATCAAGGAAGGCCAACGCGTATGAAGGTCATCGTTTTTCAAGGGGAGGCAGAAAGATCATGCCAGACCAAAAAAAAACGATACGCGTGATGCTGATCGATTGCCGCCCCCTCGTGCTCATGGGTCTTCATGATTTGATCAATGCGAGGAAGCCCCGGATGGAGGTGAGTGGCCAGGCCACCACCTACACCAATGCGCTGGACCTTGCCGATCAGCTGCGTCCCAATGTGATTTTTTTCAGTTTCTTTCCGGATGCGTTGAACCCCCTGGAGGTGGTCGCAGGGCTGACCCGCCGCCCGGATATCAAGCTGCTGGTGCTCAAGGGCCTGTACGAATCCGTCCCGGTTGCCCAGGCGATCGAGGCGGGCGCGCGTGGCATCGTGCTGGCGGAAGACCCGACGGAATCGATCGTCCGGGCCATCATCAAGGTCCACTATTACGACGTCGGACTGGACCGAGCCTGGTCCGGTGGGCTTTCCGGCTATGCCGCGACCCGGCATATACCCATGCGATGCAACCTGGAGCAGGCGAAACAGGCGCGGCTGACGCTGCGCGAGAGGGAGCTGATTCGCGCCATCGTCGGCGACCCGTCCGCCAAGTACATGAGCATCGCCGAGCACCTGGGCATCAGTGAACACACCGTGCATAACCACCTCAGCAACATCTATCAGAAGCTCAACCTGATCAACCGCATCGACTTGCTGATGTATGCGCTCAAGCACGGGCTCACCGATGACGAAGAGCCGCCTGACTCGACGTGGGTGGAACTGGAATGAGTTGATCAAGACAAGGCAGCCCGGTGGCTGTCCTTGTCGCTGTCCTTGTCGTCGTCGACCTGGGGGCCCAGGCCGAGGGCGATGCCGTGCTCATTGTTTCCTGCCCCGTGAATGCGCTGGCATGCCGCCGCGTTCTTTGCGCTGCCTGGGCGTTTGTCGCGGATGAGAGTAGGGGAATTCCGGGCGGTAGCGGCAAAAAAAGCGAGGGTGGTTTCCAGGCCACCCTCGCTTTTATTCGCATGCGCGAGGTTTCAGACGCTGCCCATTACGATATCGGTATTGAGCAGATCGACCCCGACCAGGGTAATGGTCGTTATCTGCCCACCGGTCTCGGCCACCGTGACGATGCTGTCGGCGCCGGCGTTGTTGATCGACTGCACGACCGCGCCCGCATCACCAATGAGCACCACCGCATCGCGCTGGCCTGCGCCGGCATCGAAGCCTGTGACCTGGTACTGGTTCTCGGCCACCGACAGGTCGATGTTGAACGCATCACGCTCACCCGTGGTGCCCACCAGCCTGAAGTCGAAGAGGGCGTCGGCCGGGTCGTTGGCGAACAGGTTGGCGTCGAACGCGCTGGTCGCGGTGTCGCCATCCTTGTCCGTCACCGTCGCGTTGAACGCCAGCTTGACGTCGCTGGCCAGGCTCTCGGTCTCATGGGTGAACAGGATCGTCGGGATCTTGATCTCGCCCCGGGCCATCGTCAGCTGGACCGCATCGATCAGCGATGTGGCCGATTGCTCGACGGTGAAGGACACCTGCCCACCGGCCTCTGGCGTCAGGGTGTTGACCTCGATCAGGTTGGAGAAGGTGCCATCTTCGTAGAAGACCCTGTAGTACAGGTCCTCGGTGGCCGTGTTGTAGCCGCCCACGGAGTTGTCGATAAACACCTTCATGCTCGTCAGCAGGCTTTCCGGGTTGACCACGAAGCTTTCATCGGCCGCGCCGATCGCCGCCAGGTTGTCGCCCTGGAGCAGGTTGTTGGCGATGCCGATACCCGCCGTACTGACGTTCAAGGCTGCCGAGCCGATGAACGATGGCAGCGGGTTGGTCTGCAGTTGCGCTTCGGTAGGGTCGGGGGCCCCGACCCCGATGCCGGTCTGGATGCTGTTCGCGCCGCTAGCGGGAGCCAGCGGGTTGGCGCCGAAGAACACGATGTCCTCGGTGCCGATCGTCAGCGTGCGCACGGGGTCCGGGCCACCGGCATCCAGCGCGCCATCGGCACTGCTGAGGACAATGACCGAACGGAAGCCTTCCTCCAGGTCCAGGGCATAGGTGCCGTTGGCATAGGCGCTCAGCGTGTAGTGCACGGTGGTATCCGCCGTGGCTGCGTTGTTGTCGAAGTCACCGGTCAAGGTGCCCGCGAACTGATACGCGCCATTGGCGTCCGGTGACGGCGACTGCTCGACCAGCGTACCGGTGCCGGTGGTGGTCGTATCGTCCGGCCGGACCAGGGTGAACTGGCCGTTCACCAGCGAGATATCCAGGCCGGCTGCATTCAGCCCGTCGGCGCCAGTCCCCAGGTTCCAGTAGCCTTGTTGCGCCTGGTCGGTCCCCGTGCCAATCAGGTTGCCGAAAGCCAGGGTTGGCGTGTCGTCATCGACGGTAATCACCAGTTTGTCGGCCGCGGCGGTCACGGTGTCGCCATCCTTGTCGGTAGCCTGCAGCAGGGTGCCCAGGTTGAGGACGAGGTCGTTCTCATCGTTGCCCGTCGCGTGATCCAGGGGCTGGAGCAGGGTGAAGGTGTAGGCACCCGCTACCGTCAGGCTCAGGGTGAACACGTCAGTCGCGCCGGCCTTGGCGGTCAGGGTGTTGCCCAGGACGCTGTAGGTCAGTGCCACTCCACCGGAGCTCAGGGCTGGCAAGCCGCTGGTGTTACTCGACAAGGAGTAGCTCAGCGGTACGTCGGCCCCGGACTGGAAGATACCGGTCACACTGCCGCTGGCGACGGTGGCTTCACCGGCCACGTCGCCGATACCACCGGCAATGCCATTGGCCAGGCCGTCTTCATCGACGGTGCCGGTCACGGCGGCTCCATTGGCGGTTGGGGTGTCGTCATCGACGGTAATCACCAGTTTCTCGGCGGCGGCCGTTACCGTGTCACCGTCCTTGTCGGTGGCC
>NZ_JACMZT010000033.1:0-73984 GCF_017349615.1 Pseudomonas sp. GW531-T4
TTCCTAATGAGAGACTGCGAACACCCCAAAAGCAGTCATTCGTGAAGGGCTGCAATCGGCCAAAAGCGGACATTCTCCAAGGTTCTATTTTGAGATTTGGGGGCGCCTACAAAGCCGGGGGCGGTTCACTGGTTGCTGATTTGGGCTTTAGCGTAGTTTGAGGCAGTGCTTAGCCACCTGAAGCAAGCTTGATGGATGGCACTCTGGTATCATTCTGTGATTTTTTATTGGATCGCATACAGTACCAGGGAGGCTTGTGGTCGAGAATGGATGGGGCAGATTCGAACACTGTTCATGACGCATCGGCGGCTGCGCTAGGGTTTTACTATCAGAGCCAGTATGCGCTACTGATGTTGGTACGGCTGAGAACAGATGATGCTGCTGTGGCCATTGAGCGGCTTGATGACATTGAAATCAAGGCCAATGGACAGTCCTTGCTGTACCAGCTCAAGCACTCCATCCAGGAAAACCCGCCTCCAGTCACCCTCGCATGTGTGGCGCTATGGAAGACCATCAAGGTATGGATCGACGCCATTCCGCTAGTGTCGCTCGCTGATACGAGGTTCCACCTCGTCGCAGTGGGCCCAGTCCCCGACGGCTCTCCGTTGATGGCACTGTGCGACAAGGAAACTGATCGAGAGCCCTTACTCAAGGCAATGCTTGAGGAGGCGGAGAGAGTTGTCGCAGAGCGCGCTGACGACAGAGCAAACAACGTCAGTCTTCGCCATGCTGCTCGTGCCAAAGGCTGTGAGGCCTTCCTCGCGCTTGACCCGACCATCAGATCCAGTCTGTTCAAACGAATCTTTATAAAGCCTGATGAAGTCACGGTCAGTGAGATTCCTGCTGACTTATCCCGACACATGCATTTATTGCCCAAAGAGCACCGTCTACGCGCGGCTGAGAGCCTCCTTGCATGGTGGGATCTGCAAGTGGTCTACACGTTGTGTGGTAAACGCGATCGGGTCATTTACCGCAGTGAAGTGGAGCACACCCTCTCTTCGATTATCCCGCAGTTGGACGAGGATAAGCTGACCGCTGACTTCGATATGGTGAACCATCCGGACGACTATGAGGCTGACAGCATGCTTTACCGTCAGATCGCTTTGGTCGGCGGCAAGCCCTCGGACATCAGCAAAGCCGTTCGCGAGCAATGGCGGGCGGTAAACCAGCGAGCAAAATGGATTCTCGAAAAGCCTCAGCTGCGCTCAAAGATCGCCTCGTACGACGCCAAGCTCCAGGAGTCCTGGTCGGATATTCACACCCGGATGGTCGAAGATTGCGAAGCGTGCAGCTCCGAAGAGATCGCATCCATGGGGCTGGATGTCTTGCGCTGGACTCACGATTCGGCGCCTAAAGAAGTCGAGCCGATCTCATCAAGCTGGAGCGGTCACTACTATGTGCGAGGAACCTATCAGCTATTGGCCATCGATCTGAAGGTGGGGTGGCACGCCCAGTACCTGAAGCTTCTGAAGGAATAGGGAATGGTCATCACACACGATATCTATGCCGAAACCAACCCGGCATATTGCGCCGCATTACTGACCCATTTCGTAACAGGGTACTTGTCGTTTGGAACCAGCGCTCCTGACATCACGTTGTGCTACGCGGCTCTGCCGATAGCACTCTCGGGTGACCTGGCTTCGACCTTTGATCGTACCAACCGAAGCACAGGCCTGTTGGAGTGGCTGCACCGTAGCCCAGTCATTCAGATCCGGCTCGCGGACAGGATTAACGGCTCATTGGAGATTGTGACCGAAGCAATCCAATTCGCCTGCTTCAGCCAGTTGTTAGCGCTCAACCCCGAAGGCGATGTAATCCAAGGGGCGTCCTCAATGCCTAGACATCTCACCGCGCAATTGAGTGAGGACACTCAACAAATCTTCAAGAAAATTCACCGCTTGGGTTACTGGTTTGCCTCGGCGGGTACTACACGGACAGTATTCGACATGATGGGGCTGGAGCTATGAGCCGCTGGAATATCTCAAACATTTTTTTCATCGGCGAAGGTGGTCGGGTACGCGACCTTCCGCTGAAATTGGGAGAAGTGAACATCTTCACCGGTGCATCCGGTACGGGTAAATCGACCCTGATCAAGGCCATCGATTACTGCCTTGGCTCCAGCAAGTGCGAGCTGGCAGCGCACGTGAAACGACATAGTCTCGCGGTGGGGGTGAAATGGGTGCTCGGAGATGCGCAGATGATTACTGCGCGGATAGTCCCGCCTGTGGGGCAGGCCACCAGCACTAAAATGTATGTGAGCAACGGGCGGAATCTGCCAATCCCAAGCCATGTCGAGCAGCTTCAAGGCTTAACGACACTTGAGGCAGCAAAAGGCTTCATCGGGCGCGCCTTTGGGATTGCTGGTGTGCCCGATGCTTCCGATGACAAAACCGCCCGTAAATGGCGTCCCACGGTACGTCACGCGACGGCTTACATGTTCGTGCCCAAGGATGTCATCTATAACGAAACTGCTCTGCTGCATGGGCTAGATCAGGCTGATGAAGCCCCGGCCATCGTCGAAACGATGCCCTACTTCCTTCGTGTTGTGAGCGAAGACTCGGTGCTCCAGGAACGGCGTCTGCGTGACCTTCGCAAGCAGCTTGAGCGAGAGGAGCGGCAGCAACGGGTTCGCCAGGCAGCCGGCAGCGACTACAAAAAACACGCCTTGCGTTTGCTGCATGATGCAAGCCGAAGTGGCCTGTGCGACACGCCCTCCCAGGAGTCCTCCGAAAAAGAATTGGAGGGCGTCCTCAAACGTGTTCAGCGCTCTGCCAGCAGAACCGGTTCGAACCCGAATGAGAGTGAACTCGGCAAGTTGTACGACACTCGTCGTAGTTTGCTGAGCACCCTCGAAAAAACGAAAAGGCAATCACGTGCGACCAGCTCAGCCCTACAGGACATGGTGGGGTTTGAGGGAACGGTACGACGCCAATATGAAAAGTTGAAAATTGCGGAGCATCTCAAGCCGGCAGCAGACACGTGCCCGGTGTGTGACAGTCCGACTGAGCGTGGTGCTGCAATTTCCGAGGCTATCCGCCACTCCATGGCCGTCATTCGGTCGGAGAGTGTCGCGGTTGAGAACGTGCGTCCTCGACTGATCGAGCACCAAGACTCGTTGGGCATGGAAATTGATCGCCTGAACCGCCAACTGAGTGAGGTTGATGAGCGCATCAAGACTTGGATTCGGCAGAGTGAGGAGGCCAAGCAGCTGAACACCTTGGCCGAGTACCATGCGAACCTGCAGGGCAAGGTTTCACAATTTCTGGAGATGAATCCGACCACGCCGCAGCCTGGGTCAGACCTGGGTGTCCTGAAAGACCAAATCCAGAGCTTGGAAGGGCAAATCGACACCGAAGCCAAGGAAAAACTGCTGCGGTTTGCCGAGCGCAAAGTGTCCGAATACCTGTCGGAGGCGTTCGGCCAGTTGCCTACGGTGGCCCCCTGTATCGGGGCAGACCTTCAGTTTTCCTCCAGACCACCAGATGTCGCGATCATCGAGCAAGGCTCCAGGGCTGTGTTGCGGCTGCATGACGCCGGGTCGGACGAAAACTATCTGGCTATTCACGTTGCCCTGTCTTTCGCGATGCAGAAGTACCTGGGAGAGATCAACGCCCCGGTACCTGCCTTTCTCGCGTTTGACCAGATCAGTCGGCCCTATTACCCGCAACGTGGGGAAGACGAGTCGACCATCGAGGAGAACGAAGAAGTATCAGCCATGCGCCGGCACCTCGACTTCCTTTTTGATGAGACAGCTGCTCAAAAGGGTCTACAGGTGTTGCTGATTGAGCACGCGTTCTTCGGTGACGACCCCCGGTACGTCAAGGCCACTCGTATGCGATGGAACAAGAAGTCAGAGGATGCTCTGATTCCTCGAAATTGGCCTAGGCGGCCAGACACTATTTGACAGGCAGCAACTGCGCCCGTCATACGGCGAGCGCTTTGGTAGCCCATGCTGGGAATAGTCCCGTGGCTGGATCGCGGGTTTCCAGCATGGCAGAGCAGAACAAGTAATCGCTAATGATGAGATTCAACCCAATGATCATGAGCGACTGAAGCTCAACGACGACTGCGAGGTAAACAAGGATGGTGGACTTCAACAAACTCAGATCGCAGTCTCAGCGACCTGCACCGATAGATCCCCTGGAAATCTTCAGGCGCATGCCCAAGCCTCAGGGCATCAATGATCTGTACACCAGTCAAGCTGAGGTGCTGGTGGCATGGTTCGAGCGAAAGGATGAGCGTGACACGGTGGTCAAACTCCACACTGGGGGCGGGAAGACTCTGGTTGGTCTGCTGATTGCTCAGTCGACCCTGAATGACCTCAAAGAGCCCGTTCTGTATCTGGCTCCGACCACGCAGTTAGTCAAACAGACCTTGGAGAAAGCGAAATCGCTGGGGATTCTCGCTGTCCCATACACCCGAGGTCAGCCCCTGCACGACGACTTTGTGAACGGCAAGGCTGTCATGGTCGCCTCGTACAAAGCCTTGTTCAACGGCCATAGCAAGTTTGGGGTTCGTGGGCAAAAAATGCCCATCAGAGTGGGTGCAATCATCCTCGACGACGCCCACGTAGCATTCTCTGTGGTGCGCGAGTCGTTCACCCTTGAGGTTTCCTCTAAGGATGACAACGAAACGTACAAGGCGCTGTGCACCTTGTTCCGCACTGCTTTTCGAGACATCGATCGACTAGGCACCTTTGACGATACCGTTTCAGGGCTGAATAACGGCGTCGTGGAAGTGCCTTATTGGGCCTGGAATGAGCAGTTGGATACCGTAAGGGGAATGTTGCGAGGCGACGGTGTGAACGTTCCCTTTGCTTGGCCATTGCTGCGAGACAATCTGCATCTATGCCATGCGCTGATCAGTAGCAAAGCCTTCACCATTACGAGCGTTCTGCCCCAGGTCAACAATTTCCCCACATTTGCTGATGCCCCTCGGCGTATCTATATGTCGGCAACCATCGCTGACGATAGCGAAATTGTCCGCACATTCGACGCCGATCCTCAGCTTGTGAACAACGCTTTAACCTCTAGGTCTCTCGCGGGGATCAGTGAGCGGATGATCCTGATCCCTAGCCTGATGCCGTTCGATTTCGACCCGCAACAGGTCGCCAAGTCAACTCTTAAGCAAGTGGCTGGGATGAACCTGGGGGCTGTTGCGTTGGTGCATGCCAACTATGCCGCGCAGGCATGGACTGACACTGCGCAGTTCGCCGAAGGCTCAGACCAGGTGGAGAATGCGATCGAGGCGTTGCAATCGCGTAGAACCAATGGGCCGTTCGTATTTGCCAACCGTTACGATGGAATCGATCTACCAGGTGACTCTTGCAGAGTCCTGGTGATGGAAGGGCTTCCCTCCGGCACGTCTGATTATGAGCTTTTACGTGCTGCGACCCTCTACGGTGGAGCTACCATCAGTCGCATGCTCGCTCAGCGCATAGAGCAGGGGATCGGACGCGGAGCACGTGGGGCGGGTGACCATTGCGTAGTGCTGCTTCTTGGCTCGGATTTAGCCGGCTGGATTGCCAAGGACGCGAACTTCAGGCTGCTCACGAGCGCGACTCGGGCACAGCTCGAAATGGGGTCGACAGTCAGCAAGGAAGTCAGTGACGTCAACGACTTGACCAATACAATCGCGCTCAGCATCAATCGGGACATCGGTTGGATTGAGTACCATGCTGCTACCCTCGCGGAGAACGTGGGGCCAGAGGCGCCAGATCCGAAGCGGTTCAATACGGCCTCAACAGAACGCAAGGCCTTCAACCTGTGGGCCGATGGCTTTTATGACAAGGCGATCGCGCGCCTGGATCAGGTAGCAGGCTCTCAGGACGCGGTGGATGACCAGACGCGCGGTTGGCTGTACCAATTGGCAGGCCGTATCGCGGATAACTGGGGACAAGCCGAGCGCAGTGACGAGCTTCAACGATCGGCATTTTCCGCTAACCGTAACCTTTTACGCCCGCGCACCTCTCCTCCCTACCGCCCCCTGCCGTCTCCCGGTGCACAAGGCGCAGCGATTGCCGCTCAGCTCCGTGGATACCGGATCAGACGTGGCCTGCTTCAACGCTTCGAGGAGGTGGTGTCCAAGTTACACGGCAACGCTTCTGCCAATCAGTTCGAGCAGGCGCTTGCAGACCTTGGTAGCTTGATAGGGCTTACTACAGAGCGCCATGATGTCGGCGGGGAAGGGCCTGATGTTCTCTGGCTTTTACCCAACAAGGCTGCTCTGATCCTGGAAGCAAAAAGTCGCAAACAGGACAAAAATCCGTTGACCAAGGAGGAGCATGGTCAGCTTCTGGTCGCAGAACAGTGGTTTGTTCAAAACTACCCCGGCTACTCAAGTCACCGTGTGATTGTGCACCCCACTAACAAGGCAACCGCTGCAGCATCAGCGCACGAGAGCTATGCGCTCACGCTTGATCGGTTGAATCAACTGGTTGCCGAATCCCGGGTATTGCTGAGAGAGCTATGTGAGTCTCAATTAACTGACATCGAGCTTGAAGGGCAGTGTCAGCATTCAATCGAGCACTCGCCAATACGGGCAGATAGGTTGGTCAACTATCTGGTGCCTTTCGTGGAGGGGTAGTAGATATCCAGGCAAAGCACTTCTGACATCAGTGTACGGCGGGCGCAGGCTGCGTCAGTCGTGCAGGTCCGCGCTTCCTGTTCGATGGCAGGCGTTCTTGGCAGGCTGCTTTTGGCCGATTCCAGCCTATCGCGACGGTTAGCAAACTCCCCCATCCCGCCTCGCATCCAGCCAGCCACTCCATCAACCACGCTGTACAGTTCCTCGGCGCTGTAGATCATCGGCCCGGCGCATCGGCGACGTTGATTTCGTAATTGAAGCGTTTTTCCTGCGCCACTTCCTCGTCCAGGATGCGGTAGCCGTTTTCCATTAGCCATTCGCAGCCGCTGTTGGGATGCTGGACCAGCTGCTCCTGGCCTCTGTCGAGGAGGTCGCGAGTCGCCCGAGAGGAGATGTACCTGACCACACAATCTTGTGCTTATATCGCCCGTCTCGAAAAAGGCCAGGAACATCAGGATGAAGACCCAACGGCTACCAACGATGCCGCGCTTATGAAAACGCTGTTGATCGCAACCGCCTTGACGCTACTAGCGGTGTTCTATGTCGGCTATTACCAGGCGCTCGAGGATGGCGATATCGAGACGATTGTCTTCATAAAGCAGCACCCGACGGTTCAGATGAAGTTCTACAACCTGCACGCCAACGATGGCGAGATCAGGAGAGTCGAGCGTCTCACCGAGCAGGAGCGGCGCTGGATCATCGATTACTGCCGCTATCGGCTGGGTATCGACACTGCCTTGACCCGTCAGGACGATGTGGAAACCTGCGGAAAAAAATAACCATTGATTGGGCGCCCGGAATGCTGCGCGTCGTGTGCTCCGCTGGCTGACGGTGAACGCGGCACGGGATCACGGACGCCAGCTCTGTCGCTCAACGGCCACCACTTAAACCCCACCATATCGATACACCGTCGCACTCCAATAGCGACTGCCGCCATTAGGTGCTTGGCGAGTCCATCCCTCTGCTTCCAGTTGTCTGGCGATCAGTCGATTCATGAAGCCATGGCCGAGCAGCAGAACCGGTCCGTCGCTGGCGAGGGCCTGAAGGCGTTGCGCGGCGGTGTTGGCGCGGGTCTTTGCAGTGGCGGCGGATTCGACGCTGGGTGAGTAACCGCACAACCACAGGACCCGAAGGATAAATGCCCAGGTAAACGGCGACAGCCGTGGTCGTTTCCAGCGTCCGTAAGGCAGTTGCGCTTCAGCGAAAAGCGCGTCGACCAGGGCGGGTTTCAGGCCAAGCGCCTGGACAGAGGTCAGCGCCCGCGGTGCGTTGCTTGAGACAATCACCCTGGCGGTTGCGGCGAGTTGCAGGCTGGCCTCCGGAACGGGTTGTTGGGTGATTTCGCAGCGGTTGTATTGTTCGATCCATCCTTTCATGTCGAGCGCGGACAGTTTGTCGGTGGCGGCCAGCTTTGGCTGGCCGTGGCGCATCAGGATGATTTCCCTGTTCACAGTCTTTTACGTCCTTGAGGCGATTATGGAGAGGGTACGCGAAGTGCGGTTTCGGGCGCTCGAGACATCGCTCTGATGCCAGCACGAAACCACAGCAATGCGAGGCGAGACCAGCGGCTTTGCAGGCTCGACGGTCACGCCATCTGCAAAAGTCAGTCTTCAGCCATGACGCGGGTGTGTCTTGCGCGCTGGGTTTTAAACCAGTTGCGGTCGCGGTACCACGCCACGGTGTCGGTGATCGTCAGCTCCAGTGCCCGGAAGGTCAGGCCCAGTTCTTCTTCGCTCTTGCGGTGGTTGAAGCGGGTGCGGTCCTTCTCCCGTACCAGCAGGCGCAGGGTGGCCATGCTCAGCAGGATGGGTTTGCCGGTCAGGCGCGCGTAGAGCTCCTGCACGGCCGCCAGGGTGTAGAGCAGGGGGAGCGGCACGTAGCGCGTAGGTGTCTTGACCCCGGCGATACGCCCGAGCACAGGCACCAGCTCGGCCATGGTCATATGCCGGCCCGCCGCCAGATAGCGTTCACCGCTGCGCCCGTGCCTGGCCGCGGCAATCTGCGCCAGGGCCACATCGCGGGCATCGACGACGGAAAAGCTGCCGGGGATCAGCCCGGGCAACTTGCCGCGCAGGACATCGTTGACCAACTGCCCCGAGGAGGTCGGGCCGAGGTCGCCGGGGCCCCACATCCAGCCCGGCAGGACCATGCAGGCCTGCATCTCGGGATGGGTCTCGAGGAACGCCAGGATGGCTCGGTCGGCGAGGATCTTGCTGCGGTAGTAGTCATCGGCGTTGGCGTCGGCGCGCAGGCAGGTTTCATCGATGGAGGTTCCCGGCGCGCCGTCGAGCACGGCAATCGAGGAGGTATGGATGAAGCGGCGGATACCGGCGTGGTAGGCCTGGGCGATCAGCTCCTGGGTACCGATGACATTGATCTTTTCGAGTTCCTGCCAGTGGCTGCCGCCCTGGTAGTTGTCGCGAAAGAACGCTGCGGTGTGAAACAGCGTATCGCAGCCTTGCAGGGCCGCGGCGAAGGCCTCGACATCGCCCATGTCGCCGACGACCAGCTCCACGCCGGGCAGGTTCTTGAACTGCTGTTCACCCTTGGCCCTCGAGCGCACCAGGGCCTTGACCGCGCAGCCTCGCGCGACCAATTCCCGCACCAGGTTGTTGCCCAGCAGACCGGTGGCGCCAGTCACGAATGCATGACGCATGGCTCAACCCTCGCTCGGTTCGGCTGATGGCAGTAACACCGTACTGTCGAAGAACACCTCTTCATGGATGGCCAAGCCGTCCTTGAAGGTGAAGTGCGCGGCGTAGTACACGGCAATAAAGCGTCCATGGGCTGGAATCACCCGGCCCGGCAGCACCAGGGGCGCGGCGAAGGTGCCGCTGAGCATGGCCGTCAGCGCCAGGCGATCGACGCCGACGGCGAACGGGCTGAGGATCACGTGGGCATCGGGGAAGGCCTCGAACAGCGCGATTTCTCGTTGGCGCATGGCTTCGCGACCCACTTGTATCCCCGCGCCATCGAGGTAGGTGAAGTCTTCGCTCACCAGCGCCAGCATCGCCTCCACATCACGGCGATTGAAGGCATTGGCGGCGTGTTGCGCATAGTCGTTGGGGCCAATCGGCATACAGTCCATTCCATTCGTTTCCAGGGCTTGTAGATATACCGTCGAGACCCCCTCTCGAAAAACAGCGACTCCTGCATAATGGCTTTGCAAATCTGCAAATCAGGGAGGCGATGAAGCATGGTGTCGGAAGCGAATTGGGACGATCTTCGCCTGCTGTTGGCGGTCTCGCGGCGTGGCAGTTTTTTGCAGGCGGGCCAGATGCTGGGGATCGCCGCGTCTACCGTGTCCCGCCGGTTGACCCAGCTTGAGAGCGCCCTGGGCGAGCCGCTCGTCGAGCGCGGCGTCGAGGGGTGCTGGTTGACCTCGCGGGGCCAGTCCCTGGTGGAAGTGGCCCTGGCGGCGGAAGCGGGTTTGAGGCGGCAAACCGTTGCTGGCCTGTCCGCGCTGGATACCGAGCTGTCGGGCAGTGTCCTGGTCAGTGCGGGGGAGGGCTTTGCGTCGTGCGTGCTGGAGGCGGCGAGTCGCTTCACCGCGCTTCACCCGCGTTGCACGGTGGAGTTGCTGGTGGCCGCCGACTTTCACAAGATCGTCCGTGGCGTGGCCGACATTGCAGTGCGTACCGCGCACCTGGGCGAGCCGTCGCTGATTTACCGACCCATAGGCCGGCTCGCCTACGGGGTCTTCGCCGATGCGGGGTATCTGCGGCGCTTTCCACAGGTGACGCCGGCCACGGCAGTCAATATCGGCCTGCTGCCGCCGCTGGACATGTTGCCGCAAGTGCGGGTGGCCAAGGCCGCAGGGCTGGAGCGCGCGCAGATCAGCGTGAACTCGTTCGCCCTGCAGCTGGACGCGGTGAAGCGAGGCCTGGGGGTAGCCGTGCTGCCGCGTGTGCTGGCGCAGGACCTGATCGAGCTGTTCCCGGAGCTCCAGCTTCCCGATATGGAGGTCTATCTGGTGACCCGGCCACAGGCCTTGAAGCAGGCTCACATCAAATGTTTTTTTGCCATGCTGGAGCAGGTGCTGCTCGAAGCCCTGGCGCTGGAGAAGGTTGAAGCTGACGCCTTGGGAGGCGAGGGCTGAGGTGTGAAGCGCCCCCGGTTTTCCTGTGTGTTATGCATGATCGGCAGAGAGCGCCCAGAAGCGTGCTCGGACACTCAACCCCGCACCAGGTAGGCTCCGGGCGGAACCCGATCGCGCAGTTTCTTGCATTTGCCGGGCTTGGGCTGATGCCCCGGCGGGCGATCGGGAAACCAGATTCGACATTTACCCGGAGGCGGCCGATGGCCACGGGGAATCTCAATCTCGTCGTAGGTGGAGGCTGGCTCGGCGGACGTCATTCGCAGTTGCCCTTCGGGGCTTGGCCTGTCATCCGTTGGCCAGTTCGCGGCGCTCTCCGCCGCCTCGCGGGTGAAGGTTTCAGGGCGGCGTTCAGTGTCCGGCGTGGGCTGCTCGGCGGCGACAGTTTCTGCTGCACGGCGCCTTTTAACCTCTTCCTCCAGGCCCTCCCGTACGGCAACCAGACGCTCATCGGTGTTGGGTGGGTTATTCGACGTCTGGGCCTTCTGCGCCGCCTGGATCAATTGGAGGTTGCGATTGCGTAACGCGAGGTTGCGACCGACCCGCATGTTGGAGCGCGTCGCCAGCGCTTCAGCCTGCTGATACTGCCCCTGCTGAAGACGCAACACGCCGAGGTAGTGCAGGGTCGCGGGATTGTTCGGCTGGATATGCAGGGCACGCTCCAGCGTGGCGGCGGCCTGGTCCAACTGGCCATCTGCATACTGCTGCGAGGCGGATTCAATCAGGGTTGTTGATGCGGTGTTACTTTGCTGAGAGGCTTTGCGCTCGGCCGCAACCGGACAATGCGACGTGACTGCGCAGAGCGCCAGGATCAGACCCGGCAGAAAACGCTTGGTTGGCATCAGGGGGCAGACTCGGTTGATCATCGACGGCACGCTCGTAAAACAGGCCTTCAGCGCTGTTCGGCCGGGGTGTGTTCACTGTCCCGTCATGACCGATGAAGGGGCTGCTATCGACCTGGCCAGTCACCTGAAGTTCCCGCAGGAACGGCCCCAGTGGCGATAGCCGACGAGTAGCCGAATCAGTGCTACAGATGACTCGGCCTGGAGCAGGGCGGAGTCCTGCGTGGTTACGCAAAAAATGGCTCAAGTAGGATGTATGGCGAGTCGGGCCGAATGCGGACAGGTGGGCAAGTCCGTGCAGTTACCCATGAAAAAAAGGAGAGGTGTGTATGCAGTCGTTCAAAGTGCGCGAGCTACGCAGTACGGATACGCAAGCGCTGCTGGCCTTCGAAACCCGGAACCGTGAGTGGTTCGAATCCCATATCAAGGCGCGCGCCCCTGCTTTTTATTCGGTGCAGGGCGTCGC
This sequence comes from Pseudomonas sp. GW531-T4, assembly GCF_017349615.1. Taxonomy (NCBI): domain Bacteria; kingdom Pseudomonadati; phylum Pseudomonadota; class Gammaproteobacteria; order Pseudomonadales; family Pseudomonadaceae; genus Pseudomonas; species Pseudomonas sp. GW531-T4. The sequence continues at coordinate 11,990 of NZ_JACMZT010000033.1, forward strand.
CGAGCATATTGAAGGCTACCTGGCCGGTTTCGCGGCTGGCACCTGGCACCCCTTGGTGATCGAGGATTGCAGCGGAACCATCATCGGCCGCGCCAACCTGAAAAACATCGATAGTGCGCAGGGCTCCGCCGAAGTCGGCTATCGGATTGCCCAAAGCGCTTGCGGCCAGGGGCTTGCGACACAGGCGCTGCGGCATCTGATCCAGCAAGCGCGGACGCGCTGGCACCTGACGCAACTGGTGGCTTATGTCTACAAGGACAATCTCGGCTCGACCAAGGTGGTGGAGCGCTGCGGGTTCTTGCTTGAGCCATCCGCAGAAGACGGCAAGGCGGGAGACGAGCGCCGATTTGTTCTCCCGATCTAGATAAGGGGTCTAGCCGTTTACCGCACTCGCGGCTCTGACTGTTGGCCTGCAACCGCTACGCCGCGCCAACCTCTTACCCACGCCGCTCGGCCACCAGCAGCAACGACTGCGGCACCGGGCTTTGCGGGTGCTGCGGTTCCTGCAGGCTGGCCAGCTGGAAGCCGGCCATGTCCAGGGCATTCAGCCAGCTGGACAGGGTGCGGAAGTACCACGGCATGGGCTGCCACTGGCCCTTGAAGCCGGCGAAGGTCTCTTCGCGCCAGCCGTCCTGATAGTCGCCGGCCGCCGCGCTCCACGGATGCAGGGTCTGGATCGCCAGCGCGCCGCCGGGGGCGAGCAGGGCGTGCATGGCGGCCAGCAGCGGGATGATGTCCTGGTGCAGCAGGGCGAAGTTGGCGCAGATCAGCTCGTAGTCGCGGCCGATGTCCACCTGCGCTTCCACCAGCGCTTCATAGCTGGCCACATGCACCGTTGCCGAGCCTGCGGCGCGCGCGGCCTCGACCAGGGTTGCATCGCCATCCACCCCGACCGCCTCGATGCCCCGTTGAGCCAGGGCCCGCAACAGCCAGCCTTCGCCGCAACCCAGGTCGAGCACACGTTCGGGCTGACGGCCCAGCACCGCCAGCAGGATCGCCTGGTCGGTGACCTCGACGCGGCTTTCGATGGCGCCGCCACGGATGGCCTCGATCCAGGCCTGGGCGTTGTGCTGCCAGCTGTGCAGAAGGGCAGTCTCGGAGGTGGGCATCTCGGTGTCCTCAGTCGGGAGGTGGATGCCAAGCATAGGGCAAAAGCAGTTCCTGCCGGGACCCTGCCAGTGCCCGTTCGCGCCCGCGACGCAGGCCGAGCCAGAGTCGGCTGCCACCTTCGTCCTGGTTGCCCCCAAGGCCAAGGGCGAGCCGCAGCGCCTGCTGGTGTGCGACAAGAAAATTCAGAGGGCGCGCTTATTCGTCGTCATTCGTCGGCGGGTTCGACTACCGTCTAGGGGCCCTTCAGAACAATCTGAATCTCCATCCCCGCATGTTTCGCGAGATCGGGATCGGGCATTGTGGCAGCTCGAGTCGGCAAGGTTTTCGAGGGGGAACCGAGCGGACGGTACAAGGCTCGCTATCGCCGAGTCGTGCCCTTGAGCCGCTATCGTCATTCAACCGAAAAAAATGCTATGCAAAAGGCCCGGCAATGGGCTGTGACAACCCCTCGCGAAAGTCTTTGGTAATGCCGACTCGTTCTTTACAACAACATATAGAATGGACTTGTTCATGATCAAAAAGACGTTGTTCGTACCACTCGCCAGTACGCTTTTATCGTTGGCCTGCGCTCAAGCGATTGCCTCTCCCTATTCCAACTTCATCGTCTTCGGCGACAGCCTCAGCGATGCCGGGCAATTCGCCGACCCCGGCGGCCCCGCGGGAGCCACCCTGCGGGCTACCAACCGCACAGGGCCTATCTACCTGGATGGCAGCGGTGAAGTCTATTCCGCCAACGCAACGCAATTGCTCGGCGCCAAACTGGGGTTCTCCGAGGACCAGCTCGCCGCCTCGACCTCGGCCACCCGCGCCAGCGAAGGCCTGCCAGACGGCAACAACTGGGCGGTCGGCCGTTATCGCACCGACCAGATTCTCGATTCGATTACCACCACCTCGATCGCCGGCGAGCGTAGTCGCCCGGGTTATCTGGTGGCCAACCATTTGCGCGCCGACCCGAACGCCCTGTACTACCTGACGGGCGGCGGCAACGATTTCCTCCAGGGCCGCGTCACCAGCCTCGACCAGGCCAACGCCGCGGCTGGTCGCCTGGTCGACAGCGTGCAAGCCCTGCAACAGGCCGGCGCCCGTTACATCATGGTCTGGCTGCTGCCGGATATCGGCCTGACCCCGGCAATCAACGGCAGTCCGCTGCAAGGGTTCACTTCCCAGCTCAGCGCCCAGTTCAACAGCGAGCTGGTGCGGCAATTGCGGACAGTCGATGCGCAAGTCATTCCCCTCAATATTCCCGTGCTCTTGAAGGAAACCTTCGCCAATCCGGCACAGTTCGGCCTGGCCACCGACCAGAACCTTATCGCTACCTGCTTCAGCGGCAGAAGCTGCACGGAAAACGCCCGCTACGGCCTTCACAGCGCCACACCGGACCCGAGCAAGCTGATCTACAACGACGGGGTCCACCCCACCGAAGCCGGCCAGCGGCTGATCGCCGATTACGCGTACTCCCTGCTGGCAGCGCCCTGGGAAATAACCCTGCTCCCGGAAATGGCCCAGGGCACGCTGCGCGCGCATCAGGATGAGCTGCGCAACCAATGGCAGGCCGATTGGGAAAACTGGCAGGGCGTCGGTCAATGGCGGGCGATTGTCGCCGCGGGTGGCCAGCATCAGGACTTCGACAGCCAGCGCAGCGGCGCCAGTGCCGACGGCAATGGCTTCAACCTGAACATCGGCGGCAGCTACCGGCTCGACGAGGCCTGGCGAGTGGGCGTGCTGGCCGGCGCCTATCGGCAGAAGCTCGAAGCGGGCAGCAACGATTCGGACTACAAACTCAACACCTACCTGGGCACCGCCTTCGTCCAGTACCAGCAAAACCGCTGGTGGGCCGACGCGGCGGCTACCGCCGGACACCTGGACTACGACAACCTCAAGCGCAAATTCGACCTGGGCGCCAACGAGCGCGGGGAAAAAGGCGACACCAGCGGCGATATCCTGGCCTTCAGCGCTCGCCTGGGCTACGACATCGCGCAGCAGGCCAGCAGCCCGTGGCACCTGTCGCCGTTCATCAGTGCCGACTACGCGCGAGCCAAGGTCGACGGTTACTCCGAAGACGGCAGCGACTCCACTGCACTGACCTTCGATGAGCAGAAACGCACCTCACGGCGCTTGGGCATCGGCCTGCAGGGCAAGTATCAGATCACCCAGCAAACCCAGGTGTTCGGCGAAATCGCCCACGAAAAGGAATACGAGGACGACACCCAGAAGCTGACCATGGCCCTCAACAGCCTGCCGGACAACAACTACACCCTCGAAGGCTATACCCCGCAGACCAACCTGAATCGCCTGAACCTCGGGGTCAGCCACAAACTCACCCAGGACCTGGCCCTGCGTGCCAGCTACAACGTCCGCAAGGACGATGACTTCACCCAGCAAGGCATCAACGTCGGGGTCAGTCTCGACTTCTAAAATCCCCCGCAGTCTCGGCAGCGGCTACGAGGTTTCCACCTGTAGCCGCTGTCTCGCGTCATCAGGCCCGACCGGACGCGAATCAGGTCATCAGCTGTCTCGGGTCCGGGTACGGCAGCACTTGTCGCAGATCGGCCTTATGCCTTGCCAGCGCTTCGCTGCCACCCATCGACAGGCCTGGGCTGCGTAGCAGGGTAGATTCGGCGCAAGTCACGTGAGGAACACAGTTGCTACGGCGTTCGCATCCGGTCCTCGTCAGACGCTTTGTTGCGACTTTTGATCAGGCTCAGCAGCACCGAAGCCAGGATGATTCCACCGACCACGGCCAGCGACCATTCCACCGGCATGTGCAGCCACGGCATCAGCGTCATCTTGGTGCCGATGAACACCAGCACGATCGCCAGGCCGTACTTGAGCAGGTGGAAGCGGTCGGCCATGTCGGCCAGCAGGAAGTACAGGGCGCGCAGGCCCATGATCGCGAAGATGTTCGAGGTGAACACAATGAACGGGTCGGTGGTGATGGCGAAAATCGCCGGGATGCTGTCGACCGCGAACATCAGGTCGCTGGCCTCGATCAGCACCAGCACCAGGAACATCGGCGTGGCCCAGCGCTGGCCGTTTTGCAGCACAAAGAAGTGTTCGTCATGAAACCTTTTGGTGATGCGCAGATGGCCTTGTACCCAGCGTAACAAGGGGTTCCTGGCGAGGTCGGGCTGCTGGTGGGCGAAGAGCAGCATCTTGATCCCGGTGATGATCAGGAACACACCGAACGCATACAGCAGCCACGCGAACTGCGACACCAGCCACACGCCGGCGAAAATCATCGCCCCGCGCATCACGATTGCCCCGAGCACCCCGTACAGCAACACCCGGCGCTGCAACTCCGGCGGCACGGCAAAGTAGCCGAAAATCATCACGAAGATGAACATGTTGTCGATCGACAGCGACTGTTCGATCAGATAGCCGGTAAGGAATTCCAGGGTCTTGTGTCGTGCGATCTCAGGCCCGAACTCGGCTTCCAGGTACCACCAGAGCAATCCCGCGAAGACCATCGCCAGCGTGGACCAGGCAATCACCCAGGACGATGCCTCGCGCACCGATACGCGGTGCGCCTTGCGCCCGCCGAGGACAAACAGGTCCAAGGCCAGCATGGCAAGCACGAAGGCGATGAAGGCGAACCACATCCAGGGTTCGCCGATGTGCAGGGACTGCATGCCGTTCTCCCGGTCAGGGCTTTGTTCTGGAGCCGACAGGTCATGCTAGCGGGGAGCTTGCCATGAAGAAAAATCGATTATTCCTGGGCCATGGTTCGTTATTTACGAAGTGTCGCGGATGCGTTCGGCTTATGCCCTGGTTTATTCGATAACGGTATTTAAATATTTATCTGATAGCGCTTTAGATTATATGGCCGGTCAACTGGATCCATTCTTAAAACAGAATCGATGATCGCCACCGTCCGCCGCACGGATCGCTCGTCTGCATGCCAGGCGTTGTTCGCCCTGGTTTTGGCGTCAAGGAGAGCGGTATGGGGAGCTACACAAAACACCTTCTGTCCACGGCGATCGTCTCGGCCAATGTGCTGGGCGCCGTGCTCTGGAGTGGCGGCGCAGGGGCCGCGCAGGCCACGGAAGACAGCGACACAGCGGCCCGGCTGGATACGGTGATCGTCACCGGCACCCGGGCCCAGGAACGCACCGCCAGCGCGTCGCTGTCACCCATCGATGTGATTGCCGGCGAGAGCCTGCGCAGTTCCGGTTCCAGCGAACTGGCCACGGTGCTGGCCAAGCTGATCCCGTCGATCAATTTCCCGCGTCCGAGCCTGGTGGATGGCGCCGAGCTGACCCGCCCGGCGCAGTTGCGCGGGTTGTCGCCGGACCAGGTGCTGGTGCTGGTGAACGGCAAGCGCCGGCACACCTCGGCCTTCGTCAACCTCGGCGGCGCGGTGGGGCGCGGCTCGGCGCCGGCGGACCTGAACGCGATCCCGCTGTCGGCCATCGACCATATCGAGGTGCTGCGCGATGGCGCCTCGGCGCGTTATGGCTCGGACGCAATCGCCGGGGTGATCAATATCATCCTGAAGAGCGCCGACCACGGCGGTTCGATATCGACCCAATACGGCCAGTACAAGAAGGGCGACGGCATTCAGCGCCAGGTCGCCGGCAACAGCGGTTTTGCCCTGGGGGACAACGGCTTTGTCAGCCTGTCCGGCGAGGGCGCGAACAACGACTACACCGACCGCGCCGGCAAAGACTTCCGGCCCGCCAGCGTCGGCTCCACCACCTACGGCCAGCATGTGTTCCGCCAGGGCGAGCCGGAAACCGAGGAGGGCAAGTTGCAGTTCAACTCGGCCTACAGCTTCAACGATGCCGCCGAGCTGTATGGCTTCGGCGGCTACAGCAAGCGTCGGGGCGAAACCGCGGCCTTCTATCGCGCCAGCAATGCCTCGAACAACAACCCGGTGCTGCACCCCAACGGTTACCTGCCGCTGATCAACGGCACCCTGGAAGACACCAGCCTGGTGCTCGGCCTGCGGGGCGAGCTGCTGGACAACTGGCACTACGACCTGTCGGCCAACTACGGCAAGAACACCTATGAACTGCGGACCAAGACCATCAACACCTCGCTGGGCCTGGACACCCCGCACGCGTTCGACAACGGCACCCTGACCAACGACCAGCGGCAACTGAGCCTGGACCTGTCGCGGGAGTTCAGCCTGGGCTGGCTGCCTTACCCGGTGTCGGTGGCTTTCGGTACCGAGTACTTGCACCAGGGGTATCAGATCGAGGCCGGGCAGCCCGAGTCCTACTACCAGACCGGCAGTTCCGGGCTGGGCGGTTTCCGCGATTCGGACGCCGGCAGCTCGTCGCGCCACAACTTCGCCCAGTACCTGGACCTGGAGACCCACTTCACCGACAAGCTGGCGGTGTCGGCGGCGGTGCGGCATGAGGACTACAGCGACTTCGGTTCCAACGTCAGCGGCTCGCTCTCGGCGCGCTACGACTTCACCCCGCGGGTGGCCTTGCGCGGCAGTGTTTCCACAGGCTTTCGCGCGCCGTCCCTGGCGCAGCAGAACTTCACCTTCACGTCGTCGCAACTGATCGGCAACACGATTCAGGAATCCGGCACCTTCGCCGCGAACAGCCAGGTCGCCAGGCTGCTGGGAGCGGAAGATCTCAAGGCGGAAAAATCGCGCAACTACAGCCTGGGCCTGGTGCTCGAACCGCTGGACAACCTGACGGTCACCGCCGACCTGTACCACATCGATATCCGCGACCGGGTGTCGCTGTCGTCGAACCTGGTGCTCAACAGCACCGCGATCGATTACCTGAAAGCCAACGGCGTCGGCAACATCAACTACACCAGCGCGCGCTACTTCACCAACGCCACCGACACCAGCACCGACGGCGTGGACCTGGTGGCCAACTATCGCTACCAGCTGGACAACGGCATCCGCTGGAACAGTACGGTCGGATACAACTACAACCACACCAAGGTCACCGATGTGAAAGCCAACCCGGCGATCCTCGATCAACTGGGGGTCAACCTGGTGCGGGTCGACCGGCGCGAGCGCATCGGCCTCTTGGGCGACACCACGCCGCAGCACAAGCTGAGCCTGGCCAACGACTTCAACTACGGCAACTGGGCGCTGCACAGCAATCTGGTGCGTTACGGCGAGTTCACCAGCTACCAGGCGGACAAGGTCAACGACCAGACCTTCAGCGCCGCCTGGCTGCTGGACCTGGCGGTCGACTACAAGCTGCAGAACTGGCTGTTCACCCTGGGCGGCGACAACGTCACCGACAAATACCCGGAGAAGGTCAACGCCTACGCCTCCAGCGGCGGCAACCTGGCGTACAGCACCTTTTCGCCCTACGGCTATAGCGGCGCGTTCTACTACGCCAAGGTTGCCTATAGCTGGTAGGGCGTAGCGGGCAGGGCGCAAGGCGCTGTCCAAAGGGCCCGGCGGTTTTCGGGCCCCGTGGGGGATTGGCCGTGGCGCGTCATGACTGCATCGGCCAGCCCGTCCGATGATCGGGTAAGGAAAGTTCTCCAGATTAATGGGCAATTCCTCTTGGGCGAGATGCTTGCCATAAGAATCTTTCTTCATTTTGCTGAGCAAAACTCTTATGGGAATTATGGAAAGTGGAGAATTTCTTTGAGATTAGTCTTATTTAGACTGTTAAGTCTGAGACGTAGTATCTGTTCGGGCTTTTTTTGTTTTTTATTATTTTAGGGAGTGTCTCTTGTTCAGGGCTTATGGTTTTAAACCGTTGCCGGTGTTTTTGATCGTGGTGGGCGGTTTGTTTTCCCAGTACTCAGCCGCCGCTTTAAGGGATGTTTGCGTTCCTTTAGGTGATGCCACTGTTAGCGTTCCTTTCTCAACTTCGCTGGTTGCCAGGCAGGACGTTGAAGTTGGCAGCGTGCTGGGTGCTGCAGAGGTTACAACAATTATGAGGTGTGACAACCGTTACTTCCCAACCGGGTCGTCTGCTTTATATTTCAAGTCGTCTTCCAACGAGTCGATTGCAGTAAGTAAAGGGGCATTTAAAACGAAACATGCCGGGATTGGGTTGAAATGGACTATGTCAAGCTCCTCTGGAAGCCAGTCATTTAGTAATACCGCTCTTAATAGTAAAACTCCCACGGTCAATTTTAACTTTCCCTATCAGGGAGGGGTCAAATATTACACGCTTGAACATACGTTCGAATGGATCAAGCTGGGGGATATTTCCGCGGGCAGTTTTTACTTTCCGGATACTGTCGTGATGACCGCTCCGGACTCTATGTTTGGCGGGCTTTATGATAAAAAACTCAATACATTTCAATTTCCAACGGTCAAGGTTACGGTACCTTCCTGCTACCTGCCTAAGGATAGCGTTCAGGTCAACATGGGAAGAGTGGATTCAGCCAGCTTTCATGGTCCTGGAAGTTTCATGCCAGCAAAAAACTTTTCGATCGACCTATTGTGCAGTTCAAGTGCAATACTCGCCATGACGCTGGATGACACCCATCAGGTCAGCGGCTACCAGGGGACTATCAAGTTATCGTCTTCGGCGCAGTCGGCGAAGGGGGTAGGTATCCAGGTACTCAATGCTTCTACAGGCAACCTTACGCCCATGCTGCTGGGGCAAGCCCAGTTCATGGGAATGGTAGTCGCGGGTCTCAACCCGATAAAGTTGGCGGCCAGGTATATTCAAACGGGCAGTCAGGTTTCAGGTGGCAAGGCCGATGGCACGCTGACTTTTATCTTTAGTTATCTTTGAATGATGAAATCCTGTTTCAGATCGACAGTGCCCGGAGTTTGAATTCATTGCTTGCCGGGCGATCCTGAGCCCGCCGTTGCAAGTTTGCGGCCCTCCAGGCATTTGCAGCGGCGGGGCTGTTTCTGCGCTGCGCAACGCACCGCGCCATAACGGCATAAGCCAGCACCTTTGATTATTGGACAGGCCAAGTTTGCCCGGTCGATGCTGCGGGGCCTCTGACCCAGGAGCTGTCACAAGGAGCTTTCCATGCCTGCCCAACGCCAACTCAAGCTGGGTGCCTTCATGCGCCCGGTCAGTATCCACACCGGCGCCTGGCGCTACCCGGGCGCCTATCGCGACGCCAACTTCAACTTCGCCCACCTCAAGCGTTTCGCCCAGACCCTGGAGCGGGCGCGCTTCGATGCGTTTTTCATGGCCGATCACCTGGCCTTGCTCAACATGCCCATCGACGCCTTGAAACGCAGCCATACCGCCACCTCGTTCGAACCCTTCACCCTGTTGTCCGCCCTCAGCCAGGCCACCGAACACATCGGCCTGGTGGCGACGGCTTCGACCACCTATGACGAGCCGTTTCATATCGCCCGGCGCTTCGCTTCCCTCGACCACCTGAGCAACGGCCGCGCCGGCTGGAATATCGTCACCACCGCCAACCCCGATGCCGCGCTGAACTTCGGCCTGGAGCAGGCCTTCGCCCATGACCAGCGTTATGCCCGGGCGCGGGAGTTCTATGAGGTGGTCACCGGGCTCTGGGACAGCTGGGCGGACGACGCCTTCATTCGCGATGCCGACAGCGGGGTGTATTTCGACCCGGACAAGCTGCACCGCCTCGACCACGCCGGTCGCCACCTGAACGTGCGCGGACCGCTGCACATCGCGCGCCCGGTGCAGGGCTGGCCGGTGATCGTGCAGGCCGGCGCGTCGGAGCCCGGGCGCCAGCTGGCCGCGGAAACCGCGGAGGTGATTTTTGTCGCCCCGGGCACGCTGGAGGAGGGCCGCTCGTTTTATGCCGATATCAAGCGGCGCATGCTCGCCGTCGGCCGCGATCCCGAACACCTGAAGATCCTGCCCGGGGCCTTTGTGGTGGTCGGCGATACCCAGGAGGAAGCACGGCGGATCCGCGCGCACCTCGACAGCCTGGTGCACTACGAGAGCGCGATCGCCTCGCTGTCCATCGCCCTGGGTACGGACGCGACGAAGTTCGATCCGGACGCGTTCCTGCCGCCGATCCCCGAAACCAACGCCAGCCAGAGCGCCCGCGAGCGCGTATTGGCGCTGGCCGACCGCGAACAGCTGACAGCCCGCCAACTGGCCCAGCGCCTCGGTGGATACGCCGGCCTGTCGTTCGTCGGCACCGCGCGGAGCATCGCCGACGACATGCAGCAATGGCTGGAGACCCACGGCAGCGACGGATTCAACATCATGTTTTCCTGGCTGCCGGGCGGCCTCGACGACTTCGTCGCCAAGGTCATTCCCGAATTGCAGGGGCGGGGGATTTTCCGCCGCGAATACGAGGGAGCTACCTTGCGTGAAAACCTCGGGTTGCCGCGGCCGGCGAATCGGTTTTTTACCTGAGCTTTTATCCCCGCACCAGGCTGCGCTTGATCCACTCATACAGCTCGACGCCTTCGGTGGAGAGTTCGCTGTTGGCGCGGCGGCACAGGTAATACTGACGTCCGTCGTCGACCTCCAGGTCGAACAGTTTCACCAGCTCGCCGCTGGCCACATGGGGCGCCACCAGCGGCTCGCGCAGCAATGAGCAGCCGAGGCCGGTGAGGGTGGCGGTCAGGGCCAGCTGGCCGTCTTCCAGCAGCAGGCCGTTGAGCGCGGTGGCGTGGCGCACCTCGGCGGCCTGCAGCCACTGGCCCCAGGTGCCGCGTTCCTCGTCGTGCAGCAGCGGCAGTTCGCTCAGGGCCTGGGGGCTGTCGATGGGGCCGTGCCGTTCGAGAAAGGCGCGGCTGCAATAGGGCGTGACCGCCCCGGAAATCAGCGGCTCGCTGTGATACCCCGGCCAGTGCCCGGTGCCGAAGCGGATCGACAGGTCCGCCGCGTCGCTGGGGTAGCTGCGGTGGTTGGCGTAAGTGACGTTGATGTCCAGCTCCGGATGGTCCCGCAAAAACTCCGCCAGGCGCGGAATGAACAGGTTGATGCCGAACAGCGGGATCAGGCTGATGGTGACCTGGCGCGTGGCGCTTTTTTCCCGCACATGCTCGGTGGCGCTGCGCAGCACGGCGAAGGCCGAGCGGATCGCCCGGTAATACTCGCGGCCTTCCTCGGTGAGGATCAGGTTGCGGCCCTGGCGCAAGGTCAACGGCTGCTGCAGGAAGCTTTCCAGCAGGTGCAACTGATGGCTGACCGCGGAGGGGGAAACGTCCAGCTCGCGGGCGGCGGCATTCACCCCGCCATGGCGGGCGAAGGCTTCGAAGGTGCGCACGGCACGCAGTGGAGGGTCATTGGCTAACTGTTCTAAATTATTCATGTATTGAATTAAATACCAAGATATTTGAGAAATAAAGGGTCGTATCTGCCGTATTTGTGGCGGTTATAGCGTTTCTTTTATTTCGCATAACCATATGAATTTCTGATATTTGATAAAAATAGAATAAATAACTAGTGTGCCGCGTTCTTGCTTTCCGGTCGGCGCGCGGTGCGGTCCGACCCTTGGTACATGGGGTTGATGGTTTTCATGGATGCCTTTATCCAGCAACTGCTCAATGGCTTGATGTCGGGCAGTCTCTACGCGCTCGTGGCCCTGGGTTACACCATGGTCTACGGCATCCTGCGGATCATCAACTTCGCCCATGGCGACGTGTTGATGATTGGCGCCCTGATCGGGTTGTCGGTGATTCGCCTGTTGCAGGCCGCCTGGCCCGAATTGCCCGCGGTGCTGGTCCTGCTGCTGGCTACCCTGATCGCCATGGCCTGCTGCGCCTTGCTCGCGGTGCTGATCGAACGGGTCGCCTACCGGCGCCTGCGCCATGCGCCGCGCCTGGCCCCGCTGATCAGCGGCATCGGCGTGTCGCTGCTGCTGCAAACCGCCGCCATGCTGGTGTGGACGCGCAACCCGCAGATGTTCCCGCAATTGCTGCCGCTGGAGCCGATCGAGGTGCTGACCGGCGCTTCCGGGCATGGCGCGGTCACCAATGCCACCGCCCTGACCACCATCGGCATCGCCCTGGCGGTGATGCTGGCGCTGCTGGTGCTGGTGGAGCGCAGCCGCTTTGGCCGGGCCATGCGCGCGGTCGCCGAGAACCCTCAGGTCGCGAGCCTGATGGGCATCGACCCCAACCGCATCATCGTGCTGACCTTCGCCATCGGCGGCGCCCTGGCCGCGCTCGCCGGCATCATGATGGCCAGCAACTACGGCAGCGCGCATTTCTACATGGGCTTCCTGCCAGGGATCAAAGCCTTCACTGCCGCGGTGCTGGGGGGCATCGGCAACCTCAAGGGGGCGATGCTCGGCGGCCTGCTGCTGGGGCTGATCGAAGCCCTGGGCACCGGCTACCTGGGAACGGCCACCGGCGGCGTGTTCGGTAGCAACTATCAGGATGTGTTCGCCTTTATCGTGCTGATCGCGGTGCTGGTGTTGCGTCCTTCGGGGATTCTTGGCGAACGACTGGCGAGCCGCGCATGACACTCACGACCGCACTGGCAACACCTTCCAGCACCCGCGCCCACTTCGGCCTGCTGCTGTTCACCCTGGCCCTGGTCCTGGCGCCCTGGGTGGTCGGCCATGCGGGCGGCAACACCTGGGTGCGGACCCTGGATTTCGCGCTGCTCTACATCATGCTGGCCCTGGGGCTGAACATCGTGGTCGGTTACGCCGGGCTGCTGGACATGGGCTTTATCGCCTTCTACGCGGTGGGCGCCTACCTCGCGGCGCTGCTGTCCTCGCCGCACCTGCTGGCGCAGTTCCCGGCCCTGGCGGCGGCCCTGCCGGAAGGTTTGCATACCTCGATCTGGCTGATCCTGCCCCTGGCCGCGCTGCTGGCGGCCGGCTGTGGCCTGGTGCTGGGCGCGCCGACCCTGCGTCTGCGCGGCGACTACCTGGCCATCGTCACCCTGGGCTTCGGCGAGATCATCCGCATCCTGCTGCGCAACCTCGACCGGCCGGTGAACCTCACCAACGGCCCCAAGGGCATTGCCCAGGTCGACCCGGTGCACCTGCTGGGGATCAACCTCGGCCGCAGCCAGGAGTTGTTCGGCCTGCGCCTGCCGTCGGTCTACCTGTACTACTACCTGTTCGCCGCGTTGGTGCTGCTGATCCTGTTCGCCTGTATCCGCCTCCAGCGTTCGCGCATCGGTCGCGCCTGGATGGCGATTCGCGAGGACGAGGACGCGGCGCAAGCCATGGGCCTGGATACCCGGCGCCTGAAGCTGCTGGCGTTTGCCATCGGCGCCGCCTTTGGCGGTGTGAGCGGCGCGCTGTTCGCCTCCTTTCAGGGCTTCGTGTCGCCGGAGTCTTTCACCCTCAACGAGTCGATTGCCGTGCTGGCCATGGTGGTGCTGGGCGGCATGGGCCATGTCCCCGGGGTGATCCTCGGCTGCGTGCTGCTGGCGGCCTTGCCGGAAGCGCTGCGCGCGAGCATGGGCCCGTTGCAGCAGGCGTTGTTCGGCCAGGTGCTGCTGGACCCGGAAATCATCCGCCAGCTGTTCTACGGGCTGGCGCTGATCCTGGCCATGCTCTATCGGCCCGCGGGCCTGTGGCCGGCGCCGGCGGGAGGTGCGCGATGAACCAGCCGTTGTTGCGGATCGCAGGGGTGAATAAGCACTTCGGTGGGGTCGCCGCGCTGAGCGATGTCAGCCTGAGCATCCAGCCCGGGGAAATCTACGGCTTGATCGGCCCCAATGGCGCCGGCAAGACCACCTTCTTCAATGTCATGACCGGCCTCTACAGCGCCGACTCCGGAAGTTTCCAGCTCGACGGCCAGGCCTATCGGCCCACGGCGGTGCACCGGGTGGCCCGGGCCGGCATCGCCCGGACCTTCCAGAACATCCGCCTGTTCAACGCCATGAGCGCGCTGGAGAACGTCATGGTCGGGCGCCATGTGCGCACCCGCAACGGCCTCTGGGCCGCCTTGAGCCGGCATCGCCGGGCCCGCGAGGAAGAAGCCCGGACCCGCGAGCAGGCCTGTCGCCTGCTGGAATACGTGGGCCTGGCCGGCTTCGCCGACTACCGTGCCGACAGCCTGTCCTACGGCCATCAGCGGCGCCTGGAAATCGCCCGCGCCCTGGCGACCGAACCGCTGCTGCTGGCCCTCGACGAGCCGGCGGCGGGGATGAACGCCAGCGAGAAAGTGCAACTGCGCGGCCTGCTGGAAAAAATCCGCGGCGATGGCCACAGCCTGTTGCTGATCGAGCACGACGTGAAACTGGTGATGGGGGTATGCGACCGCATCAGCGTGCTGGACTACGGCCGGGTGATCGCCGAGGGCGCGCCAGAGCAGGTGCGTCGCCATCCGGCAGTGATTCAAGCCTACCTGGGAGCCAGCGCCGATGTCTGAGCCACTGTTGAAAATCGACGGCTTGCAGGTGCGCTACGGCGCCATCGAAGCGGTCAAGTCCCTGGACCTGCGGATCGCCGAGGGTGAGCGGGTGACCCTGATCGGCGCCAACGGCGCGGGCAAGACTTCCAGCCTCAAGGCGCTCACCGGGTTGCTGCCGGCGGCCCGGGGGCAGATCCATTTCGCCGGGCGTCCGGTGCTCGGCCTGGCGCCCCATGAACTGCTGCGCCAGGGCATCGCCATGGTCCCGGAAGGGCGCGGCATCTTCGCCCGCATGACGGTGCTCGAGAACCTCCAGGCCGGGGCTTTCCTGCGCCGTGACCGGGCCCAGGTCAACCGCGAGATCGGCCAGTTGTTCGAGCACTTTCCACGCCTGGAAGAACGCTTGCAGCAGTGCGCCGGGCTGCTCTCCGGCGGCGAGCAGCAGATGCTCGCCCTGGCCCGGGCGCTGTTGTCCCGGCCGCGCCTGCTGGTGCTGGACGAGCCGTCCATGGGGCTGGCGCCGATCATGGTGGAGAAGCTGTTCCAGGTCATCGACGACGTCTGCCGCCAGGGCATGACCCTGTTGCTGGTGGAGCAGAACGCCCGGCTGGCCTTGCAGGTCACCGACCGCGCCTACGTGATGGACACCGGCCGCATCAGCCTGAGCGGCGCCTCGCGCGATCTGCTCGACGACCCCGAGGTGCGCGCGGCGTACCTCGGGGAATGAATCAACCTCTGACGCTACCGGACGCCCGGCGTGTTCCGACAAGCCCGTACAGGCCAGACATGGCCTGCCTGAAACAGGAAATACCGATGAAGACTTGCGTTCCATTCAAACGCGCCGTACTCCTGGGCCTGGCGCTGAGCAGCCTGGGCTGTGCCGTGGCCCAGGCCGAGCAACAGGTGCTGATCGGCCTCGCCGGGCCGCTGACCGGACCCTCGGCGCGGATCGGCAAGGACCTGGAAAACGGCGCGCAATTGGCCATCGACCAGGCCAACGCCCGGCATCCGCAGATCAATGGCGAGGCGGTGACCTACACGCTGGTCTCCGAAGACGATCAGTCCGATCCGCGCACGGCGGTCTCGGTGGCCCAGCGCCTGGTCGACGCCGAGGTGGTCGGGGTGGTCGGCCACTGGAACACCGGCACCAGCATTCCCGCAGCGCGGGTCTACCACGACGCCGGGATCGCCCAGGTGGCGCCGGTCGCCACCGGCCATGCCTACACCCAGCAGGGTTTCGACAGCAGCTTGCGGATCATGGGCCATGACGACGATGGCGGCCGGGTCGCCGGCGACTATGCGTTGAATAGCCTCAAGGCCCGGCGCATCGCGGTGATCGACGATCGCACCGCCTTCGGCCAGGGCCTGGCGGACCAGTTCGCCAAGGCCGTCGAGGCCGGTGGCGCCAGCGTGGTGGCGCGCGAGTATGTGGACGACAAGACCATCGATTTCAGTGCGGTGCTGACCAATATCCGCAGCCAGAACCCCGACCTGATTTTCTTCGGCGGCGTCGACTCCCAGGCCGCGCCGCTGGCCCGGCGCATCAAGCAACTGGGGATCAAGGCCCCGCTGATGGGCGCCGGTGGGTTTGTCAGCCAGACCTTCCTGCAACTGGCGCAGAACGAAGGCGAGGGCGTGATTGCCCTGGAGCCGGGCCTGGCGGTGGCGCAGATGCCCGGCGGCAAGGCCTTCGAGCAGGCGTACCAGCAACGCTTCAAACACGGCATCGAACTGCATGCGCCATTCGCCTATGACGGCGTCGGCGTGCTGATCGCGGCGATCGAGAAAGCCGGCTCGACCGATCCCCGGCAATACCTGCCGGTGCTGCGCGCCAGCAATTATCCGGGGGTGACCGGCACCATCGCCTTCGATGCCCAGGGCAACCTGAAGAACCCAACGTTCACCGTCTACCAGGTCAAGGCCGGCCAGTGGCAGCCGGTGAGCGTGGCGGGTGGCGAACCGGCGCAATAAGGCTAAGGCCAATCATCGGGCGGGCCCTGTGGCTCGCCCGGTTCCGTGGAGCTGATGGAGGCACACAATGAGCAAACTGCAAGGTGAACTGGGCATCCTCGCCCGGCGGCGGATCGAAGCGGAAATCATCAAGCCGATCTACGACATCCTGGTGCGCGAGCACGGCCAGGCCCATGCCGCGGCGGTGATAGGCGAGGCCGTGGGCAATGCGGCGATCCAGGCCGGCCGGCATTTCGCCGCCCTGGAGGAAAACGGCGCCGACCTCAAGAGCTTCGTCGAGCTGCAGGTGCTCTGGGAGCAGGACGACGCGCTGAAGGTCGAGATCATCGCCAGCGACGCCGAGCACTACGACTATGACGTCAAACGCTGCCGCTACGCCGAGATGTACCACGAGATGGGCCTGGGCGAGATCGGCCACCTGCTGTCGTGCAACCGCGACGAGCTGTTCATCGTCGGCTACAACCCGGACATTGAACTGACCCGCACCCAGACCATCATGGGCGGCGCGCCGCGCTGCGATTTCCGCTACCGGGCCAAGCCCCAGGAGCCGCGCTCATGAGTCTTCAGGCACGGGTCAATGGCGAGCGCCTGTGGGCCTCGCTGATGGAGATGGCGCAGATCGGCGCCACCGCCAAGGGTGGAGTCACGCGCCTGGCGTTGAGCGATGAGGACCGGCGCGGCCGCGATCTGTTCGTGGCCTGGGCTGAAGCCGCAGGGTGCACGATCCGCATCGATGCCATGGGCAATATCTTTGCCCGGCGCGCCGGGCGCAACGATGATCTGGCGCCGGTGCTGACCGGCTCCCACGGCGATTCCCAGCCGGCGGGCGGCAAGTTCGATGGCATCTACGGCGTGCTGGCCGGGCTGGAAGTGCTGCGCACCCTCAACGACCTCGGGATCGAGACCGAGCGGCCGATCGAGGTGGTCAACTGGACCAACGAAGAAGGCTCGCGCTTCGCCCCGGCGATGATTGCCTCGGGGGTGTATGCCGGGGTGTTCGATCTGGAGTACGGCCTGTCGCGAGTCGATGCCGAGGGGGTCAGCATCGGCGAGGCGCTGCAACGCATCGGTTACGCCGGCACTCATCCGGTGGGCGGCCAGGCGGTGCACGCGGCGTTCGAGCTGCACATCGAGCAGGGCCCGATCCTCGAGGCCCAAGGCCTGACCATAGGCGTGGTCAGCGGGGCCCAGGGCCAGCGCTGGTATGAGGTCGAACTGCTGGGCCGCAGCGCCCACGCCGGGACCACGCCCATGGACCATCGACTGGATGCCGTGCTCGGGTTCGCCCGGGTGGTGGAGGCGGTCAACCAGCTGGGCCTGGAGCAGGGCGCCGAGGGCCGGGCTACGGTGGGCATGGCCAATCTCTTTCCCAACTCGCGCAACGTGGTGCCCGGGCGGGTGTTTTTCAGCGTCGAGTTCCGCCACCCGGACGAGGCGGTGCTGGCGCGTCAGGACCAGCAACTGCGCGAGGTGGTGGCCCGGGTTGCCGAGGGGATCGGCCTGCAGCACAGCGTCAAGCAGATCTTCCAGTACGCGCCCATCGCCTTCGACCGCGACTGCGTCGAGGTGGTCCGCGCCGCCAGCGCAGCCCTGGGCTACAGCCACCGGCCGATGATCTCCGGGGCCGGGCACGACGCCTGCTACCTGAACCGCGTGGCGCCCACGGCGATGATCTTCGTGCCCTGCGTGGACGGCCTCAGCCACAACGAAGCCGAAGCGATCCACCCCCATTGGGCCACGGCCGGCGCTGATGTGTTGTTGCAGTCGATCCTGGCCAAGGCGGGGAACTGAACCCACGGCAGGCTGCGCAGCACTCCAGCAAGCCTGGGGAGAAATACCGCCTGCGGCGCAGCCATTGCGGCTGCGCCAGGCTTCTGCAGAATGTGTTGCAACCCGCGATAACACGGATGACAATGCGAGTCATTATCAGTCGCGAATTATTCCATCGTCATGCCCGCCAACGACCTGTCCTTACGCAGTGCTGTCAACGATCTGTATTGTGACCACCACGGTTGGCTCCAGGGCTGGCTGCGCAAGCGCCTGGGCAATGCCTTCGATGCCGCGGACCTGACCCAGGACACCTTCGTCCGGGTGATCAAGGCCCGCTCCGCGCTGGATATCCGCGAGCCGCGCTCGTACCTGTCGATGATTGCCAAGGGGCTGCTGATCGACCTGTTTCGCCGGCGTTCTCTGGAGCAGGCCTACCTCGACGTGCTGGCCGCCATGCCCGAAGCCTTGCAGCCATCGCCGGAGGAGCAGGCGATGCTGTTCCAGGCGCTGATGGAAATCGATCGCCTGCTGCAAGGGCTGGGGCCGCGGGTCAAGCAGACCTTCATCCTGTCGCAATTCAATGGCCTGACCTATCCGCAAATCGCCGAGCAGCTGGGTGTCAGCGTGCGCACGGTGAACAACCACATGGCCAAGGCCATGGAGCATTGCTGCCTGATGCAGATCCAGTTGCAACTCGCATGAGCCTGCCTGCCGAGGAAGTGAAGGCCATCGGTGTCGCGGCGCGCTGGTATGCCCGCTTGCATTCCGGCACCGCGACCGACGCCGATCGCGCCGCCTGGGACAGCTGGCTGGCGGCCGATCCAGTGAATCGCCAGGCCTGGCAACGCATGGCCGCAGTGGCCGAGCAGATGGCCAGCGTGCCGGGCGCCCTGGCGGCACCGACCTTGAGCAAGGCCGGCCACAGTTCCCGGCGCCAGGTGCTGCGCAGCGCCTTGCTGTTGACCTGTGCCGGCACCCTGGGCTGGCTGGGCTGGCGTAGCCAGGCCGCGCAGAACCTGATGTGCGACTACCGCACCCGGGTCGGCGAGCGCCGCGAGTTCCGCCTGGCGGATGGTAGCCGCCTGCTGCTCAATACCGACACTTCGGTCAACCTGCGCTTCGATGGGCGCCAGCGGGTGCTGGAGCTGCTGTGGGGCGAGATCCTTGTCAGTACCGCGCCTGATCCCTTGCAGCGACCGTTCAAGGTGGTCACCCGCCATGCCGAGGTGCTGGCGCTGGGCACGCGTTTTATCGTGCGCAGCCAGCCCGGCGGTGGCGAGGTGGCGGTGCTGGAAAAGGCGGTGGAGGTCAGTGTGCCGGGCAGCGGTACGGCGATGCGCGTCGAGGCCGGCAAGCGGGTGGCGTTCAACGACCGCAGCCTGGGTATGCAACGCGGCAACGATGTCTCGGTGGGCGCCTGGCAGCAGGGCAGCATCATCGCCATCGACCGTCCCTTGGCTGTGCTGCTCAACGACCTGTCGCGCTATCGTCCCGGCGTGCTGCGTTGGGACCCGGCCATCGGCGAGCTGAAGGTCTCCGGGGTCTTTCCCATCGATGACACCGACCTCGCGCTGGCGGCGCTGGAGAGCGGGTTTGCCCTGCGCGTGACCCGCTACAGCCGTTTCTGGGTCCAGGTCGCCCGGGCCGATTCGCGCTGACAATCGCCCTTGGATAAAAAAATTTCCGGCGCCTGCACTTTTTGGCCGCACCGTTCGGCTCATCCCTCAGTGAGTTGTCATTGACCGTTTTGGGGGAGGGAGCATGTCTCGGGTGAACGCGCCAGGTCGTCTGGCGAATGCAGTGAAAGTCGCGTTGTTGGCAACCACCATGGCCAGCGCCTGCTCGGCGAATGCCGATCCGGCCGCAGGGGCCGCGGCGCAGCAGAGCCAGGTCCGCGCCTATGACATCGGCGCCGGCAGCCTGGTGGATGTGCTGACCCGTTTCTCCAGCGCCGCCGGGGCGGCGATTTCCTTTGATGCGCGCCAGACCCAGGGCCGGCAATCGCCCGGGCTCAAGGGCCAGTTCGGGGTCGACGAAGGTTTCGCGCGGATTCTGCGGGGCAGTGGCCTGCGCGCCGAGCCCCAGGCCAACGGCAGCTATGTGCTGCGCGCGGTGCCGGTGCTCGGCTCGGCACTGGAACTGGGCGCCACCAACATCAACGGCCAGCTGCTGGGCGCGACCACCGAGGGCAGTGGCTCCTACACCACCGGGGCGGTGACCATCGGCAAGGGCGAGCACTCGCTGCGGGAAACCCCGCAATCGGTGACGGTGATGACCCGCAAGATGCTCGACGACCAGAACCTGCACAGCATCGACCAGGTCATGGAAAAGACCCCGGGCATCACCGTCTACGACTCGACCATGGGCGGCAAGTATTTCTACTCCCGCGGCTTTCGCATGTCGGGCCAGTATCAGTACGACGGCGTGCCGCTGGACATGGGCAACCAGTATGTCCAGGCCGACAGCTTCAGCGGCGACATGGCCTATTACGACCGGGTGGAAATCCTCCGCGGCGCGGCGGGGATGATGAAGGGCGCGGGCGGCACCGCCGGCGGGGTGAACTTCGTGCGCAAGCGTGGCCAGGGCACCCCGCAGACCGAGGTCACGCTGTCCGGCGGCAGCTGGGACAACTACCGCGGGCAGGTCGACACCGGCGGTCCGCTCAACGAGTCCGGCACCCTGCGTGGCCGCGCGGTGGTGGCCGAGCAGAGCCGGCATTACTTCATCGACGACGCCAGTCGCAAGGACCAGGTGTATTACGGCGCGCTCGACTTCGACCTGAGCCCCGACACCACCCTCGGCCTGGGCATCGCCTATGAAGACGTCGACGCCAACCCGTGCTGGGGCGGCCTGCCGCGCTACAAGGACGGCAGCGACCTGAAACTCGGCCGCTCGACCTGCCTCGACCCGTCCTGGAACACCTGGCGCAGCAAGCGCACCACGGTGTTCGGCGACCTCAAGCACCAGCTCAACGACGACTGGGCGCTGAAGGTCGCCGGCGTCTATACCAAGAACACCCAGGACATCAAATATGCCTTCGCTTCCGGCGCGGTGACGCCCGGCATCGACACCACCGGCATGCTCGGCAGCATGTACGACTACGACCAGGTCGATTACGGCCTCGATGCCTACCTGGACGGCAAGTTCAACGCGTTCGGCCTGCAGCATGAGCTGGTGGTGGGGGTCAACGGCAGCCGTGCGGACAAGGACGATTTCTTCTCGGTGGCCTTCCTGCCGCAGCGGCAGAACGTGTTCAACCCGGACCGGCATATTCCGAAACCGGACGACAGTTACTTCATCGAGAACTCGACCCGCGGTGGCCCGGTGAAGACCGTCACCGAACAGCGTGGCCTGTATTCGACCCTGCGCCTCAAGCTGGCGGAGCCCCTGACCTTTGTCGTCGGCGGCCGGGTCAGTTGGTACCGCTCGAAAAGCGACTCGGTGTTCCTCAGCTCGGGCACCTCGGAGCACGCCAGGAGCACCGAGACCGGCCAGGTCACGCCCTTTGCCGGCCTGTTGCTGGACCTCAACGACAACCTGACTGCCTATGCCAGCTACGCGGAAATCTTCACGCCCCAGGGCAACTACCGCTCGCAAAGCGGCTCGGCGCTCAAGCCGCTGGTGGGGGAAAGCTATGAACTGGGGATCAAGGGCGAATGGTTCGAGGGGCGCCTGAACAGCTCCTTCAACCTGTTCCAGACCGTGCAGAAGGACCAGGCGCAGACCGACTACAACTCCAGCTGCGCGTCATCGGACGGCTACTGCTACCTGAACTCCAGCAAGGTCCGCGCCCAGGGCTTCGAAGCCGAGATCAGCGGCGAAGTCATCGAGCGCCTGCAACTGCTGGCCGGCTACACCTACACCCAGACCAAGACCCTCGACGACATCGACAGCGGCCTCAACGGCGCCGCCTTCAACAGCTACGTGCCGCGCCATGTGCTGCGCCTGTGGGGCGACTACGCCCTCGACGGCGCGTTCGAGCGCTTCAACATCGGCGCCGGGGTCAACGCGCAAAGCGACAACTTCCGGGTCTCGCAGGCCAATGGCGAAAAAATCACCCAGGCCGGCTACGCGGTATGGAACGGCCGCATCGGCTACCGCATCGACGACACCTGGTCGCTGGCGCTCAACGGCAACAACCTGTTCGACAAGCGCTACTACACCACCATCGGCACCGAAAGCTTCGGCAACTACTACGGCGACCCACGCAACTTCACCATGACCCTCAAGGCGCAGTTCTGAACCGGTCAGCCAATAAAAAAACGCCACTCCCGGGAGTGGCGTTTTTGTGTGTGGCTGACTCAGCCGATCTCCACCCATCCCCGGGCGTCGCCAGGCTTCACGGAGCATCCAGCAGCACATCGCCGATGGGCAACTTGGGGACTGCACAAATTTCGGAAATTCCCTACAACACGCCTGTAACTTCTTTCAATAGGATGGCCAGCTGACTAAAAGGAGGGTCACGCATGGCTAATCACGGTTACATGCCTGGCGCTTGTTTAGATACGTTAGAGCAGACTATGTGCGCTCTTATAAAGGCATGGGGGCAGGCGCGATGGGTTTTGAAATATATACCGACTTCCAGACAGGAAAGCAGGTGTACCGAGAGTCCGGAAAATGATCTTGTGGGTTTTCCCTGTTTTGGCCGCTTGTGGCATTAGTGTTGCCTACTTTCTGAAGGTGCACCTCTCTGGTAGCGATTTGAATTACGTCAGGTTTTATTTCTGTTTGGTATTCAATGGCCTTTTTGTCGTGCCTTACATGGATGTTCTTCAGAATAATGACTTTCTGTTCTTGGGGCATCGGCCCGAGATAATTTCAGAGCATCCATTTATTGGGTGGATTGCTTTTTCTTGCATATTTATTCATCTGTTTGCGCTCCCGGTTAAACGAAAAGTCAAAGTGTGGTTTTCACAAAAGTAAGCGCATGCGAATAAATGGTTTCTGGATTACGCAGTGGTCGCAATTCACCTTGGGCGAGTTCTTTCGGTACTGCGAAGACGCACTGTCCCAATCTGAGAACCTCGGCCTGCCGCGCCCAGCGAATCGGTTTATTACCTGGGCGTGCAGGCCTGGAGAACGGCGTGACTCAGCCGATCTCCACCCATCCCCGGGCGTCATTGGCGCCCAGCAGATCAGCGACCGGTTTCACCGCGATCCGGCCATCCACGGTGCCCAGCGCCAACTGCCCGTCGCGGGCGTCCATGGCGTGGATGATGGTCGGCAAGCCATCGATCCGCGCCTTGGCGTTCAGCCGCAGCTGGCCGGTCCGAGCCTCGATCAGCATCAGGCTCCCATCGAGGAAAGTCGCCGCCACCAGGCCCGCTTCGGGTAGGTGAGTGATCGCGCTGGGCGATGCCGGCGTGGGGTGCCACCACAGTTCCTGGCCGCGCTCCAGGTGCCGGCGGTAGATGAAACCCTGGTACGGGTCGCAGACCGAAGGGTTGTAGTGCTGGCCGGCGATCACCACGCCCGCGCCCAGGGCATCCGCCACATAAGCGCCCCGGCATTCCATGGCGTGGCTGGCCCGGGTGCCGTCCTGCTTGAGCAGCGGCCAGAGTCTTTGCAGGGTACCGTCGGGCTGGATGGTGCACAGGTACTTGTGTTCATGGGAGCTGGCCGGCGTGCCCTGCAACGCGAACAGATGAGGTGCGCCGTTGATGCCGATGTAGTGGTTGAAGCAATCGTAGTGGCCGGCATCCATAGGTTGGACGCTATTGTCGGACGGATCGAGCAGCATATCGCCTGCCTTCGAATTGGGCGATCGCAGACGATTGCGACGTCCCAGGAGGCGGCCGTTGGTGGATGCGCAAAAGGCGTATTCGTCGTCGTAGGTCTGCACCAGCTCCAGGCCGTTATCCGTCAGCGCATACAAACACGAATCCCGTTTATAGACCTCGGGCCCGTCCTGCACCTGCACCCCGTGCACCTGCACGCCGGCCCCGCGCAGGATTTCGGCGCCGTAGCCCGGACCCCTGTGGTGGGCGAGCCGGGTGCCGTCCGTGCTGTAGATATCCAGCAGGCAATCGTCATGGGTGACGCCTATCCGGTCCGGACCGAGCCAGGCGATATCGCGGATGGCGCTTCGGCATTCCAGCTCGGGCACGCCCAGCCATTGGGCCAGGCGCACGGCCGCTGGGCTCTGGTCATCTGCCGGAAGGCCCGCGGCAGCGACGGTCGCGGTCGGGTCCAGTTCCAGTACCTCTGAGGTTCGGGCTGTCCACGCTGCTTCACTGTCGTCGATCTGCACCAGAAACAGCGTGTCGAGGATCGCCGACCAGTCGCTGTCGTCCAGCCCGTCCCACTCTTCGTTCCATGGCCGCACCCAGGCTTCGACCCGCTCGCCGCTGGCGTCGTAGCGGCAGCGCACGACTTCGGGAATATCGGCAAAAGGGCGGCGGCTCTGGCCGGTCTGCCAGTCCCACACGGCCAGCTCGCCTTCGAACTGGTAGCCGCCGTCATAGCGGCCGGCACCGATAACGATGCGGGGCCGGGTGGGGTGGAAACCCACATCGTTGATCGGCAGGCACAGTTCGTCGAAGATGGCGAACGGCACCGGCTCGCCACGCCGGTACAGGCCGAGCCGATAACGCAACCCGGTGCCGCCATAAGCCGCCCGCGCGGGCGGATTGACCAGCAACGCAAACTCCGAGACCACGGCGGCGATGTCCCCCGCCGGGTGGAAGAACGCGCCGGTAATCCTGCCGGTTCCGCGCAAGGTGGGGTCCATGAGGCTGGTCATTGCTATTCCCTGAGTGATGGTGAGCTGGCGTTGCCTGCGCATGCTACCCGCAGCCCGCGCGCGCGGGAAATCATCACGCCAGTCTTGGCGGTGGGTCTTGGCAATGCCGGCTTTCTTGATTGACGTCAACCGCGTCCGCGGGCCGGCGCAGTAGTCTCGTTGCCATCCAACGATGTGCGAGGCCGGGGCGATCCCGTCGCGCTTTTCGCCGCCATGACTAAGGCTCCTGTCCATGAACGACGCGGTACTGACCCACCTCGATTCCCTCGGCCGTGCGCGCATGGTCGATGTCACCGATAAACACGTGACCTTTCGCGAGGCGGTGGCCGAGGCCTGGGTGCATATGCGTGCCGAGACCGCGCGGTTGATCGTCGGCGGTGGCCATCCCAAGGGCGATGTGTTCGCGGTGGCGCGCATCGCCGGTATCCAGGCGGCCAAGCGCACCAGCGAGTTGATCCCGCTCTGTCATCCGTTGCTGTTGAGCAGTGTGGTGGTCGAGTTGAGCCTGGAGGACGAGCATCGCGTGCGCATCGTGTCGCGCTGCAAGCTGGCCGGACAGACCGGGGTCGAGATGGAGGCGTTGACCGCCGCCAGCGTCGCCGCCCTGACGCTGTATGACATGTGCAAGGCGGTGGACCGTGGCATGCATATCGAGTCGATACGGCTGCTGCGCAAGTCCGGGGGCAAGAGTGGCGATTACCGGGCGCCCTCGGCATGAGGCTGCAGGTGCAGTATTTCTCCCGCTACCGGGAAACCCTGGGCTGCGCCAGCGAGGTGGTCGAGGGCGATTTCACCTGCCTGGAGCACTTGCGCCGGCACCTGGCGAGCCGCTGCGGCATCTGGCGGGTGCTGGACGAGCCGAGCCTGATGTGTGCCCGCAACCAGGACCTGTGCGGGCTCGACGAGGCGCTGGACGACGGCGACGAGGTGGCGTTCTTTCCCACGGTGACCGGCGGCTGAGGCGCTGGCCCAGGCCGCGCAACCCCGATTCGGAGGCCTCATGATCTATCCGCTGCTGCTCAGCCTGCATCTGCTCGCCGCGCTGGTGTTTATCGGCACGGTGTTTTTCGAAGTGCTGTTCCTGGAGCACATCCGCAAGCAACTGCCGGCCAAGCTCATGGTGCTGCTCGAACAGGGCATCGCCGGCCGTGCCCGCCAGCTGATGCCCTGGGTGCTGCTGGCGCTGTTCGGCGCCGGGCTGGGCATGGTCTGGGTGCGTTACCTGCCGGTGCTGGCAGCGCCCTTGGCGTCGTCGTTCGGCACCTTGCTGATGCTGAAGATCCTGCTGGCCGCCAGCGTGCTCGGGCATTTCCTGGTGGCCATGCTGCTGTTCAGGAGCGGGCGCATGAACGCCCGCTACTCGCGCTTTATCCATCACAGCCTGTTCGGCCATATGCTGCTGATCGTGCTGCTGGCCAAGGCCATGTTCTACCTGAACTGGTAGGCCGGCGCCGACCCCACGCTTGATGCAAGTCAAGGAGCCCTGGGCATTAACGCCGGACACTGGCCCTCCACCGCCAGCCATGGAGCCCTGTCATGCCTGATCTACTGCCGCACCGCAGCGAGCCGCTCGTTCGACGCGATCAAGGCGTGCTCGATCCCAACTGCCCTGCCGACACCCGCCGCTTTCACGGCGGCATCGGTTCCCTGGACCTGCTGCGGGCGTTGCGCAACAGCCGGCAGAAGCGCCGGCCGCTGTCCCTCAACGTGCAGTTTGCGCCGCGCCTGGCGGGCATATCGGCCGACGCTGGCGAAAGCTACCTGCGGCGGCTGGAGCGCGAGATCGACCTGGTGGGCTGCCACCTGGGGCCGGAGCAGCGCATCGAGCAGTTCCACCTCGGTGGCGGCACCCCGGACGCAGCGCATCTGCAACGGCTGATGCAGCACCTGCGCCAGCGCTTTCACTTCCTCGAACACGATTGCGGCGACTACAGCATCGACGTCGACCTGCACCACACCGACTGGGCGACCATGGGCCTGCTGCGTGACCAGGGGTTCAATCAGGTCAGCATCGGCGTGCCGGATATCGGCAGCGACAGCCAGCTGTCGGTGGCCTGCTACCAGAACCCGGCGCCCATCCATTCGCTGATCGATGCGGCGCGGACCTTCGGTTATCGCTCGGTGAATGTCGACCTGGGCTATGGCCACGCCTGGCAGACCCCTTCGAGCCTCGCCTTGAAGCTCGGCACCCTGATCGAGCTGGAGCCCGACCGCCTGCAGGTGTTCGACTACGCCCAGCCGCCGTTGCGCTACCGGCGCCAGAGCCAGGACCAGCCCGCAGCAGCCTGCAGCCAGGAGGCCAAGGAGGCGATGCGGCGGATCTGCTTCGAGCGCCTGCTGGCGGCGGGTTACCAGTACATCGGCCTGGGCCAGTTCGTGCGGCCCGACGACGACCTGATGATGGCCCAGGAGCGCGGTCGGCTGCGCCGCAACTGCCAGGGCTTTACCTGCCACGGTTATTGCGACCATGTGGGCTTCGGCCTGGGCGCCATCAGCCAGTTCGACGAGCTGTATACGCAGAACAGCGAGCTGCTCGGCGACTATCTGCAACAGCTCGACCTGGGCCAACTGGCGACCTGTCGCGGCTGGCGCTGCGAGGCCGGCGACCAGGTCCGGCAACTGGTCATGGAGCGCCTGGCGTGCGACCTGGAGCTGGACATCCTGGCCATCGAAAGCCGCTACGGGCTGATCTTCCGCCAGTACTTCGCGTCCGCCTGGCTGCGCCTGCAACAGCTGAGCTGGAACGGCCTGGTGGAAGTCTCGGAGCGCTTTATCAGCATCCTGCCCGCCGGCCGGCTGGAGGTGGACAGCATCTGCCAGCTGTTCCAGGAGGATTTGAACAGCCCGGGGCAGGCCTGCGGTTGCGAGTGCGTGGAGCCTGATTCCGGGCTTTGATTTAGCCCCTTGATTGCAGCCAGGCGCGGCGCGCTTGACGGCGATCAAGTTTGCCCGCCGGTGCGCTTGCCGCGCCCTTGCCTGGCGCCTTAGCGTGGTCGCCGAACCCCGCTGTGAATCAGGTAGCCCATGGATCTCGGAACGGCTTGCGAACCCTTCTATCAACCCTTGAACAATGAACAGGCGCTGTTCGAACAGGCCTGGCGGCACGGCATGCCGGTGCTGATCAAAGGCCCCACGGGCTGCGGCAAGACCCGGTTTGTCCAGCACATGGCGCACCGCCTGGACCTGCCGCTGCACACCGTGGCCTGCCACGACGACCTCAGCGCCGCCGACCTGATCGGCCGCCATCTGATCGGCGCCCAGGGCACCTGGTGGCAGGACGGGCCGCTGACCCGGGCGGTGCGCGAAGGCGGCATCTGCTACCTCGACGAAGTGGTCGAGGCGCGGCAGGACACGGTGGTGGTCCTGCACCCCCTGGCCGACGGCCGTCGCGAGCTGTTCCTGGAACGCACCGGCGAAGTGCTGCGGGCGCCGCCGTCTTTCATGCTGGTGGTGTCCTACAACCCCGGTTACCAGAACCTGCTCAAGGGCATGAAGCCCAGCACCCGCCAGCGCTTTGTGGCGATGCGCTTCGACTATCCACCGCCGGCCGAGGAGGAACGCATCGTCCAGCGCGAGGCGCAAGTGGATGCGGCCCTGGCGCGGCAGATCGTCGGGCTGGGCCAGGCCCTGCGCCGCCTGGAACAGCATGACCTGGAGGAGGTGGCGTCCACCCGGCTGCTGATTTTCACCGCGCGCATGATCGGCGCCGGCATGCCGCCGCGCGAAGCCTGCCTGGCGTGCCTGGCCGAGCCCCTGAGCGACGACCTTGTCACGGTGGCGGCGCTGATGGACGTGGTCGATGTGCACTTCGGCTGACCCTGCTGCCGACACCCTGGCAGCCCCTCGGCGTCATCTGCCGGGGGATCTGGCGATGTGGTTTTTCATCCTCGCCGAGCTGTCGGTGTTCGCCATCCTGATTCTTGCGTTCGCCGTGACCCAGCAGCTCAAGCCGCAGCTGTTCGCCGAAAGCCGCCAGCTGCTCGACAGTTCCACCGGCCTGGCCATGACCCTGAGCCTGCTCAGCGCCGGGCTGTTGGCGGCGCTGGCCCAGGAACGGGTGCGCCGGGCGCGGCCACGCCAAGGGGCGGCGCTGCTGCTGGCGGCCTTGCTGGCGGCCACGGTCTACCTGCTGCTCAAGCTCGGCGAGTACCGGCATCTGCTGGGCCTGGGACTCGGGCTTGAGCACGACACCTTCTTCACCCTGTACTGGATCCTCACCGGTTTTCATTTCCTCCATGTGCTGCTGGGCATGCTGATTTTCGCCTGGCTGGCGCAGCGCTGCCTGCGCGGCCGGTATGGCGCCGACAACCCTTCGGGTTTCGAGTCCGGGGTGCTCTATTGGCATATGGTCGACCTGGTCTGGGTGCTGCTGTTCCCGCTGGTCTACGTCCTGGATTGACGAGGTGCGCATGTCCGTTGGCAGGTTCTTGCTGAGCTGTTGGGTCGCCCTGGCCGGTCTCAGCGTCGGCACCGTATGGCTGGGCAGCTGGCTGGGGCAGGGCGCGCCGCGCGGGGTGGTGGTGCTGATCCTGCTGCTGGCGGTGGCCAAGGCCTGGCTGATCGCCGACGGCTTCATGGAACTGCGCCACGGGCCGCGCCTGTGGCGCTGGCTGCTGCTCGGCTGGCCGCTGGCGCTGGCCTTGCTGCTGGGCCTGATCCTCAGCCTGTAAATACCCGAGTAAAACCATCGGCGTTTCTTGATTGCCATCAAGCGGGTTTGCCCCCCGCGCTTCCTAGAATGGCCGGGCCAAGCCAAGAGGAAGCGAGCATGTCGGAAACCTTCACCAAAGGCATGGCCAGGAACATCTATTTCGGGGGAAGCGTGTTCTTCTTCCTGATCTTCCTGGCCTTGACCTATCACACGGAGCAGACCTTTCCCGTACGCAGCAACGACGCGCTGTTGAGCGCGGCGGTGGTGCGCGGCAAGACGGTCTGGGAGCAGAACAACTGCATCGGCTGCCACACGCTGCTGGGCGAGGGCGCCTACTTCGCGCCGGAGCTGGGCAACGTGTTCCAGCGCCGCGGCGGCGAGGAGGGCTTCAAGCCTTTCCTGCAGGCCTGGATGAAGATGCAACCCCTGGGCGTGCCCGGACGCCGGGCCATGCCGCAATTCAACCTGAGCCAGCAGGAGGTCGACGACATCGCCGAATTCCTCAAGTGGAGCTCGAAGATCAATACCAATGGCTGGCCGCCAAACAAGGAGGGCTGAACGATGCGTCTTGCCAATCCACACCTGAAATTCGCCTCGCAAGCCGTGGCCAAACCCTACTTCGTGTTTGCCCTGATGCTGTTCCTCGGCCAGGTGCTGTTCGGTTTGATCATGGGCCTGCAATACGTGATCGGCGATTTCCTGTTCCCGATCATTCCCTTCAACGTGGCGCGCATGGTCCACACCAACCTGCTGATCGTCTGGCTGCTGTTCGGCTTCATGGGGGCGGCCTACTACCTGATCCCGGAAGAGGCCGACCGTGAACTGCACAGCCCGAAACTGGCGCTGCTGCTGTTCTGGGTGTTCGCCGCCGCCGGCGTGCTGACCATCCTCGGCTACCTGCTGGTGCCCTACGCGGGCCTGGCGCGGCTGACCCACAACGAGCTGCTGCCGACCATGGGCCGCGAGTTCCTCGAGCAGCCGACCATCACCAAGATGGGCATCGTGGTGGTGTGCCTGGGCTTTCTCTACAACATCGGCATGACCCTGCTCAAGGGCCGCAAGACCACCGTCAGCATGGTGATGATGACCGGGCTGATCGGCCTCGCGGTGTTCTTCCTGTTCTCCTTCTACAACCCGGCCAACCTGGCCCGCGACAAGTTCTACTGGTGGTGGGTGGTGCACCTGTGGGTGGAAGGCGTGTGGGAGCTGATCATGGGCGCGATGCTGGCCTTCGTGCTGATCAAGGTCACCGGCGTGGATCGCGAAGTGGTGGAGAAATGGCTCTACGTGATCATCGCCATGGCGCTGATCAGCGGGATCATCGGCACCGGTCACCACTTCTTCTGGATCGGCGCCCCCGAGGTCTGGCTGTGGGTCGGCTCGATCTTCTCGGCCCTGGAGCCGCTGCCGTTCCTGGCGATGGTGATCTTCGCCTTCAGCATGGTGAAGAACCGCCGCCGCCAGCACCCCAACCGCGCCGCCACGCTGTGGGCCAAGGGCACCACGGTGACCGCGTTCTTCGGCGCCGGGGTCTGGGGGTTCCTGCATACCCTGGCGCCGGTCAACTACTACACCCACGGCACGCAACTGACCGCGGCCCACGGCCACCTGGCGTTCTACGGCGCCTACGCGATGATCGTCATGACCCTGATCAGCTACGCCATGCCGCGCCTGCGCGGCCTCGGCGAGGCGGCGGACGAACGCTCGCAGACCCTGGAGGTCTGGGGTTTCTGGCTGATGACCCTGTCGATGGTGATGATCACCCTGTTGCTCACTGCCGCCGGCGTGGTCCAGGTGCTGCTGCAACGCTGGGCCGAGGACGGCACGGCAATGCCGTTCATGGCCACGGTGGAGCATTTGAGCGGGCTGTTCTGGGCGCGCCTGATCAGCGGGCTGGGGTTCTTCGCCGGGCTGCTGTGCTACCTGCTGAGCTTCCGCCAGCGCGGCCGCGCCGCCTTGCGCGCACCGGCCCCGGTGGTGTCCTCATGAACGACCGCTGCTGGCGAAACGTATCCCTGTAGCCGCTGTCGAGCGCAGCGAGGCTGCGATCGGTCTGGGCGGCATTCCGACGCAGCGGCCGTAAACCGGGCCACGCGGTCTTTCAGGCAAACCGCGTGTACAGGCTTTGCGAGGACTGCGTCGGAATGCCGCCCACCTCGATCGCAGCCTCGCAGGCTCGGCAGCGGCTACAGGACAACGCACGACGATCTCTATGTAGCCGCTGCCGAGCGCAGCGAGGCTGCGATCGGTCGCGCAGCGGCCGCAAGCCGGGCCACGCGGTCTTTCAGGCAAACCGCGGGCACAGGCTTTGCGAGGACTACGTCGGAATGCCGCCCACCTCGATCGCAGCCTCGCAGGCTCGGCAGCGGCTACAGGACAGGCACGACGACGATCTCTATGTAGCCGCTGTCGAGCGAAGCGAGGCTGCGATCGGCAGCGCAGCGGCCGCAAACCGGGCCATGCGGTCTTTCCGGCAAACCGCGTGCACAGGCTTTGCGAGGACTGCGTCGGAATGCCGCCCACCTCGATCGCAGCCTCGCAGGCTCGGCAGCGGCTACAGGACAGGCACGACGACGGTCTCTATGTAGCCGCTGCCGAGCGCAGCGAGGCTGCGATCGGTCGCACAGCGGCCGCAAACCGGGCCGTGCGGTCTTTCTGGTAAACCGCGTGCGCAGGCTTTGCGAGGACTGCGTCGGAATGCCGCCCACCTCGATCGCAGCCTCGCGGGCTCGGCAGCGGCTACGAAGATTGGATAGCGCTGGAAAAGGTCGGTCCGGCTGACGTAGCGGACCGTTTTTCTGTACTGGAAAAAAGGAGGTTCCATGGCCTTCACCCTGGAACTGGAAGAGTGGGTCGGCAGTGTCTGGCACCGCTTTATCACCCGCCGCGCCAGCGTGGATTTTCCCGAGGCGCGGGTTGAGCTGGCGCCGCGCCAACGGGCCCTGGCTCTGTTGTTGCGGGCCATGGGCGGCGACGGTCGCGGCGTCGAGGCGGCCAGCGAGCGCGACCTGCTGTTGCGCCGCAGCCTGTTGCAGCAGATCGCCGGCACTTGCCGGCAACTGCCCCTGGCCTGGTGCGACGCCGACAACCTGCGCCTGCCGGCCAGCCTCGCGGTGTTTCCCGAGGTGGCGTTGAACGAAGAGCTGTATCGCTGGCTGGCCCTGCTGGCGGCGCAGTCCGGGCCGATGCGCCATTGGGGCCGGGACAACCAGCGCTGGACCCGGCGCCTGTTGCAGCGCTACCCGGCGTTGCGGGAGCGCTACCAGCGGCTGGTCGAGGCCCATCTGCAACTGCGCCCCGATCCGGCCTCGCTGAGCCGCCCCGAGGCCGCGCTGGAGCGGGCCTTGTGCCAGGCCCTGCGCGAGCCCGGCAGTGTCGCCGAGTTTCCCCGCAGCGAACGCGCGGCCTGGCCCGTGCCGTTGTGGCTGTACCCACCGCTGCACCTGGCCAGCCCGCTGGCCGTCGATCTTGAGGACTCGCCGGAGGACCTGGCGACCACGGCCGGCGAGCAGGCCGGCGGACGCAAGCGCGCCAGCCGGGTCGAGGACCATAGCCGCGACGGCGGCCTGCTGATCCTGCGCCTGGAGAATCTGTTCAGCTGGACCGAGCATGTGGACCTCGACCGCTGGGCCGACGACAGCGAAGACCCGGACGCCGCCCGGGTCGCCGCCGACCTGGATGAGCTGACCCTGTCGCGCACCCGCCTGCGCAAGGGCGGTGGCCTCAAGCTGCACCTCGACCTGCCGCCGGCGGACGTCGACGACATTCCCCTGGGCGAGGGCATCCACCTGCCGGAATGGGACTATCGCAAGGGGCGGCTGCAGGAAGCTTTCGTCAACCTGCAGATGCTGGTGCCGCGCGATTGCCAGGCGCAGCCGCTGCCGTCGCGCCTGAAGCCGTCGGCGCAGCTGTTGCGGCGGCAGTTCCAGCAGCTGCGCAACGACCGGCAGTGGTTGCGCCAGCAGCCCCAGGGGGCGGAACTGGACATGCAGGCCTGGCTGGATTTTCACGTCGAGCGCGCCCATGGCGCCTGTGCCGAGCGCGGCCTGTTCATGGAGCAGCGCCAGACCCGGCGTGACCTGGCGTGCCTGCTGCTGGCCGACGTCTCGATGTCCACCGATGCCCACCTCAACGACGAGCACCGGGTGATCGAGGTGATCCGCGACAGCCTGCTGCTGTTCGGCGAAACCCTGGCTGGCCTGGGTGACGACTTTGCCTTGTACGGGTTTTCCTCGCTGCGTCGCCAGCAGGTGCGCATGCAGGAACTCAAGGCCTTCGACCAGCGTTACGACGACCACACCCGCGGGCGGATCCAGGGGCTCAAGCCGGGCTTCTATACGCGCATGGGCGCGGCGATCCGCCAGGCCACGCGCCTGCTCGCGGGCTGCAAGCGCCAGCGCAAGTTGTTGCTGTTGTTGACCGATGGCAAGCCCAACGACCTCGACCTCTACGAAGGCCGCTATGGCGTCGAGGACACCCGCGAGGCGGTACTGGAAGCGCGCCGCCAGGGGCTGACGCCGTTCTGCATCACCATCGACCGCGAAGCGGCGGCTTACCTGCCGTACATGTTCGGTGCCAATGGCTACACCCTGATCCGCCAGCCCGAGCAACTGCCGCTGCGTTTGCCGCAGTTGTATCGACAGCTGACCCAGCCTTGAGGCGCAACCCCCCTCGACGGCAGGCGCCTGGCTCGCCAGCGAAGAGACCCTCGGCTGTTGCCCGCGCCTGGGACACCTTCGCCGGCGAGGGCAGGCGAGGGGGAAGGGTTCAAGGTTCCAGGCAAACCTGGTGTGCAGGCCTTGCGGGGACTGCATCGCAATGCCAATCAGGCAACGCGTTATTTCAGGTAAATCTCGCGCATAGGTTTTGCGAGGACTGCGTCCTCGATCGCAGCCTCGCTAACGCTCGACAGCGGCTACACGTAGAGACCAGAGCCATGCGCGGTCTTGTAGCCGCTGCCGAGCCTGCGAGGCTGCGATCGGCTGCGTAGAGGCCGCAAAACGGGCAACTCGGCAGCGGCTACAGGACCGCGCACGATTCCAGACCTGTAGCCGCTGTCGAGCGTTAGCGAGGCTGTGATCGGCTGCGTAGCGGCCGCAAAACGGGCAACTCGGCAGCGGCTACAGGACCGCGCACGACTCCAGACCTGTAGCCGCTGTCGAGCGTTAGCGAGGCTGCGATCGGCTGCGTAGCGGCCGTGCGGTGTTCCAGGCAAAAGCGTCCGCTAGGAGCGCGGCAGCCAGAAGAACATCGCCACGCAGAACAGCGTCAGACCGATGCAGAACCCGGTAAAGCGCCGCAACCGGCGTTGTTCGGCATGCGCCGCAGTGGCCGGCAGCGGCATGCCGCAATGGCGGCAGGAGGCCTGCCGGGGTGGGTTGGAGCCTTGGCAATACAGGCAGACCGGCCCGGCGCTCATTCGAATTGCTCCAGGCGCGGACGGTCGAGAATCACGATCTGGCGGCCGTCCTGGCTGATGATCTTTTCATCGATCAGGCGGCGGATGATCCGCGAGAAGGTCTCCGGCTGGATCGCCAGGTGGCCGGCGATCAGTTGCTTGGCCATCGGCAGTTCGAACCGGCGCTCCACCGGTTGCAGCTGCATCAACTGCGTCAGCAGATACCGCACCACCCTGTGGGTGGCGTTCTTCAGCGACAGGGTTTCGATCTCGTTGACCCGCTGGTGCAGGCGCACGCAGAGCTTGCCGAGCAGGGCGAAGGTCAGGCGGCTGTTGCTTTGCAGCAGGCGCAGGTAGGTGTCGTTGGACAGCCGATAGAGCTGGGTCGGGCCGATGGCTTCGGCCGAGGCCACATAGTCCGGCGTGTCCATCAGCATCATGGCCTCGGCGAAGGTCTGGCGCGGGCCGATGACCTCGAACACTTTCTCCTGCCCGTCCGGCGTCAGGCGGTAGATCTTCACCGCGCCGGCGATCACGAAATAGAAGGCCTCGGCCGGCTCACCCTGGCGAAACAGCGGGTCACCCTTGTCGAGGCTGAGCAACTGGCTGGCCGCCATCAGCTCGTCCAGCTGTTCCTCGTTGAGGGGCTCGAACAGGTGATGGCCGCGCAGGATCTGGTGATGCACGCGATGAAGCACCATGAATATTCATCCTTAATGGTTTGGAGGGGAGGGCGGCTGCCAGGCAAGAGCTGCCGGACCAGGGCTGTCAGACAAGGCCGAGGGCGACACGGCTGGCGAGGGCGAGGATCGCGCCGAGGACGACAAACCACGTCAGTGGCTGGATGGTCTTTTTCAGGATGGCTCCGGCGGTATTCATGGTGGCTCCGGTAATTCGGGAGAGATTGGGTGCCCTGTGTTCAGCAAGACCCGGGCCAGGCGCCAGGGCCCCTGTACGCGGGGGATCCGCGGTTGCGTGGTCAAAAAGACCTGGCGATTTCGGGTGTAAATGACTAGCGAATGGTCAATTTGACCCGCTCATTGAAAGACGAACCCCGGTACCGCGCCAGCCGCACCCCCGGCCCGCCGGCTTATGGCCGCGCGAGGCTGCGATCGGGCCCCGGGGCACGCCCCTTGCACTGCCAGAAAGGACGGCGGGCACAACAGCCCGCCGCATCCCGGGCAAGCTTGATTTGCGACAACGGCAAGGGCGCGCCAATGGCCGATGATGGCCGGGGATTTCATTCGCCGCGTGTCGACCGTCGCCGGGTCGGCCGCTGGGTAAAGGAGTGGGCTTGATGCAAGTACTTGACCGTCGTGCAGCGCTGGCGATCGTGCCGCTGTTACGCCTGGCCTTCCGGCCGTTCTTTCTCGCCGGCTGTGTCCTGGCGCTGCTGGTGGTGCCGCTGTGGCTGACGGCGCTGCAGGGTGCCCTGGGCGACTGGCAACCGGCGGGGGGCTGGCTGGGCTGGCACCGCCACGAACTGCTGTTCGGTTTCGGTCTGGCGATCATCGCCGGCTTCCTGCTGACCGCAGCGCAGACCTGGACCGGCCAGCCGGGCCTCTGCGGCAAGCCGCTGGCGGCCCTGGCCCTGCTCTGGCTGGCCGCGCGCCTGGCCTG
The DNA here is from genome assembly GCF_017349615.1 of Pseudomonas sp. GW531-T4. NCBI lineage: Bacteria > Pseudomonadati > Pseudomonadota > Gammaproteobacteria > Pseudomonadales > Pseudomonadaceae > Pseudomonas > Pseudomonas sp. GW531-T4. The sequence goes on from NZ_JACMZT010000033.1 coordinate 48,414, forward strand.
GCTGGGCAGCGCGCCCTGGCCGCTGCTGGCGGTGCTGGAGCTGGGCTTTCCCCTGGCGTTGGCCGGGTTGATGGGCCGCATGCTGTGGAAGGTACGCCAGCAACGTAATTACCCGATTGTCCTGGTGCTGCTGCTGCTCGCCGCGGCCGATGGCCTGTCGGTGGCCGGCCTGCTGCAGGGCCATGAAGGCTGGCAGCGCCAGGGCGTGCTGAGCGGCCTGTGGCTGGTGGCGGCGATGATGAGCCTGATCGGCGGGCGGGTGATTCCGTTTTTCACCCAGCGCGGCCTCGGTCGGGTCGCGGCCGTGGCGCCCTGGCCGTGGCTCGATTATCTGCTGCTGGTGGGCTCGGCCTTGGTGGCGCTGCTGTATGCCGCCGGGCCGGCGCTGCTGGCCAATACCTGGGTCGGCGCGCTGTTCCTGCTGCTGGCGGCCGGGCATCTGCTGCGGCTGTGGCGCTGGCAGGATCGCGGGCTGTGGCGGGTGCCGCTGCTGTGGTCGCTGCACCTGGCCTACGCCTGGCTGGCGCTGGCGTGCCTGGGCATGGCGCTGTGGCATTTCGGCGCGCCGCTCAACCCCAGCCTGGCCCTGCACGGCCTGACCATCGGCGCCATGGCCGGGCTGATCCTGGCGATGATCGCCCGGGTCAGCCTGGGCCACACCGGGCGGCCGTTGGAACCGCCGGCGGGCATGACCCTGGCGTTCATCCTGCTCAACCTGGCCTGCCTCAGCCGGGTGCTGCTGGTGCTCTGGCTGCCGGTGGCGGCGTTGTGGCTGGCGGGCCTGTGCTGGGCCCTGGCCTTTGCCCTGTACGTCTGGCGCTACGGGCCGATGCTGCTGCGGGCGCGGGTCGACGGGCATCCGGGCTGAGCCTGAACGCAGAGCAAGGAGAAGGGCAATGATCTACCCCTGGTTACTGGTCACGCATTTGCTGGCCGCCATCGCTTTTATCGGCACGCTGTTCTTCGAGGTGTGCATCTGGCACACGGCGCGCCGGCAACTGGCGAGCGACGCCCAGGTGGCGGCGGACCAGGCCATCGCGGTGCGTTCGCGCAAGGTCCTGCATGGCGTGGTGCTGCTGTTGTACGGCGCCGGTATCGGCCTGGCCTGGCAGCATCGCGGCGCCTTGAGCCAGCCCCTGGGCAGCAGTTTCGCCAGCCTGTTGAGCCTGAAGATCATGCTGGCCCTGAGCATCATCGGCCATTACCTGTTGCTGGCGTACTGGCTCAAGACCGCGCGGTTGAGCGCCGGCCGCGCCTGCTGGATCCGCCGCAGCGTGCTGGGGCACATGCTGCTGATCGTGGTCCTGGCCAAGGCGATGTTCTATTGGCACGGCTGAAGGGGTGTGCCAGCCATAGGGCTGGCACGCAAGGGCGGGGCTCAAGCGTTCAGGGCATTGACGAACAGCACGTTGTTTTCCAGGTGGATGTGCTGCATCAGGTCGTCGCGAAATTCGCTCAGCCCGCGGTACAGCGCGCGCCAGGTGTTACAGGCGTCGGCGGGCGGGGTGATGTGGTCGGTCAGCACCAGCAGCTTCTCCAGGGCCTCGCCATGTTGCTCGTGTTCCAGGCGCAGCACATGGATTGGTGGCGCCGCCCGGCGGCCCAGGCCTTGTTGCAGCATCGGGAACAGCACCTGTTCTTCCTTGAGCATGTGGCCTTCGAGCTCCTGCTGCATGTCCCGCAGGTGATCGGCCAGGCCGTTGGGGCAGCTGCTGCGGGCGCCATGCACCTGCTCCACGCGGCAGGCCAGGCGGATCAGTTCCGGCAGCTGTTCGCGGTGGCGGGCGTGGTAGCGGGTGAGGATATGGGCGATCAGCGCCTCGCTCGGTTCATCGCGCCAGTCCTGCTGCCGGGCGGCGCTGTCTTGCAGCAGGTGCAGGGCCTCGGCGATCTGCACCGGGTCGAGGCCTTTGCCGAGGGCGGCGTCGCGCAGGGTTTTCTGCCCGCCGCAGCAGAAGTCCAGCTTGAACTCATGAAACACCCGGCTGGCGCCGGGGATGTCGCAGGCCAGTTGGCCGAGGCTTTGCTCCAGGAGGTTGTGCTTCGAAGCGTCTGGTTGGGAAGGAGCGGGTCGTTCCAGCAGTGTCGGGTTCATCAGGTTTTCCTTGTTGGAGTGGCAACGGTTCCCCTGGGCCGTTGCAGCCGCCATGCCAGCTGTAACTTTTTGAAAATAATGGATTAATTTTTTGTCGTGGTGCGGATGACCCCGAAACCAAGGGGTTAAAACCACCAGAAAGGGTGATGACTACCATGTTGCGTGAAAGTCTGGCGGCCGACCTGATTGTCGAGTTGCCCAATGCCGTGCGGTTGCAGCGTCTGGTGCAGACCCTGCGGGAATACTTCAAGGCCGGGGCCGTGGGCCTGCTGCGCCTGGACGACGACAGCCTGCGGCCGCTGGCCACCGTCGGCCTGGTGCACGAAGCCATCGGCCGGCGCTTCGTGATCGCCCAGCACCCGCGCCTGGCGGCGATCATGGCGTCCCGCGAGCCGACCTGGTTCGAGCCCGACAGCCGCCTGCCGGACCCCTATGACGGGCTGCTCGACCACCCGGACAACGGGCCGCTGGCGGTGCACGACTGCATGGGCGTGAGCCTGTATGTGGAAGGGCGGGTCTGGGGCGCCATCACCCTCGACGCACTGCGCCCCGGCACCTTCGACCGCCAGGCCCGCGACGAGCTCAAGCGTTGCAGCCTGCAGATCGAGGCCGCGCTGCGGGTCACCCGCCTGGAGCAGGAGAACCGCAGCCTGCGCCTGTCCCGCAGCGAGCCGCAGGATGCGCGCGGGCCGGTGGAGGAGGGCGAGATCCTCGGCCAGAGCGAGGTCCTGCACCAGTTGCTCAACGAGCTGGATGTGCTCGCCGATTCCGAGTTGCCGGTGTTGCTGCTGGGCGAGACCGGGGTTGGCAAGGAGCTGTTCGCCCGCCGCCTGCACCGCCTGTCCCGGCGCGCCCACAAGCCGCTGGTGCAGGTCAACTGCGCGGCGCTGCCGGAGTCCCTGGCCGAGAGCGAGCTGTTCGGCCACGTCAAGGGTGCCTTCTCCGGCGCCACCAGCGACCGTGCCGGGCGCTTCGACGCGGCCAACGGCGGCACGCTGTTTCTCGACGAGGTCGGCGAGCTGCCGTTGAGCGTGCAGGCCAAGTTGCTGCGCACCCTGCAGAACGGCGAGATCCAGCGCCTGGGGGCGGACAAGCCGCTGCATGTGGATGTGCGCATCATCGCCGCGACCAACCGCCACCTGCCGGACAGCATCCGCGACGGGCTGTTTCGCGCCGACCTGTACCACCGGCTGTCGGTGTACCCGGTGCCGATCCCGCCGCTGCGCGAACGTGGCCCGGATGTGCTGGTGCTGGCCGGGCATTTCCTCGAGCTCAACCGCAGCCGTCTCGGCCTGCGTGGCCTGCGCCTGTCGCCGGCGGCCGAACGGGCGCTGCTGGCTTACCCCTGGCCGGGCAATGTGCGGGAACTGGAACACGTGATCAGCCGCGCCGCGCTCAAGCAGCTCAGTCGTGGCGGCAGTCGCAGCCAGATCCTGACCCTGGAGCCGGACGTGCTCGATCTCGACAGCTCGGTGAAGGGCGCGGAGCCGCTCGAACCGTCGCCGCTGGCGGCCGACGACGGGCCGTTCCAGCCCCTGAGCGAAGCCGTCGACGATTATCAGCGGCAGAAGATCCACCAGGCCCTGAGCCGCTGCCGCAACAACTGGGCCCGCGCCGCCCGCTTGCTGGAAGTCGACCCGAGCAACCTGCACAAACTGGCCCGGCGCCTGCGGCTCAAATAGCAGGCCGGCGACGTTCGATTGCCTCTGTAGGAGCGAAGCTTGCTCGCGATGAACCTGAGAACGATGCGGGGTGTCAGGTTATGCGCGTCACCGTTGACGACCATCGCGAGCAAGCTTCGCTCCTACAGAAGCTGCTGCTGGCGCGCCACATGTAGCCGCTGCCGAGCGCAGCGAGGCTGCGATCGAGGACGCAGTCCTCGCAAAGCCTGTGTACCGGATCTACCTGGAATACCGCGTCGCCTGATTGGCGGCCGCTGCGTCGGAATGCCGCCCAGACCGATCGCAGCCTCGCTGCGCTCGGCAGCGGCTACGGAACATGGGTGTCTAGAGAGCGGCGCAGTTGCTACAGAAGATAGCGATCGGCAACTGCCGTTGATGGCGATCAAGGTCATGCCCGGCGCGGCCTCGCAGACTGCGGCAAACCCCAACGGAGATCACCCTCATGCCGCTTTCCCTGGCCCAGATGCGCCGTAACTACTGCCGCGATGGCCTGGCCGACGAGGCCGCGCCGGACGATCCGCTGCCGCTGTTCCAGCAGTGGCTGCAACAGGCCCGCGACACCGAGCAGGCGCCGGTGGAGGCCAACAGCATGTGCCTGGCCACGGTCGACGAGCAGGGCCAGCCCCATTGCCGGGTGCTGTTGCTCAAGGGCTTGAGTGCCGAGGGTTTTACCTTCTTCGGCAACTACCAGAGCGCCAAGGGCCTGGAACTGGCGGCCAATCCCCGGGCCGCCATGACCTTCTTCTGGCCCACCCTGGAGCGCCAGGTGCGGATCGAAGGATTAGTCTCGCGGTTAGCGCCGCGGCTGTCGGATGTGTATTTCGATTCACGCTCCCTGGCCAGTCGCCTTGGTGCCTGGGCGTCGCCGCAAAGCCAGCCCTTGGCCAACCGGCTGCAACTGGAATCCCTGCTGGCCAGCACCACCAGCCGCTTCGACGGCCAGCCGGTGCCGCGCCCGGAACACTGGGGCGGCTACTGCCTGCGCCCGCAGCGCATGGAGTTCTGGCAAGGGCGCAGCGACCGCCTGCATGACCGCCTCGACTACCGCCTGCATGAGGGCGCCTGGCGCCACGGCCGGCTGGCGCCCTGAGGCTTGTCGCCCCGTCGAGGTACCTCCTTGGAGGAATAGGTTCCTCCAAGGATTCGGTTCAGGCTGGGGCCTATCTCATTCACGGGAAGGCTTGGATATGGCCCATCTGGCGCAACGCACGTTTCACCCCCTGAACATCGCCGTGCTGACCATCAGCGATACGCGCACCCTGGACACCGACACCTCGGGCCAGACCCTCAGCGACCTGTTGCAGGCCGCCGGCCATGTGCTGGTCGATCGCGGCCTGGTGCCGGACGACATCTACCAGATCCGCGCCCGCGTCTCGCAGTGGATCGCCGACCCCGAGGTGCAGGTGGTGCTGATGACCGGCGGCACCGGCTTCACCGCGCGGGACAACACGCCCCAGGCGGTAATGCCGCTGCTGGACAAGCATGTGGAAGGTTTCGGCGAGCTGTTTCGCCAGGTATCGGTGGAAGAGATCGGTATGTCCAGCCTGCAGTCGCGGGCCCTGGCCGGGGTCAGCAACGGCGTGCTGGTGGTGTGCGTGCCGGGCTCGCCGGGGGCCTGCCGCACTGCCTGGAACATGATCCTGCGCCCGCAGCTGGACAGCCGCACCGGCCCGTGCAATTTCGCCCCCCATCTCAAGCCGCAGCCCCATCAGGCGCCAGGGCAGCAGATCGAGGCCTGTGGGGTGCGGCCGTGACCGGCTGTGGCTGCGACAGCGGCCAACTGATCCCGGTGGACCAGGCCATCGCCCATCTGCTGGACCAGGTGCCGCCACCGCCCACGACCCAGGACATCGCCCTGGAGCAGGCCCTGGGCCGGGTGCTGGCGGCGGACATCCATTCGCCACTGAACCTGCCCGGCTGGGACAACAGCGCCATGGACGGCTACGCCCTGCGCGCCGCCGACCTGCCGCCTGCCGGTGGCCGCCTGACCCTGGGCGGGCGGATCGCCGCCGGGCAGGCGGCGGACACACCCTTGGCGGCGGGGCAGGCGGTGCGCATCTTCACCGGCGCGCCCTTGCCGCCGGGGGCCGATACGGTGGTGCCCCAGGAGAGCTGCCGGGTCGAGGACGGGCAGCTCTGCTTGCCGCCGGTGACGGTGGGCGATCACGTGCGCCGGCAGGGCGAGGAGGTGGCTCGCGGCGAGCTGTTGCTCAAGGCCGGCAAGCGCCTGCGCGCCCAGGAACTGGGGTTGCTGGCCGCTGCCGGGATCGCCCGGGTCGAGGTCTATCGGCCATTGCGCGTGTGCCTGCTGAGCAGCGGCGACGAGCTGCGCGAGCCCGGCCAGCCCCTGGCGCCGGGGCAGATCTACAACAGCAATCGCTACTGCCTGTTGGCACTGCTGCGCGGTTGGGGCGTGGAAGTACACGACTACGGGGTGATGGCCGACGAGCTGGCGGCCAGCCGCCACGCCTTGAGCCTGGCCTCGTCGGAGTGCGACCTGCTGCTGACTTCGGGCGGGGTCTCGGTGGGCGAGGAAGACCACCTCAAGCAGGCCATCGAGGAACTCGGCAACGTGGATTTCTGGCGCCTGGCGATCCAGCCGGGCAAGCCGCTGGCTTTTGGCGAGGTGGCCGGCAAGCCGTGGATCGGCATGCCGGGCAACCCCTCGGCGGCGCTGGTGACCGCGCTGGTGGTGGTGCGGCCGTTCCTGCTGCGGGCCCAGGGCGTCACGGATGTGTTGCCGCGGCCCCTGGCGTTGCCGGCGGGTTTCGAGTGGCCGCAGCGCAACCGGCGCCGCCAGTATCTGCGTGCCCGCCTGGTGCCCGGCAACGATGCCCAGACCAGCGTGCAGCTGCACCCCCAGCAAAGCTCGGCGATGCTCAGCGCCGCCTGCTGGGCCGATGGCCTGGCGCTGGTGGAATGCGAGCGTCAGGTGCATGCGGGCGACCCCGTGCCGTTCCTGTCGTTCGCCGAGCTGATGCAGTGACGGCAATTGATTGTGGTCAAGGCCGTGGCTGCCGGTCTGGCTAGACTGGCAGCGCATTTCCGATCGCAGCATACGCGTCGTCCCGGCGCGTTCTTTGATGAGGAACCCCCATGCAACTGGTCTGCCCCGCAGGCAACCTGCCTGCGCTCAAAGCGGCGGTGCGCCAAGGCGCCGATGCCGTCTACGTCGGCTTTCGCGACGACACCAACGCCCGGCATTTCGCCGGCCTGAACATGGACGACAAGCAGTTCGACGCGGCGGTCGCGCACATCCGCCAGCACCAACGCAAACTCTATGTGGCGGTCAACACCTACCCCCAGCCCCAGGGCTGGGCGCGCTGGCAACGGGCGGTGGACCGCGCCGCCGATCATGGGGTCGACGCGCTGATCGCCGCCGACCCCGGGGTCCTGGCCTATGCCAGCCAGCGCCACCCGCAATTGAACCTGCACCTGTCGGTGCAGGGCTCGGCAACCAATGCCAGCGCCCTGGCGTTCTACGCCCAGCACTACAACATCCGCCGCGCCGTGCTGCCGCGGGTGCTGTCGCTGGCCCAGGTGCGCCAGGTGGCGGCCAGCAGCAGGGTGCCGATCGAGGTGTTCGCCTTTGGCAGCCTGTGCATCATGGCCGAGGGGCGCTGCCACCTGTCTTCCTACATCACCGGCGAGTCGCCGAACCTGTGCGGCGTCTGCTCGCCGGCCAAGGCGGTGCGCTGGAGCGAGGACGCCGAAGGCTTGAGCGCCCGCCTCAGCGAGGTGCTGATCGACCGCTACAGCGATAATGAAGCGGCCGGCTACCCGACCCTGTGCAAGGGGCGCTTCCTGGTCGAAGGCAGGCGTTTCCATGCCCTGGAGGAACCCACCAGCCTCGACACCCTGGACCTGCTGCCGGAGCTGGCGGCCATTGGCGTCGAGGCGGTGAAGATCGAAGGCCGCCAGCGCAGCCCGGCCTATGTCGAGCAGGTCACCCGGGTCTGGCGCGCGGCGCTGGATGCCCATCGCGCCGCGCCCGCGAATTTTGCGGTCAAGGACCAGTGGCGCCTGGTGCTGGCCGCTCTGTCCGAGGGCAGCCAGACCACCCTGGGTGCCTACCACCGATCATGGCAATGAGGAATTCGCGATGAAGCTCAGCCTGGGCCCCGTCCTGTTCTACTGGGACAAGGAACAATTGGGGCGTTTCTATGCCGAGATGTCGGCCTTGCCCCTGGATGTGATTTACCTGGGGGAAACCGTCTGTTCGAAACGCCGGGCGCTGTCCCTGGACCAGTGGCTGGGGTTGGGGCGCGAACTGCAGGGCTGTAGCCGGGCGCAGATCGTGCTGTCCAGCCTGACCCTGATCGAAGCCGCCTCGGAGCTGTCGAGCCTGCGGCGCCTGTGCGACAACGGCGAGCTGCTGGTGGAGGCCAACGACATGGGCGCGGTGCAGTTTCTCGCCGAGCGCAAGCTGCCGTTCGTCGGTGGCCCGGCGCTCAACCTGTACAACGGCCACGCCCTGGCGCAGTTGCAGGCCTGCGGGATGATCCGCTGGGTGCCGCCGGTGGAGTGTTCGGCGACGCTGATCCGCGCGGTGCTGGATCAGGTACGGGAATTGGGCCAGGCCGTGCCCGAGGTCGAAGTCTTCGCCTATGGGCATCTGCCGCTGGCGTATTCCGCGCGCTGCTTCACCGCCCGGGCCCAGGACCGGCCCAAGGACGACTGCCAGTTCTGCTGCATCCAGTACCCCGACGGCCTGGCGCTGAGCAGCCAGGAAGGCCAGGCGCTGTTCACCCTCAATGGTATTCAGACCCTGTCGGCGGAGGTCACCAATCTGCTGGCGGACTACGCCGGGCTGGTGGCCTGCGGCGCCGACCTGCTGCGCCTGAGCCCGCGGGCCCAGGGCATGGGCGAGGTGATCGAGGCCTATCAGCGGGTGCGCCAGGGCGCGACGCCACCGCTGTTCGTCGAGGGCTGCAACGGTTACTGGCATGGCCAGGCCGGGATGTTGCGCGTCGAGGAGGTGGGCCTGTGCTGAGTGGCAAATCCAAACGCAAGGAATGGCTGCTGCGCAGCGCCGACCGGCTGCTGCCATGGCTGCGGCGGGTGCCGTTCGGCGTGCAGCGCCTGGCCTTGCAGCAGGGGCTCAACCGCTGCCTGGCCGAGCCGCTGCGCGCCGGCGAATTCGACCTGCTGCGCCGGCGCTGGTTGTGCCTGCGGATTCCCGACCTGGGCCTGGCCTGGTACCTGACCCGCGACCTCGACGGCCTGCGCATCGCCGCGCGGGCCCGGGCCGACGTGACCATCAGCGGCAACTGGCGCGAGTTCCTGCTGCTGGCCAGCCGCCAGGAAGACCCGGACACCCTGTTCTTCCGCCGGCGCCTGGTGATCGAGGGCGATACCGAGCTGGGCCTGACCCTGAAGAACCTGATCGACAGCCTCGACCCGGACGTGTTGCCGGTCTGGCTGTGGCGCGGCCTGGAGCGGGCGGGGAAGGGGCTGGCGGCGGGTTGAGTCACGGGGGCGCCGGGCAATGCCTTTTGCAGGCGCCGGCGACCGGGATAACGCGGCGTGCCTGAGACGACGCCTCGCGAGCAAGCTGCGCTCCTACAGGTGTCCGGCCAGTCCTCGTTCGCAGCCTCGCTGCGCTGGGTAGCGACTACAAGACCGTGTGCGGCTCCGGCTACCCCCTGTAGGAGCGCAGCTTGCTCGCGATGGTCGTCAACGATGACGCGCGCAACCTGACACCCCGCATTGCCCTCAGGTTCATCGCGCGCAAGCTGCACTCCTACAGGGGCGGTGTTCACCGATTGGGGTCAGCCCTGGTAGGTGGCTAGTTGCTCGGCGCCGAGGATCAGGATAGTGCGCCGCTCCATGGCGATCAGGCCGCGTTCCACCAGGCGATGGAGGATGCGCGAGAAGGTCTCCGGCTGGATCCCCAGCTTCGAGGCCACCAGGCGCTTGGACACCTGCAGCACCACCTCGCCGCTGAGCGGGTCGCGTTCCTGCAACAGGAAATTCACCACCCGCCGGCTGGCGCTGCCCAGGGTCAGGGTGTCGATGTCCTTGAGGCGCTGGTGCAGGTGCACGCTCATGCTCGCCAGGATTGCCAGGCACACCTGCGGCTGGTCCTCCAGGGCGTGGCGGTAATGGTTGCCGTCGATGCTGATCAGCACGCTGTCTTTCAGCGCGCTGGCGTTCACCGGGTAGAAGCGCGCCTGGCTGAACAGCAGGGCCTCGGCGAAGGTCTGCCCGGGCTGGATGATTTCCACCAGGTTTTCCTGGCCTTCGCCGCTGATGCGGTACAGCTTGACCTGGCCGCTGACCAACAGGAAAAAGCGTTTGGCCGGGTCGCCCTGGTGCATCAGGGTGTTGTGGCTGGGCAGGCGCCTGAGCCTGGCCTGGGCGCAGACCTCCTCGAAGACCTTGTCCGGCAACTGGCTGAACAGATGATGGCGCCGCAGGAACAGCACGATGGAAGGGTGGGTCAGCATGGGTACCTCCGCTGCCGGCCATGGTAGAGCGCGGGGCTGCCATGGCCTATGCCTCCGCCGGCCTACCTCTAAAGGGGCAGAGGGCGAGACGCGGCTCAGCCGGCGTTGCGCAGGTGCTCCATCGCCCACACCGCGGCCTCGACCCGCGAGCGCAGGCCGAGCTTGTGCAGCAGGTTCTTCACATGGACCTTGACCGTGCCTTCGGTGATGCCCAGCTTGTGGCCGATGACCTTGTTGCTGTAGCCGCTGGCGATGGTCTTGAGCACCTGGCGCTCGCGTTCGGTCAGCTCCACTTCCGGCTGGCGCGGCGGTGAACGCAGGGCCTGGGCCATGACCCGGGTCAGCCCCGGGCTGATCACCAGGGCGCCGTTCAGCGCATCGCGCAGGTACTGGATCAGCAGCTCGGGTTCCATGTCCTTGAGCAGGTAGCCGTCGGCGTCCAGGCGCAGGGCGTCGCGAATGTCGTCCTCGGCGTCGGACACGGTGAACAGCAGCACCTTGCCGCGATAGTCCATGGTCCGCAGGCGGCGCAGGGTCTCGATGCCGTTGAGTTGCGGCATGTTGTTGTCGAGCAGCACCAGGTCGGGCTGCAACGGCTCGATCAGGCCCAGGGCTTCTTCGCCGTGGCTGGCCTCGCCGACGATCTGCAGGTCGTCTTCCAGTTCGAGCATCTGGCGGATGCCGCGACGCATCATCGGATGGTCGTCGACCAGCAGGATCCGGTAGGTGGGGGATGGGTTCATGCGGCGCTACCTTCTGTGGGGACTCCGAGAAACTCCGGACGGAATTCCATCTGCACCAGGGTGCCCTGGGGCGTCCTGGAAAAAATCTGCAACTGGCCATGCAGGCTGCGGGCCCGCTCATCCATGATGTTCAGGCCGTGGTGTTCGCGCTGGTTGCCGCTGGTGTCGTGGCCGCCGCTGAAGCCGCGGCCATCGTCCTCGATCGACAGGCGCAGGGTTTCGCCGTGCTGGCGCAGTTGCAGCCAGACATTCTCCGCGTGGGCGTGGCGCAGGCAGTTGGAAAGCGCCTCGCGGGTGATCTGCAACAGGTGGATCTGCTCGCTGGCCGACAGCTCGAAAGCCAGGCTGTCGAGCTGCAGGTGCACCTGGAAATCGCCGCGGCGCGAGAACTCCTCGGTGGTCGCTTCGAGCTCGCGCACCAGCCCGGCATCGTGGATCTGCAGGCGAAAGGTAGTCAGCAGTTCGCGCAGTTGGCGGTAGGCATTGTTTACCCCTTCGCGCAGTTCGGCGGTGACGTTCTCCAGGGTGCTCACCGGTTCGCCACGGCGCATCAGGGTCTGCATGCGGCTGACCTGCAGCTTCATGTAGGACAGGGCCTGGGCCAGGGAGTCGTGGAGCTCGCGGGCGATGATCGCGCGCTCCTCGAACAGCAGCAGGCGATGGTCCTGTTCGCGCTGGCGCTTGAGCGACAGCGAGGTGCCGATCAGGTTGGCCAGGGCCTGGATCAGTTCGGTTTCCCAGGCTTGCGGGGCATGGCCGTCGAGGAAGTGCGCCTTGAGCTCGCCCAGTTCGCTGCCCTGGTTGCTGATGCTGAAGCTCTGCCGGCTGATGGACTGGTGGCGCTGGCAGCTGGCGCAATCGCTGACCGCGCAGACATCCCGGCTGCTGGCGCCATGCAGGGCGATCAGCTGCTGCGCCGGGGCCTGCAACTGGCCTTGCAGGCACAGCGACAGGCGCAGCCCCGGCAGGCGCTGCTGGAAACGCCGGATCAACTCGTCCAGGCCTTCGGCGTTGGCCAGCCGCGTGGCCAGGCTGCGGCTGCTCTGGTACAGCAGCTCGAGGGCGGCATTGGCCTGTTGCAGGTTATGGGTCTTTTGCCGCACCAGGGTTTCCAGGGTGCGGTGGGATTGCTCGATGGTCTCGGCCATGGCGTTGAAGCTGGTGGCCAGCTGGCCCAGCTCGTCCTGGGACTGGTGGTTGACCCGCATCTGGAACTCGCCGCGACGAAAACCCTGGGTGGCTTCCACCAGTTCCTGCAACGGCGTGACCACGCTGTATTGCAGCTCGTACAGGCCCAGCAGCAGGACGAACAGGGTGGTGAACAGCGCCGCGCCCTGGATCAGCTGTTGCCAGGTCTGCTTATGTTCGCTCTGGCGTTGCAGCAGGCTGACGAACTGGTTCAGCTGTTCGACGAAGGGCAGGGCCAGGGCCTGGAACGCCGCGGCATCTTGGCGTTCCAGGGCCGGCTGCAATTCGTCGTTCCAGCGTTGCTGGATCTGCCGGTAGCTGCCCAGCAGGTCGGGATCGGCGCCGTCTTCCAGCACAGCCCTGAGCGACTGGCTGTCGAGGCGCTGTTGCAGGCTCTGGCGGATACGCTCGATGTCTTCGGCGCTGGCGCCGGCGGCCAGCTTCCAGCTCAGGTGGTAGGTCTCCATGCGCACCGAGCCCGCGGTATTGATGGCCGCCGCGTCGCCCTGGCTGAACCAGGCGATCAACCCGGCGCTCAACGAGCTGGCCAGCGCCAGCACGGCGATCAGGATCACCGCCAGGCCGGCGCGGGCGGGCAGGGAGCTGCGCAGCCAGCGGATCATGGGCGCGGGCCACAACTGAGCCGGCTGAGGATGAAAGAGAGGAGGGCTGGCATGGAAAGCTCCAGGGGCGGCTGGCGATGGTTTTGCCGCCGGTCCCTGGCGCTCTACCTCTAAAGAGTTGTTGTCCATCGGATCCGTGCAGCCGCCTCGTGGAGCCAAGGCAAGAGCCTGATAAACAAAGGGTTCAGAGGTTTTTCGGCACTACCTCGTTGGAGGTAGGCGGCGCAAGCATAGGCCCGTGAGGCCCCGGGCTTCATTGACCCGGGTCAAGTTTTTACCGGGTTCGCCTCTCTAGTCTGCGGCCATGAATGACTGACGGGAGAGCGAGATGACCCAACCGCGTGTGCGACAAGGCCTGGTGCTGGGCATGAGTACGCTGGCCTTCACCGTGTGCTTCATGGTCTGGATGATGTTCGCGGTGCTCGGGGTGCCGATCAAGGAGCTGCTCCAGCTCAACGAAACCCAGTTCGGCCTGCTGGCCGCCACCCCGGTGCTCACCGGTTCGCTGGCGCGCCTGCCGCTGGGCCTGCTGACCGACCGCTTTGGCGGGCGCAGCGTGTTCTTCCTGCTGATGCTGTGCTGCGTGTTGCCGCTGTACCTGATCAGCCACGCCACGGCCTACTGGCAGTTCCTGGTCCTGGGCCTGTTCGTCGGCCTGGCCGGCGGTTCGTTTTCGGTGGGCATCGCCTACGTCGCCAAGTGGTTCGACCAGGACAACCAGGGTTTCGCCATGGGCATCTTCGGCGCCGGTAACGCTGGTGCCGCGCTGACCAAGTTTCTCGCCCCGGCGCTGATCGCCGCCGGCAGCTGGCAACTGGTGCCAAAGGCCTTCAGCGCCATCCTGTTCATCACCGCGCTGCTGTTCTGGTTTCTCAGCGCCGACAACAAGGCCCACCGCAGTGCCTCCGGCGCCACCTTGCGCGAGCAGTTGGGCGCGCTGAAGGACCCGGCGGTGTGGCGCTACTGCCAGTACTACTCGATCGTCTTCGGCGGCTACGTGGCCCTGGCGCTGTGGATGACCCAGTACTACGTGCAGGAATACGGTTTCAGCCTGCAGAGCGCGGCGCTGCTGGCCGCCTGTTTCTCCCTGCCGGGCGGCGTGCTGCGCGCCGTCGGCGGCTGGATGTCGGACCGCTGGGGCGCCCAGAGCGTGACCTGGTGGGTGCTCTGGGTCAGCTGGATCTGCCTGTTCCTGCTGTCCTACCCGCAGACCCAGCTGCAAGTGCACACCGTCGACGGCACCCTGGATTTCCACATCGGCCTGAGCCCGGCGCTGTTCACCGTGCTGTTGTTCGTCATGGGCATCGCCTTCGCCTTCGGCAAGGCCTCGGTGTTCAAGTACATCGCCAACGACTACCCACAAAACATGGGCGCGGTGTCCGGCATCGTCGGCTTGGCCGGCGGCCTCGGCGGCTTCGTCCTGCCGATCCTGTTCGGCGCCCTGGTGGACCTCACCGGCGTGCGCTCTTCCTGCTTCATGTTGATGTACGGCGTGGTCTGGGTGTCGCTCACCTGGATGTACTTCAGCGAAATCCGCAAGCGCCCGCTGCTGGGCAAACAGCCGCCGGCCACCTCGTCCCCGTTTTCCAGCATTGCCCAAGGAGAAGAACATGTCGGTTCTTAACAAGCCCGATTCAGGCCCGGTGATTCATGACTGGCGCCCGGAAGACCCCGCTTTCTGGGGGCGCAGCGGCAAGCAGACAGCGACCCGCAACCTGTGGATCTCGATTCCCGCGCTGCTCTTGGCCTTTGCCGTGTGGATGGTCTGGAGCACGGTGATCGTGCGCCTGAACGCCATCGGCTTCAGCTTCAGCACCGACCAGCTGTTCTGGCTGGCGGCGCTGCCGGGGCTGTCCGGCGCCACCTTGCGGGTGTTCTATTCGTTCATGGTGCCGATCTTCGGCGGCCGCCGCTGGACCGCCCTGAGCACCGCCTCGCTGCTGCTGCCGTCGCTGTGGATGGGCTTTGCCGTGCAGGACCCGAACACCCCCTACAGCGTGTTCGTGCTGATCGCGCTGCTCTGCGGTTTCGGCGGCGGCAACTTCGCCTCGAGCATGTCCAACATCAGCTTCTTCTACCCCAAGTCGCAGCAGGGCACGGCCCTGGGCCTGAATGCCGGGCTGGGCAACCTCGGGGTGTCGGTGATGCAGTTCTGCGTGCCGCTGGTGATCACCTTCGGCCTGTTCGGCTGGCTCGGCGGGCAGCCCCAGGTGCTGGCCGATGGTAGCCAGCTGTGGCTGCAGAATGCCGGCTTTCTTTGGGTGCCGTTCATTATCGCGGTGACCCTGCTGGCCTGGTTCGGCATGAACGACCTGTCCAGCGCCAAGGCCTCGTTCAGCGAGCAGGCGGTGATCTTCAAGCGCAAGCACAACTGGCTGATGTGCTGGCTGTACCTGGCGACCTTCGGCTCGTTCATCGGCTTCTCGGCGGCCTTTCCGCTGCTGATCAAGACTGCGTTCCCGGAGGTGGTGGCGCTGAAATTCGCCTTCCTCGGCCCGCTGGTGGGCGCCCTGGTGCGGCCGCTGGGCGGCTGGCTGGCGGACAAGCTGGGCGGTGCCCGGGTCACCTTGTGGAACTTCGTGGCGATGATCGTGATGGTCTTCGGGGTTCTTCATTTTCTCCCGCACAACGGCGCCGGCGGCAACTTCTACGGCTTCCTCGGCCTGTTCATGCTGCTGTTCATCACCACCGGCATCGGCAACGGCTCCACCTTCCGCATGATCCCGGTGATCTTCCGCACCCTGCACGAAAAGGCCGCCGCCGGGCAAAACGCCGCGGTGCGCGAGCAGGCGCTGAAAAACGCCGGCAAGGAGTCGGCCGCGGTCCTTGGCTTCAGCTCGGCCATGGGCGCCTTCGGTGCGTTCTTCATCCCCAAATCCTTCGGCACTTCCATGGCCCAGACCGGCGGCCCGGAGATGGCCTTCTACATGTTCGTCGGCTTTTACCTGAGCTGCATTGTGGTGACCTGGTGGTGGTACGCGCGCAAAGGCGCGGCGACTCCCTGCTGACACGACCCGAATCCAAACCTTGCCGGCGGGGCACAGAACCCCGCGGCAAGCCTGAGAGGAAAGCACCATGAGTCATTTGTTGGATCAACTGCGGTTCTTCAACCGCAAGCAAAGCGAGTTCGCCGAGGGCCACGGGGAAACCCGCAAGGAGTCCCGCGACTGGGAGAACGTCTACCGCTCGCGCTGGCAGTACGACAAGATCGTGCGCTCCACCCACGGGGTGAACTGCACCGGTTCCTGCTCGTGGAAGATCTACGTGAAGAACGGCCTGATCACCTGGGAAACCCAGCAGACCGACTACCCGCGCACCCGCAACGACCTGCCCAACCACGAGCCGCGCGGCTGCCCGCGGGGTGCCAGCTACAGCTGGTACATCTACAGCGCCAACCGCCTGAAGTACCCGAAGATCCGCAAGCCGCTGCTCAAGCTGTGGCGCCAGGCACGCCAGAGCCTGGCGCCGGTGGACGCCTGGGCGAGCATCGTCGAGGACCCGGCCAAGGCCGAGTCGTACAAGAGCAAGCGCGGCATGGGCGGCTTCATCCGCTCCAGCTGGGATGAGGTCAACGAAATCATCGCCGCGGCCAACGTCTACACCATCAAGCAGTACGGCCCCGACCGGGTCGTCGGTTTCTCGCCGATCCCGGCCATGTCGATGGTCAGCTACGCCGCTGGCGCCCGCTACCTGTCGCTGATCGGCGGCGCCTGCCTGAGCTTCTACGACTGGTACTGCGACCTGCCGCCGGCTTCGCCGATGGTCTGGGGCGAGCAGACCGACGTGCCGGAATCGGCCGACTGGTACAACTCCAACTACATCATCGCCTGGGGGTCCAACGTTCCGCAGACCCGTACCCCCGACGCGCACTTCTTCACCGAGGTGCGCTACAAGGGCACCAAGACCGTGGCCATCACCCCGGACTATTCGGAAGTGGCCAAGCTCACCGACCTCTGGCTCAACCCCAAGCAGGGCACCGACGCGGCGCTGGCCCAGGCCTTCAATCATGTGATCTTCAAGGAATTCCACCTCGACCGGCCGAGCGCCTATTTCACCGAGTACGCCAAGCGCTACACCGACCTGCCGGTGCTGGTGCTGCTCAAGCCGATGCTCGGCACCGCGCCGGGGGCCGGCTACCAGCCGGACCGTTTCCTGCGCGCCTCGGACCTGGCCGGCAACCTCGGCCAGGACAACAACCCGGAATGGAAAACCATCGCCATCGACGCCAGCGGCGAGCTGGTGTCGCCCCAGGGCTCCATCGGCTATCGCTGGGGCGAGCAGGGCAAGTGGAACATCCTTGCCCGCGAAGGCGGCGAGGGCCGCGAGATCGACCTGAACCTGAGCCTGATCGGCGGCGATGTCGCCGAAGTGGCCTTCCCGTACTTCGCTGGCGAAACCCAGGAGCACTTCCAGCACGTGGCCGGCGATGCCGTGCAATACCGCCGGGTGCCGGTGCGCAGCCTGACCCTGGCCGACGGTAGCCAGGCCAAGGTCGCCACGGTGTTCGACCTGTCGGCGGCCAACCTGGCCATCGACCGTGGCCTGGGCGGCGCCAACGTGGCCAAGGACTACGACGACGCCAGCGTGCCCGGCACCCCGGCCTGGCAGGAGCAGATCACCGGCGTCAGCCGCGAGAAAGCGATCCAGATCGCCCGCGAGTTCGCCGACAACGCCGACAAGACCCGTGGGCGCTCGATGATCATCGTCGGCGCGGCGATGAACCACTGGTACCACATGGACATGAACTACCGCGGGCTGATCAACATGCTCATGCTCTGCGGTTGCGTCGGCCAGACCGGTGGCGGCTGGGCCCACTACGTGGGCCAGGAAAAGCTCCGTCCGCAGTGTGGCTGGCTGCCCCTGGCCTTCGGCCTGGACTGGAGCCGTCCGCCACGGCAGATGAACGGCACCAGCTTCTTCTACGCCCACAGCTCGCAATGGCGCCACGAGAAGATGAGCATGCACGACGTGCTCTCGCCGCTGGCCGACAAGAGCCAGTTCCCCGAACACGCCCTGGACTACAACATCCGCGCCGAACGCGCCGGCTGGCTGCCCAGCGCGCCGCAGCTCAACAGCAACCCGCTGCACATCTGTCGCGACGCCGCCGCAGCCGGCATGGCGCCCAAGGACTATGTGGTCAAGAGCCTGCACGAAGGCAGCCTGCGTTTTGCCTGCGAACAGCCGGACAGCCCGCAGAACTTCCCGCGCAACATGTTCATCTGGCGTTCCAACCTGCTGGGCTCCTCGGGCAAGGGCCACGAGTACATGCTCAAGTACCTGCTCGGCACCCGTAACGGGGTGATGAACGAGGACATCGGCCAGGTCGGCGACTGCAAGCCGCAAGAGGCCGAATGGGTGGACCAGGGCGCCATCGGCAAGCTCGACCTGGTCACCACCCTGGACTTCCGCATGTCCTCGACCTGCGTGTATTCCGACATCGTCCTGCCGACCGCCACCTGGTACGAGAAGGACGACATGAACACCTCGGACATGCATCCCTTCATCCACCCGCTGTCGGCGGCCATCGACCCGGCCTGGGAATCGCGTTCCGACTGGGAAATCTACAAGGGCATCGCCAAGGCGTTTTCCAGCATGGCGGTGGGGCACCTCGGGGTGGAGCAGGACCTGGTCACCGTGCCGCTGATGCATGACAGCGTCGGCGAACTGGCCCAGCCGTTCGGCGGCACCGACTGGAAAACCGCCGGCGTCGCCCCGCAGCCGGGCAAGAACGCGCCGAACCTGCAAGTGGTGGAGCGCGACTACCCGAACATCTACAAGCAGTTCACCTCCCTCGGGCCGCTGCTGGAGAAACTCGGCAACGGCGGCAAGGGCATCAACTGGAACACCGACAAGGAGGTGAAATTCCTTGGCGAGCTGAATTACCGCGAAGGCGCGGCGGGCATCAGCCAGGGCCGGCCGAAGATCGACACGGCGATCGACGCCGCCGAGGTGATCCTGTCCCTGGCCCCGGAAACCAATGGCCATGTGGCGCTCAAGGCCTGGGCCGCGCTGTCCGCGTTCACCGGCATAGACCACAGCCACCTGGCGCTGTCCAAGGCCCACGAGGCGATCCGCTTCCGCGATATCCAGGCGCAGCCGCGCAAGATCATTTCCAGCCCCACCTGGTCGGGCCTGGAGGACGATCACGTCAGCTACAACGCCGGCTACACCAACGTCCACGAGAACATCCCGTGGCGCACCATCACCGGCCGCCAGCAGTTCTACCAGGACCACCCGTGGATGCAGGCGTTCGGCGAACAGCTGATGAGCTACCGGCCGCCGGTCAACACCCGGACCATCGAGGCGGTGATGGGCAAGCGCACCAACGGCCACCCGGAAATCGTCCTGAACTGGATCACCCCGCACCAGAAGTGGGGCATCCACAGCACCTACAGCGACAACCTGCTGATGCTCACCCTGAGCCGTGGCGGGCCGATTGTCTGGCTCTCGGAAATCGACGCGCAACGCGCCGGCATCGAGGACAACGACTGGATCGAATGCTTCAACGCCAACGGCGCGGCGACCGCCCGGGCGGTGGTCAGCCAGCGGGTCAAGGAGGGCATGGTGATGATGTACCACGCCCAGGAACGGATCGTGAACGTGCCCGGTTCCGAGACCACCAAGACCCGCGGCGGCCACCACAACTCGGTGACCCGGGTGGTGCTCAAGCCGACCCACATGATCGGCGGCTATGCCCAGCAGGCCTACGGTTTCAACTATTACGGCACGGTCGGTTGCAACCGCGACGAATTCGTCGTGGTGCGCAAGATGGCCCGCGTCGACTGGCTCGATGGCTCGGACGGCGATGAGCTGCCACGCCCCCTGCCGACCGAGATGGATTGAGGAGTTGTCATGAAGATTCGTTCACAAATCGGCATGGTCCTGAACCTGGACAAATGCATCGGCTGCCATACCTGCTCGATCACCTGCAAGAACGTCTGGACCAGCCGCGAAGGCATGGAGTACGCCTGGTTCAACAACGTCGAGACCAAGCCCGGGATCGGCTACCCGAAAGAATGGGAAAACCAGGACAAGTGGAAGGGCGGCTGGGTGCGCAACGCCAACGGCTCGATCAACCCACGCATCGGCGGCAAGTTCCGGGTGCTGGCGAACATCTTCGCCAACCCCGACCTGCCGAGCCTCGACGACTACTACGAGCCGTTCGACTTCGACTACCAGCACCTGCACACCGCGCCCCTGGGCGACCACCAGCCGACCGCGCGGCCGCGTTCGGTGGTGTCCGGCAAGCGCATGGAAAAGATCGAGTGGGGGCCGAACTGGGAGGAGATCCTCGGCAGCGAGTTCGCCAAGCGGCGCAAGGACAAGAACTTCGACCAGATCCAGGCGGACATCTACGGCGAGTACGAAAACACTTTCATGATGTACCTGCCGCGCCTGTGCGAGCACTGCCTGAACCCAGCGTGCGCGGCGTCCTGCCCGAGCGGGGCGATCTACAAGCGTGAGGAGGACGGCATCGTCCTGATCGACCAGGAGAAGTGCCGCGGCTGGCGCATGTGCATCAGCGGCTGCCCGTACAAGAAGATCTATTTCAACTGGAAGAGCGGCAAGTCGGAGAAGTGCATCTTCTGCTACCCACGGATCGAGGCGGGCATGCCCACCGTGTGCGCCGAGACCTGTGTCGGGCGCATCCGCTACCTCGGCGTGCTGCTGTATGACGCCGACCGTATCGCCGAGGTGGCGAGCACCGCCAGCGAGCAGGACCTGTACGAGAAGCAGTTGGAGATCTTCCTCGACCCGCATGACCCGGCGGTGATCCGCCAGGCCCTGGAAGACGGGGTTCCGCAATCGGTGATCGACGCCGCGCAGCGTTCGCCGGTGTACAAGATGGCGGTCGACTGGAAGCTGGCGCTGCCGCTGCACCCGGAATACCGCACCTTGCCGATGGTCTGGTACGTGCCGCCGCTGTCGCCGATCCAGAACGCCGCGGCCGCCGGCACCGTGGGCATGAACGGGGTGATCCCGGATGTCGACAGCCTGCGCATCCCCCTGCGTTACCTGGCCAACCTGTTGACCGCGGGCGACGAGAAACCGGTCAAGCGCGCCCTCAAGCGCCTGCTGGCGATGCGTGCCTACAAGCGCGCCGAACAGGTCGAAGGCGTGCAGGACCTGCGGGTGCTCGAAGAGGTTGGCCTGAGCGTGAGCCAGGTCGAGGAGATGTACCGCTACCTGGCCATCGCCAACTACGAAGACCGCTACGTGGTGCCCAGCGCGCACCGCGAGGAGGCCATGAGCGACGCCTTCGCCGAGCGTTCCGGTTGCGGCTTCAGTTTTGGTAGCGGCTGCAGCGGCAGCTCCGACACCAATATGTTCGGGGCGAAGAAGGCCAACCGCCGCGACGTCCTGAAAACCGTGCAGCTGTGGGAGGAATGAGCATGCGCATCCTTAAAGTGATTTCGCTGCTGCTCGACTACCCGAGCGCAACCCTGGTCGAGGGCCGCGACGAACTGGAGCAGGCGATCATCCAGGCCCGGGAAATCAGCCCGAAGCAGCGCGGCGCGCTGTTCGAGCTGCTGGAACTGATCTGCAACAACGACCTGATGGATGGCCAGGAGCACTACGGTGCGCTGTTCGGTCGTGGCCGCTCGCTGTCGCTGCTGCTGTTCGAGCATGTGCACGGCGAGTCCCGCGACCGCGGCCAGGCCATGGTCGACATGCTCGCCCAGTATGAAGCCGCCGGCTTTGCCATCGGCATCAAGGAGCTGCCGGACTACATCCCGCTGTACCTGGAGTTCCTCTCCACCCGCGACGACCTCGAGGCCCGCGAGGGCCTGGCCGATGTCGCGCACCTGCTGGCCTTGCTCGCGGCGCGCCTGGAGGAGCGCGAGAGCGCCTATGCCAGTTGCTTGCGCGCCTTGCTGCAGATCGCTGGCGAGGAGCCGCACCAGGCGGTGGCCGACCTGCGCGAGCAGGTGGCGGCCGAGCCGCGCGACGACTCCCTCGAAGCCCTGGACAAGGTCTGGGAAGAGGAGGCAGTGGACTTTCTCAAGGCCGAGCAGCAGGAACGTTGCAGCGCCATGCCAAGCGCGCCGGGCAAGCCCCGGGAGGAAAGCGCGGTACCGCTGCACTGGGTGGATTTTCAGCATCAGGGGCTGGCCGCCGCGCCAGCCGGGGAGGTGGGCAATGTCTAAGTGGAATCTGTTGGTGTTCGGGATCTATCCCTATGTCGCCCTGGCGATCTGCCTGCTGGGCAGTTGGGCGCGCTTCGACCTGTCGCAGTACAGCTGGAAGGCCGGCTCCAGCCAGATGCTCGACAACCGCGGCATGCGCGTAGCCAGCAACCTGTTCCATGTCGGCGTGCTGTTCGTCCTGGCCGGGCACTTCGTTGGCCTGCTGACCCCGGCCTCGGTCTATCACCACGTGATCAGCACCGAGCACAAGCAGTTGCTGGCGATGGTCTCCGGCGGTTTCTTCGGCCTGCTGTGCCTGATCGGTTTGCTGATGCTGATCAAGCGCCGCCTCACCGATCCGCGCGTGCGCGCCACCTCGAGCCCCTCGGACATCCTGATCCTGCTGGTGCTGCTGGCGCAGTTGCTGCTCGGCCTTTTGACCATAGTCGCCTCTACCGCGCACATGGACGGCTCGGTGATGGTGATGCTCGCCGACTGGGCGCAGAACACCGTGATGTTGCGGCCTATGGACGCGGCGGCAGCCATCGCGCCGGTCGGCCTGACCTACAAGCTGCACGTGTTCCTCGGCCTGACCCTGTTCGTGCTGTTCCCCTTTACCCGCCTGGTGCACATGGTCAGCGCGCCGGTCTGGTACCTGGGACGGCGTTATCAAATCGTTCGGCAGAAAATCTGAGGAGGTTGTCATGTCTGGATGTGGATGTGGCGGCGGTAAAGGCGGCAGCGGCGGTTGCGGGTCTTCGGCTCGCGAAGAACCGCTGCTGCCAGAGAGTGAAGTGGAAGTGGGCGTGCAGGCTTTCACGCCGCCGGGCCATGAGCCCGTGGCCGCTGACGAGGCGCCCGTGCAACTGATCGCCAGCAGCGAGCAGGAGTGGCCGATCATCAGCGTCAACCAGGTGCCGATCACCCCGCAGGCGCTGGCCCAGGAGCTGCAATATCACCCGGCGGCCAGCCGCGAGGAGGCGGTGTATCAGGCGGCCAGGGCGCTGGTGATCCGCGAGCTGTTGCAGCAGCGCATCGCCGAACTTGGCCTGACGTTGCAGATCGGCGCCGGCGAGAACGAGGAGGAGGCCGCCACCCGCTTGCTGCTCGAACGCGAGGTGCAGGTGCCGGAGTGCGACGAGGCCACGTGCTGGCGTTACTACGACAACAACCGCGGGCGCTTTCACAGCGCGCCGTTGCTGGCGGTGCGGCACATCCTCCTTGAATGCGCGCCGGACGATGCCGGCGCGCGCAGCACGGCTCAGGTCCAGGCGGAGATTTTGCTGCAACGCCTGGACGAGCAGCCCGACAGTTTCGCTGCCCTGGCGCTGAAGTATTCGGCCTGCCCGTCGAAGGCCCAGGGCGGCTCCCTGGGGCAGATCAGCAAGGGCCAGACCGTGCCGGAACTGGAGCGCCAGTTGTTCGGTCTGCCGACGGGGCTGGCGGCCAAGCCGCTGGAAAGCCGTTACGGCTGGCATGTGGTCAGCGTCGACCAGCGGGTCGAGGGCCAGGCGCTGCCTTACGAGGCGGTGGCGACGGCGATCCGCAACCAGCTGCAACAGGGCGTCTGGCAGAAGGCTGTGGTGCAGTACCTGCAAACCCTGATCGGCGCCGCGGACATTCGTGGCATTCATCTGCAAGGCGCCGACTCGCCGCTGGTGCAGTAAGGGGAAGGCCATGAGCAATGGGATGCGGGACGGCTTCGGGCGGCAGATCGACTACCTGCGGATGTCGGTGACCGACCGTTGCGATTTTCGCTGTGTGTATTGCATGGCGAAGAACATGACCTTCCTGCCGCGCCAGCAGGTGCTGACCCTGGAGGAGTTGCAACGGTTGGCGGCGCTGTTCGTCGGCCAGGGCGTGCGCAAGATCCGCCTCACCGGCGGCGAGCCGCTGATTCGCCCGGGCATCGTCGACCTGTGCCGCAACATCGCCGCCTTGCCGGGCCTGCGCGAACTGGTGATGACCAGCAATGGCTCGCAACTGGAACGCCTGGCCCGGCCGCTGGCGGAGGCCGGGGTCAAGCGCATGAACATCAGCCTCGATAGCCTGGACGGGCAGAAGTTTCGCGCCATCACCCGCAACGGCGATCTCGACCCGGTGCTGCGCGGCATCGAGGTGGCGCGCGGGGCGGGGTTCGAGCGGGTCAAGCTCAACTGCGTGGTGATGAAGGGCCGCAACTTCGAGGAGGTGCCGCAACTGGTGCAGTACGCCATCGAGCAGGGCATCGACATCAGCTTTATCGAGGAAATGCCCCTGGGCGACGTCGGCCGTTCCCGGGGCGAGTCTTTCTGTTCCAGCGATGAGGTGCGGGCGCTGATCGCCAGCCGCCATGCCTTGCTCGACAGCACCGAGAACAGCGGCGGGCCGGCGCGTTACGTGCGCCTGGAGCGCCATCCGCGGACGCGCATCGGTTTTATCTCGCCCAACAGCCACAACTTCTGTGGCAGCTGCAATCGGGTGCGGATGACGGTCGAAGGCAAGCTGTTGCTGTGCCTGGGGCAGGACGATGCCCTGGACCTGCGCGGTCTGCTGCGGCGGTATCCGCTGGACGATCAGCCGTTGATCGATGCCTTGCAGCAGGCGTTGCGGCGTAAGCCATGGCGCCACGACTTTAGCCCCGGAGGTACGGTGCAGTTGGTGCGGTTTATGAATATGAGTGGGGGGTGAGATTGGGGGTATATCCGTTGCTGCGGTAACGGCTGCTTAGGGTTCCGCCCTTACGGCGGCTTACTTTTGAAAAGCGCAAAAGTAAGCAAAACGCTTTGCCCCACCACTCGGCACCTCGCTGAGGCTCGGTGTGCCCGAACGAAGGCATTACGGAGCGGGCCGCCGCCACGGGCCATTCATGGCCCGGGGCGGCTAAACCGGCATCCCTGCCGGTTTACCCGCTCCGTAATACCTCCGTTCGGCCAGCGTGGTTAACGGGGCGTCAGAGATCAAGATCAAGATCAAGATCAAGATCAAGATCAAAAGCCAAAGCCAAAGCCAAAACACAGCCTTCGCCGGGCGAAGCTTGCGGCTTTTGCACGCTACGGCTCTTCTGCCGGACACGGCTGTTGATGGACGGATTTGGTCGGTCAGACAACACGCTTTGTGTAGCCGCTGCCGAGCACAGCGAGGCTGCGATCGGCCCGCAGGGCCGCTAAACCTGACACCTCGTAGGATCTGGGGATACGCGGTGCCTGCCTGGCGAGTCCTTCGGCCTCGATCGCAGCCTCGCTGTGCTCGGCAGCGGCTACAGGGCCCGCGTTCTCAACCAGGCCGGCTGTCTCGCGTCAGCCAAAGCCCGAACAGAGCCAAAGCCGGGCGAAGCTTGCGGCTTTTGCACGCTACGGCTCTTCTACCGGACACGGCGGTTGATGGACGGATTTGGTCGGTCAGGCAACACGCTTTGTGTAGCCGCTGCCGAGCGCAGCGAGGCTGCGATCGGCCCGCAGGGCCGCTAAACCTGACACCTCGTAGGATCTGGGGAAACGCGGTGCCTGCCTGGCGAGTCCTTCGGCCTCGATCGCAGCCTCGCTGCGCTCGGCAGCGGCTACAGGGCCCGCGTTCTCAGCCAGGTCGGCCGGTAGGCCGCCGTCTTGCTTTTGATCTGAGCGCCCCGTTAACCACGCTGGCCGAACGCAGGCATTGAGCCGTGGGTAACCCGGCAGGGATGCC